>JAEZIO010000010.1 GCA_023436615.1 Pseudomonadota bacterium | reverse complement strand
GACAGCGGCGAGCTGCTGCATCAGGTCGCCGCCGAAGCCTGCCCCGCAGCGCCCGTCGCCGTGCTTTCGGGCCCGACCTTCGCGCATGAAGTCGCAGCCGGCTTGCCGACCGCCGTCACGCTCGCCGCTGAGGATGCAGCTGTGGCGGAACGGCTGCGCGCCGCGCTCGCTCAGCCGACGTTCCGGATCTACGTCAGCGACGACGTCGCCGGGGCGGAAATAGGCGGAGCGGTCAAGAACGTGCTCGCCATCGCCTGCGGGGTCGTCGAGGGGCGCGGCCTGGGTCAGAACGCGCGTGCCGCGCTGATCGCGCGCGGGTTCGCCGAAATGACGCGCTTCGGTATCGCGAAGGGGGCGCGGCCCGAAACGCTGGCGGGCCTTTCCGGCCTCGGCGACCTCGTGCTGACCTGCTCGTCGACGAGCTCGCGCAACTATTCGCTTGGGGTGGGGCTCGGCCAGGGCCGTTCTGCCGCGGAGCTGATGGCCGATCGCCGGACGGTGGCCGAAGGCGCGTTCACCGCACCCGTCCTTGCCCGGCTGGCGCGCGAGCGCGGAATCGACATGCCGATCGTCGACGCCGTGGATCACCTGCTGAAAGGCGCGGCCGTCGAATCAGTCCTCGAAAGCCTGTTGTCGCGCCCGCCGCGCGCCGAAGGTATTTAGAAATCGATCGCGATGCCCTTCTTCTCCCAATCGCCGTAGCGGGTGGGATCGGGCTTCTCCTCTTCGCCCGCCGGCGGTTTGATCTTGGCGACCGGCTCCGGTTCGGGAACGGGCGGCGACTTGGACAGATATTTCGGCGGGTCGAGATGCGCTGGGC
Source organism: Pseudomonadota bacterium (assembly GCA_023436615.1). Taxonomy (GTDB): domain Bacteria; phylum Pseudomonadota; class Alphaproteobacteria; order Sphingomonadales; family Sphingomonadaceae; genus Sphingomicrobium. The sequence goes on along the minus strand of JAEZIO010000010.1, from coordinate 12,626 downwards.
GTTTCCGGGGCCGTTCCATTGCGTGAAGATGCGCCTTGGCTGAGGGGATTCCAAGAACCGAAGGGCTCGACGCGCGCCGCGCCGCGCTGCGGATGCTCGATGCGGTGCTCCGGCGCGGCCAGAAGCTCGATTCGGCGGCGCAGGCCGCGCGTGGCCTCCCCGACAGCGACAGGGCTCTCGCGCTCGCCATAGCCGGCGAGGCGCTGCGGCGGCTCCCCGATCTCGACGCATTGATCGACGGCGCCACGCGCAAGAGGCTGCCGGACGATTCGAAGGCCCGCATGGTGCTGCGGATCGCCCTGGCGCAGAAGATCGGTCTCGGAACGGCCGAGCACGCCCTTGTCGCTACCGCCTTGCCGCTAGTCGACGGCGGCCCTCGGCGGCTGGTGCACGGGGTGCTCGGCACCTTGCTGCGACGTGGCTTGCCGCAAGGTGCGGCGCCCCGCCTTCCGGCGGAAGTGGAGCAACGATGGTCCGCGGCGTGGGGCGAGACCGTCGTCGAAGCGGCGCGCCGGCAGATCGCGAACCGTCCGCCGCTCGACCTCAGCTTCAGGACCGCGGAAGCCGGGCACGCCTTTGCTAATGAAACCGGCGGCCTGTCGCTGGCGCCGCGGCATGTGCGGCTGCATGATTCGGGGGAGGTCACGGCGATCCCGGGCTTCCGTTCGGGCGAATGGTGGGTGCAGGACTTGGCCGCGTCGCTCCCGGCGCGGCTGATGCCGCCCCATGCCGGCCACGTGCTTGACCTCTGCTCCGCCCCGGGCGGCAAGGCGATGCAGCTTGCCGCCGCTGGCGATAAAGTGACGGCCGTCGACGCGTCGAGCGAACGGCTCAACCGGCTCTCGGAGAATCTGCGCCGCACCGGCCTTTCCGCGGAACTGGTCACTGCCGACGTGCTGCAATGGGCGCCCGAGAGGCAATTCGATGCGCTCCTGCTCGACGCGCCTTGCTCCGCGACGGGCACCTTCCGGCGGCACCCGGAAGTGCTTTACCGCGCGCGGCCGCGCATCATGGCCGATTCAGCCGAGCTCCAGCGAAAGCTGCTTCGCCGCGCCTCGGAGTGGCTTCGACCGGGCGGCGTACTCGTTTATTCGGTCTGCTCGCTCGAACCGGAAGAGGGCGAGGAGATCATCACGGATTTCCTCACGTCGAACCCGGCATTCGGAATCTCGGCGCCGGACCCGATCGCCGAATGGCTAAAGCCGACGCCTGCGGGCTTCCTGCGGATCCTGCCGGGGCTGCTCGAAGCGGAGGGCGGGCTCGACGGCTTCTTTACCGCGCGCCTTGTCCGCTCCGCTTAATCCGTTCTAATCGGACTGATGCCGCTCATCGCACCTTCGATCCTCTCCGCCGACTTCGCGAGGCTCGGCGAGGAAGTGCGCGCGGTCGACGAGGCCGGCGCGGACTGGATTCACATCGACGTGATGGACGGGCATTTCGTGCCGAACCTGACGATCGGGCCGGCCGTCGTGAAGGCGCTGAGACCGCACAGCGCCAAGCCTTTCGACGTCCATCTGATGATCTCGCCGGTTGACCCGTTTCTCGATGCTTTCGCCGAGGCCGGTGCCGACATCATCACGGTGCACCCCGAGGCCGGAGCGCACCTCCACCGCACCGTGCAGCGCATCAAGGCGCTCGGCAAGAAAGCCGGCGTGTCGCTCAATCCCGCAACGCCGGCAAAGATGCTCGATTACGTGCTGGAGGAGATCGACCTCGTCCTGGTGATGAGCGTGAATCCGGGCTTCGGCGGCCAGAAGTTCATCGCCAGCCAGCTCCGCAAGATCGAGGCGATCGCCAAGCGTGTCGCCAAGGAAAATCTCGATGTGCTGATCGAGGTCGACGGCGGAATCGATGCTGAAACCGCGCCGCAGGCGGCGAGCGCCGGCGCCGATGTGCTGGTCGCCGGGTCAGCGACGTTCCGTGGCGGCCCCGCAAAGTACGCCGCCAATATCCGGGCGCTTCGGGGCGAGGGATGAGCGGGCGGGACGCCGCGGCGCGCGACGTCGTCCAGAAGCTCGCTCGCGGCTCGTTGCTCTCTCGTCTGACGGGCTCCCGCCGGCAACCGCTGCGCTTGGTCGCGGTCCCGCGCGACCATGTGCAGGGCGACCGCCGCCGCGGTGACTCACTTCTTGCCGGCCGCTTTACCTGTGCGGGAGAAACGCTGGCGCTCCAGGACCTCGACTTTGGCGCGGTGGGCACCGACGGCCCTTTGGCGGAACAGCTGCAGGGCTTCTCCTGGCTACGCGACCTTGCCGCTGCGGCCTCCCGCGAAAAGGGAGCGCGCCTTGCCGAGGCGATCGTCGGGCGCTGGCTTCTGGCGCACGGCACCCGCGTCGACCCCGCCTGGCGGCCGGAGCTGTGGGGCGAGCGGATCCTTTTCTGGACGGCTTATGCACCGTACATCCTGTCGAGCAGCGACGCGGGCTATCGCTCGGCCCTGCTCAATACCCTGGCGCGCGGAGCCCGCCATCTCGAGGCGAGTGCCGACCGGGCGCCTGCCGGGCTGAAGCGCGTGACGGCCTGGGCGGGCGCCGTGGCGGCGGCTCTGCTCGTCCAGGGCGGCGTTGCGCGCGTCGCGCGCGGGGAATCGGGTCTGGGGCGCGCGCTCTCCTCAGCGCAGTCGGATGACGGCGGGCTCATCAGCCGGACCCCGTACGAACAGGTCCGGCTGGTCGAACGTCTCGGCCTTTTGCGGGCCGCCTATTTCGCCGCGAAGCACACTCCGCCCGAAAGCTTCGAGACGGCGGCCGCCGCAGCATTGTCGGCGCTGCACGGCGTCACTCTCGGCGATGGCGGGCTGTCGAGCTGGCAGGGCGGCAATAGCGGGGAGCCGGTCCGGATTACCGCTGTCGTCGAGGGTTGCGGGATGCGCGCCCGGCCGCTGCGCTACCCGCGCGGGTGGGGTTTCCACCGTTTGTCGGCGCTCGGAACCATAGTCGTCATGGACGCCGCACCGCCACCGCCCCCCAGGGCGGCCGCAAGCGGCTGCGCTTCCACTCTCGCGATCGAGCTATCCGACGGGCCGCAGCGGCTGGTCGTGAATTGCGGTGGCCCGGGCGGCCTCCCGAGCCAGATGCCGGCGGACCTCGTCCGGGCGCTTCGGACAACCGCCGCGCACAGCACCGTCACCGTCGCCGATACCAACTCGACGGCGATCCTCGACGACGGGTCACTGGGCAAGGGCGTGACCGACGTGCTGGTCGAACGGTCGGATGACAATGACTCCAGCCGGCTCGAAGCCAGCCACGACGGCTATACTCGCACCTTCGGGCTGCTTCACAAGCGGACGCTGGTGCTCGGCAACGACGGGAAGGAAGTGCGCGGCATCGATGAGCTGGCGGCGAGGAGCCGCCGCCGCTCGAAGGATGGCACGCCGTTCGCCATCCGATTTCACCTGGCGTCGGGAATCGAGCCGACAGTGACTGCCGACGGGATGGGCGCGATCCTGCGCTCGCCCGCGGCGCCGCCGTGGAGCTTCCGCTGTCGCGGCGCGGCCATCGGCGTCGAGGAAAGCCTGATGGTCGACGGCCACGGCGCGGCGCATCGCACGATGCAGCTCGTGATAAACGGCGAGGCCCCCGCGTCCGGCGCCGAAGTGCACTGGCAGTTCCGCCGGTCCAGCTGAAAGAGGAGAGATTCGTGACTGATCTGGTGCCGGTGCGGCGCGCGCTGATTTCGCTGTCGGACAAGTCGGGCCTTGAGGAGCTCGCGAAGGCGCTTGTCGGGCGGGGGGTGGAGCTGGTCTCGACGGGCGGCACCGCCGCCAGGCTTCGCGACGCCGGGGCCGATGTGCGCGATGTGAGCGATCTTACCGGTTTTCCCGAAATGATGGACGGCCGAGTCAAAACCCTCCACCCGAAGGTGCACGGTGGCCTGCTCGGCGTTCGCGACAACGCCGAACATTCGGCCGCCATGGAGCAGCACCAGATCGCGCCCATCGATCTCGTGGTCGTGAACCTCTATCCGTTCGAAGCGACCCTGATGCGCGGCGCGGGCCGCGACGAGATTATCGAGAACATCGACATCGGTGGGCCGTCGATGGTGCGCTCGGCGGCGAAGAACCACGCGTTCGTCACGATCGTCACCGACCCCGCCGACTATGAAGACCTGCTCGCCGAGCTCGAGCGCCATGATGGATCGACCTCGCTCGACTTCAGGAAACGCATGGCAGCGAAGGCCTTCGGCCTGACGGCGGCCTACGATTCGATGATCTCGCAATGGTTCGCCTTTGGGGACCAGGGCGAGCGCTGGCCGCGGAGCTGGACTTTCTCGTCCAACCTCAAGATGGAGCTTCGCTACGGCGAGAACCCGCACCAGAAGGCGGCGCTGTATATTCCAGCGGGACCACACGCGCGCGGAATCGCGCAAGCGGACCAGGTGCAGGGCAAGGAGCTCAGCTACAACAACCTCAACGACGCCAATGCCGCGATCGAGCTGGTGTCGGAGTTTCGAGACAGCGAGCCGACCATCGTCATCGTCAAGCATGCCAACCCGTGCGGCGTCGCGACTCGGGCATCCCTTGTGGACGCGTGGAGGGAAGCCCTCACGTGCGATAGCGTCTCCGCGTTCGGCGGGATCGTCGCGGCTAACCGGCCGCTCGACGCGGCCACCGCCGAAGCCATCGCAGGCATCTTCACCGAGGTCGTCGTCGCGCCGGATGCCGACGAGGAGGCTCGGGCGATCTTCGCCAAGAAGAAAAATTTGAGGCTCTTGCTGACCGGCGATTTGCCCGACCCGGCGCGCGCCGGGCAAAGTCTGGCGATCATCGCCGGCGGAATGCTGGTCCAGGACCGGGACAATGGCCATGTCACCCGCGAACATCTCAAATGCGTGACCAAGCGTGAGCCGACCGCGCGGGAGCTCGCCGACTGCCTGTTCGCCTGGACCGTGGCGAAGCACGTGAAGTCGAATGCGATCGTCTACGCCAAGGACGGCGTCACCGCAGGCGTCGGCGCAGGGCAGATGAACCGCCGCGACAGCGCGCGCATCGCGGCGCTGCGCGCGCGGGAAGCCGCCGAGGCAAACGGATGGCCGGAGCCGCGCACGGTCGGCTCGGCGGTCGCGTCGGACGCCTTCTTCCCGTTCGCCGACGGTCTGCTGTCAGCCGCCGAAGCTGGGGCGACGGCGGTGATCCAGCCGGGCGGCTCGATCCGTGACGACGAAGTGATTGCAGCCGCCGACGAGGCAGGGCTCGCGATGCTGTTCACGGGCATGCGGCACTTCCGCCACTAGCGGACTGGATCCTCCGTCGTCCCCGGCGCGGGGATCTGCAGCTCGGCGATATCCGCTTTCTTCATCCGGAACAGTTCGCGGTCGTCCTGCCCGAAGCCCTTCGTCCACAAAACCGCGCCGAACGCGAGGAGAATTGCGGGTATGCCGAGCAGCAGCTCGATCCACTCGGGGAGCAATGTCGCGAGATAGCCGACGACGGTTCCAGCCGCCGCCGCCCAGACCAGCGGCCATCGCCACCCGTTCACCCGCTCTCCGAGGATGCCGCACAGCAGCCGCGACTTGGCGACGGCGGCGAAGCCGAGAGCGAGCATAAGCCCGATCGCGGGGCCGGTCGCCTGCCACATCACCGGCGCGTTCAATTCGCGCATCGCCAGGATCAGCGCGACGGACAGCCCCGCTTCCAGCGCCAGCATGACCAGGCTGAGCAGCATGTTGCGGTGGCGCGCGACATAGATCAGCGCCGCTTCGCTGACCGCGGCCATCGCCGCCACGACCTCGGCGGCCAGCAGGAACGCGAGCGCCGCGGTGCCGGCGACAAAGGCCGGACCGACCAGCCCCATCACTGCTTCACCCGGGATCGCGAGCGCAAGCGCGACGCCGAGCTGCGCGCCTATCACCCAGAACCCGACCTGCCGCACCTGCCTGGCGACCGCACCCTTATCGTCCTTCTTGAGATTGCGGGCGATCACCGGCCCTAGGATCGGGTCGAAGCTGGTCTTCAGCTTGGCCGGCAGCGACGCGACGTTCTGGGCGACGTAATAGATGCCGACCACTTCCGGCCGGAAGAACAGGCCGAGCACCGCGATGTCGATCCGCCGCGAGCCCCATTCCACGGCGTCAGCGGCCGCGACAGGGATGTTGCGCCTCGCCATCCGCCACAGCGTGCCGGGTTCCGGTCGCCAGTCGCGCGGCAATCCGTAGCTCTTCAGGAAGGGGATGATCGAGGCGACCAGCGCTCCGATCATCGACAGCACATAGGCGATGATCAGCCCGTCGCGAGTCGAGATGAAGGACCAGCCGAGCGCGGCTGCGCTGATGATTACCGGCTCGACGATGGCGCGCGCACGCACTGTCGAAGTCACGTCGTTCCGATAGGCGAGCGCGGCCAACGTGATGTCCGACCAGGCGAGCGCGATGATCGTTATCGGCAACAGCCATTCGAGGCCGGTGATCCGGCTGTTCGGGAACATCGCCTGCGGGAAGACCATCAGCAGCGCCATGGCGGCGACCGAGCCGAGTGCCGCCACGATGAGCGCGTCCCAGACGATGCAGGCGTGCGGTTTGTCGGTGTGGGCCAGTTGCTGCGCGAGCCCTCGCTTGAGCCCGAGGGTCGCGAGCTGCGCGGCGAACTCGACGATAAGGATCGCATAAGCGAACCGACCGAGGGCGGCTGCTCCGTACAGGCGGCCGGCGATGAACAGGAACGGCAGCCTCGCCGCGAGGCGAATGATGAAGCCGAAGAAGTTGATCCGGCCGCCGCGGGCCAGGGCGGCCATGTCCGCAGTCGGCTCCGCGGACTGCGGCCGTGCGTCGGTCAATGCGCGGCGCCCCAGTGCTCGCCCCAGCCCACCTCGACGTCCAGCGGAACGTCGAGCGAAAGCGCCGGCTCGGCTGCCGAGGACATCACCTCGCGCACCACCGCCGCCGCTTCTTCCTCGCGGCCTTCGGGTACCTCGAACACCAGCTCGTCATGGACCTGAAGCAGCATCTTCACGCCTTCGAGCCCAGCGTGCCCCAGCGCGTCGTCCATCCTGGCCATCGCCCGCTTGATCAGGTCGGCGCTGGTGCCTTGGATGGGGGCGTTGATCGCGGCCCGCTCGGCCCCGCCGCGAAGCGACGGATTCGGTGCGCGGATGTTGGGGAAGTGGGTCCGGCGCCCGAACATCGTCCGGGTGAATCCGTTTTCCCGCGCGAACTGAAGCGTCTGCTCGATATAGGTGCGGATGCCCGGGAAGCGATCGAAATAGCGATCGATGATCGCCTTGCCCTCTTCCTTCGGGATCCCGAGCCGGCCGGCGAGGCCCCATGACGACACGCCGTAGAGGATCGCGAAATTGACCATCTTGGCGGTGTCGCGCTTGTCGCGTTCGGCCGAGCCGAACAGCTCCTGCGCCGTCATGCTGTGGATGTCCGCCTTGTCGCGGAACGCGGCCTTCAACTGCGGGACGTCAGCCATGTGCGCGGCCAGCCGCAACTCGATCTGGCTGTAGTCCGCGCTCATCAGCACGTTGCCGGGCTCAGCGACGAACGCATCACGAATCTTGCGGCCGATCTCGGTGCGGATCGGGATGTTCTGCAGGTTCGGGTCGTTAGACGCGAGCCGGCCCGTCTGCGCGCCGGCGAGGCTGAAGCTCGTGTGCACCCGGCCGGTCTCCGGGTTGATCTGCGCCTGCAGCGCATCGGTGTAGGTGCTCCTGAGCTTGGTGAGCTGACGCCAGTCAAGCACGAGCCGGGCGCATTCGACGCCCTCGCCGGCGAGCCGCTCGAGCTCATTGACGTCGGTCGAATATTGCCCGCTCTTGCCCTTGCGGCCGCCTTTCAGCCCGAGCCGCCCGTAGAGGACTTCGCCGAGCTGCTGCGGCGATCCGATCGTAAACGGACCGCACGCGGATTCGTAGATCCTCTCCTCGAGCCGAACGATCTCCTCGGAGAATTCGCGGCTCAGCCGAGCGAGATATTCGCGGTCGACCTTCACCCCCCGCCGCTCCATCTTCGAGACGACCGGGACCAGCGGCCGGTCGACCCGCTCGTACACGCGCGCGACATTGTCCTGGGCGATGCGCGGCTTCAGCCGCTGCCACAGCCGCAACGTGATGTCGGCGTCCTCCGCCGCATATTCGGTCGCTTCCTTGAGCGGCACCTTGTCGAACGTGATCTGGCTCTTTCCCGTCCCGCACAGCTGCTTGAACGGAATGCATTCGTGGTCGAAATATTGCTTGGCGAGCTCGTTCAGCCCGTGGCCGCCGATCGTCCGCCCGGCATCAAGGTCGAAGCTCAGGATCATCGTGTCGTCGTAGGGCGCCACTTCGATCCCTGCCTTGTCGAAGATCACCCAGTCATATTTGAGATTGTGGCCGACCTTGAGCACGGACTGGTCCTCGAGCAGCGGCTTCAGCTTCTCGAGCACCAGGCCCATGGGAAGTTGGTTCGGCGCGTCGGAATAGAGATCGGCGCCGCTATGACCGACGGGGATGTAGCACGCTCTGTTGGGGGCCGTTGCGAGGCTGATCCCGGCAAGCTTGGCGATGACGCAGTCGATGCAGTCGGTTTCGGTGTCGACCGCGACTAGGCCGAGCGCAATCGCCTCGGCGATCCAGCGGTCGAGCGACTCCTCGTCTGTGACGGTTTCGTACTTGGAGCGGTCGACCTCGATCGTCTCCGGCTCCGCCGGCCGCGCCGGCGCCCGCGCGATGGTTGCGGCGGTCAGGTCGATGCCGCCGCCGCTGCTGCTCCGCCCGGATGTCGGCCCTCCGCCGCCATGCAAGCGGTTGAGCAGGGCCTTGAAGCCCTGCTCGGCGAGGAACTCCTCGAGCGGCTCCTTCGGAATGCCCTTGAGCGCAAGGTCCTCGAGGGGCTGCGGGAGGGGTGCGTCGCACACCAGCTCGACGAGCTTGCGCGACAGGCGCGCGTCGTCGGCATAGTCGATCAGCGACTGCTTGAGCTTGGGCTTGGTGATCGTCTCGGCGCCCGCCAGCACGGCTTCGAGCGACCCGAATTCGGCGATCAGCTGCGAGGCGGTCTTCGGCCCGATGCCGGGCACGCCAGGGACATTGTCGACCTTGTCGCCCATCAGCGCGAGCACGTCGCCCAGCTCGCCCGGCCCGACCCCGAACTTCTCGCGCACGTAGGCGGTGTCGATGCGCCGGTCGTTCATCGTGTCGAGCATGTCGACGCAGCCATCCTGGATCAGCTGCATCAAATCCTTGTCGGAGCTGACGATCGTCACCTTCCAGCCGGCGCGGCACGCCGCGTGGACGTAGCAGGCGATGATGTCGTCGGCCTCCAATCCGGCTTCCTCGATGCAGGGGATCGAAAAGGCGCGCGTCGCGGTCCGGATCAGCGGAAACTGGGGCACCAGGTCCTCGGGCGGCGGCGGCCGGTGGGCCTTGTACTGGTCGTACATCTCGTTGCGGAACGTCTGCTCCGACGCATCGAGGATGACCGCCATGTGCGTAGGGCCGTCGGCCTTGTTGAGGCCGTCGGCGAGCTTCCATAGCATGGTCGTGTAGCCATAGACGGCGCCCGCGGGCTGGCCGTGCCGGTTCGTTAGCGGCGGCAGCCGGTGGTAGGCGCGGAAGATGTAGCTCGACCCGTCGACGAGATAGAGATGGTTGCCGTCCGCCATTGGAGGCGCGGGTTTAGCAGGGTCGCGGCGCGAGGGAAGCTGCAGCCGTTGCCGATGTCGCAGCGCCTGCTTTCGAGATGCCGTCGAGGCGCTTCTGAGTATCCTTACGGCACCAGCACCGTGTCCCTCGGATCCGGAAGCAGCTCCGGATAATCGAGGATGTAGTGCAGGCCGCGGCTTTCGTGGCGGCTCAGCGCAGACCGGATTATGAGGTCGGCGACCTCGACGAGATTGCGAAGCTCGATCAGGTCGGGCGTCACCCGGAAATGCTTGTAATAATCGGCGACCTCCTGGCGGAGCAGGTCGATCCGGTGCTTCGCGCGCTCGAGGCGTTTGGTGGTGCGGACGATCCCGACGTAATTCCACATGAAGCGGCGGATCTCGCCCCAGGTCTGGGCGATCACCACTTCCTCGTCGCTGTCGGTGACGCGGCTCTCGTCCCATGCGCGGATCGCCGGCGGCCCGGGAAGCTGGTCCCAGCTGGCGACAATGTCCTTCGCCGCCGCCTCCCCGAACACCAGGCATTCCAGAAGGCTGTTCGAGGCGAGGCGGTTCGCGCCGTGAAGCCCGGACTGGGTGACTTCGCCCGCAGCGTACAGTCCCGGCGCGTCGGTTCGTCCGTGGATGTCGATCAGCACCCCGCCGCACGTGTAGTGCTGGGCCGGCACTACGGGGATCGGCTGGGCGGTCATGTCGATGCCCAGGGCGATCAGCTTGTCATGGATCGTTGGGAAGTGGCTCTTCACGAACTCCGCGTCCCGGTGCGAGATGTCGAGCCAGACGTAATCCAGCCCGTCGCGCTTGATCTCATTGTCGATCGCGCGGGCGACGATGTCGCGCGGCGCGAGCTCGGCGCGCTCGTCGTAATCGGGCATGAAGCGATGCTTGGTTTTCGGGTTTATGAGCACTCCGCCCTCGCCGCGCACCGCCTCCGTGATCAGGAAGTTCTTGACCTCCAGGTTGTAGAGACACGTCGGGTGGAACTGCATGAACTCCATGTTCGACACCCGGCAGCCCGCGCGCCACGCCATCGCGATCCCGTCGCCGGTGGCTCCGCGCGGAGCGGTTGAAAAGAGATACGCCCGTCCGGCGCCGCCGCTGGCGAGGATCGTGGCGCGAGCCGTCAGAGCTTCGACGCGGCTCCTGCTTCTGTTGTAGGCGTAAAGGCCGTGGACGTTGCCGCTGGTCGAGAAGTCGGCGGCGTGGCGGCCGGTGATGAGGTCGATCGCAACCATGTCCGGGATCAAGGTGATATTCGGCTGCTTTGCGGCTGCCGCTTCGAGCGCCTGCTGAACCGCGCGGCCGGTCGCATCGGCGACGTGGACGATGCGGCGGTGGCTGTGCCCGCCTTCGCGAGTCAGGTGCAGCGTTTCGCCTTCGGTCGCGAAGGGCACGCCGAGCTCCGCCAGCCGGGCGATCGCGGCGGGCGCTTCGCCGACCACGAACTCGACGATCTGTCGGTCGTTGAGACCGGCGCCCGCGATCATCGTGTCGTTGATGTGCGCCTCGAAGGTGTCGCCTTCCTCGAGAACCGCGGCGATGCCGCCCTGCGCCCAGTTGGTCGCGCCCTCGGCGACCGCGCCCTTGGCGATCACCGCGACGCGCTTTTCCGGCGCCAGGTTGAGCGCCGCCGTCAGGCCGGCCGCGCCCGATCCGACGATCAGCACGTCGAAATTGCTCATCCGTCGGCCACGAGGCTGAGGAACACGTCTTCGAGAGCCGGATCGCGTGTCGACACGTCGACGATGCCGAGGCCGCCGTCGCTGAGGGCGCCGAGCACCTGGCCGGCATTCACGCGGTCCTTGCGATACGTGATCTGTAGCGTGCGCTCGTCGAGCAGGAGGATATTGTCGAACACGTCGCTGGCCGGAACGTGGTCGAGGTCGCGGTCGATCGTCACGACCACCGCCTTTTCCTGTGCCTTCGCGACCAGCTCGCGCGTCGGCTCGTTGGCGATCACCTTGCCGTGGTTGATGATCGCGATCCGATCGCAAAGCTGCTCGGCTTCTTCGAGATAGTGGGTGGTCAGCACGACGGTCACCCCCTGCTCGTTGAGGGAGCGGACGTAGGTCCACAGCTGGCGGCGAAGCTCGACGTCGACGCCGGCCGTTGGTTCGTCGAGCACCAGGATCGGCGGCGAATGGACCATCGCCTTGGCGACCAGCAGTCGCCGTTTCATGCCGCCCGACAAGGTGCGCGAATAGGCATTCGCCTTGTCGGTCAGATGCATGGCTGCGAGCAGTTCATCGCTGTTTCTCTGCGACGCCGGAATTCCGTATAGGCCGGCCTGGATCTCGAGAGTCTCGCGCGGCGTGAAGAAGGGGTCGAAGATGATCTCCTGCGGCACCACGCCGATTGACCGTTTGGCATTGCGCGGGTGCTCGTCGATGTCGAATCCCCAGATCACGGCCTTGCCGCCGGTCTTCACCACCATGCCCGACAGGATGTTGATCAGCGTGGACTTGCCGGCGCCGTTGGGCCCGAGCAGCGCCATCACCGCGCCCTTGGGCACGGTCAGGTCGACGCCGCGCAGCACCTCGATGCGGCCGTAGGCGGCGTGGAGGTCGAGGACCTCCAGGATCGGGACGCTCATCGGACCTCCGCCCGGACGGCGGGCAGCACCGTCGTGTCGTCGCCCGCCCCCACGGGCGGGAGATCGGTGCGGGTCACGTCGACACCCCCACGGCCGTCGTGACCCGCACCTGCTGGGAGACCGCCCTCGTCGCCGTCGGAGTAGCCCAGGTAGGCCTTCTGCACGGCGGCGTCGCGGCGGATGTCGGCCGGTGCGCCGGAGGCGATCACCGACCCGAAGTCGAGCACGTGGATGTCGTCGCACACCGACATCACCAGGTCCATGTCGTGCTCGACCATGAGGATCGCCCGTCCCTCGTCGGCGAGCTCGGCGAGCAGCTCGCCGAACGCGTCGGTCTCGGTCTCGTCGAGGCCCGAGGACGGCTCGTCGAGCAGCAGCAGCGCCGGCTCCCCCGCCAGGCAGCGGGCCAGCTCCAGGAGGCGGGCGGTGCCGGTCGGGATGGAGTCGGCGCGCTCG
>JAEZIO010000002.1 GCA_023436615.1 Pseudomonadota bacterium | reverse complement strand
CACGACGCCTGCTTCATCGCCAACTCGGTGACGACGAAAGTGACGGTCGAATGAAACTCGGAAGGCTCAACCACGTCGGTGTCGCGACGGCATCAATCGAGCGAAGCCTCGAAATGTACGGCGTCATGTTCGACGCAAAGCCGCATGGCGCGCCGTTCGACCTTCCGGCGCAGGGCGTACGCGTCTGCTTCGTGGACACGCCCAATAGCCAGATCGAACTGATCGAGCCGCTGGGCGAGGATTCGCCAGTCGCGAAGTTCCTCGAAAAGAACCCGGCGGGCGGGCAGCATCACGTCTGCTTCGAGGTCGAAGACATCGAAAGGGCGCGCGCCCATTTCGAAGGCAAAGGCGCGCGCATCCTCGGCCCGACGCGCATCGGCGCGCATGGCACGCCGGTGTTCTTCGTTCACCCGAAGGACATGGGAGGGGTGCTTGTGGAAATCATGGAGTCGCCCAGCCACTGAGGTTGCGATGCGCGATCGATTGAGCCGAAGGGAATTGCTTGGAGCCGCCGGCGCAGCGGCTGTCGCGATCGTCCTGTTCCAGCGGCCGGCGGCCGGAGCTTCCAGATTCGAGGTCACCCACAGCCCGGCCGAGTGGCGAAAGCGCCTGGGGACGGAGCGCTATGCGGTGCTTCGCGAGGCAGCCACCGAGCGGCCCTTCTCGAGCCCGCTCGACCACGAGAAGCGCACGGGCATCTTCGTCTGCGCCGGCTGCGCGCTGCCGCTGTTCAGCTCGGCGGCGAAGTTCGACAGCGGCACCGGTTGGCCGAGCTTCTGGGCGCCGCTTAAGAACGCCGTGGTCACCCGCGCCGACCGGACCTTGCTGATCGAGCGCACCGAGGTGCTCTGCCGGCGCTGCGGCGGGCACCTCGGCCATGTTTTCGACGACGGTCCGAAGCCGACCCGGTTGCGCTATTGCATGAACGGGCTCGCGCTTCGCTTCCGTCCGGTTTGAGGAGGAAATCGTGCACACCCTCGTCAAAGCCGGCATCATCGCGAGCGTCGCCGCAACGGCATCGGCGGCCCCGGCGCCGCGCCCGCAGCTGGAAACGGCGGTTCTTGCGGGCGGCTGCTTCTGGGGGATGGAAGCGGTGTTCGAGCATGTGAGGGGCGTTGAGGATGTGGTCTCCGGCTTCGCCGGCGGATCGGCAACGGATGCGACGTACGAGCGGGTGAGCAGCGAGGCGACCCGCCATGCGGAGGCGGTGCGGATCACTTTCGACCCTTCGCAGGTCACCTACTTCGATTTGCTCAAAATCTACTTCACGGTGGCGCACGACCCCACCCAGCTTAACCGGCAGGGCCCGGACGTCGGGCCGAGCTACCGCTCCGCGATCTTCCCGCAGACGAGGCAGCAGCGGGCGCTTGCCGAACGCTCGATCGCGCAGTTGAAGGCGCGGGGGAAACCGATCGCAACGCGGATCGAGACCGGTGGCTTCTTCCCTGCCGAAGCCTACCACCAGGATTATGTCCGCAAGCACCCGAATGCCGGCTATGTCGTCGTCAACGACCTGCCGAAACTCGGGCACCTCAAGGCCAAATATCCGCAATGGTGGCGGGCCTAGCGGCTCAAGAGCGCAGCGATTGTCGTGCTCGGATGCGTCGCGCGCATCGGGTGCGCCGGACCTCGGTTCGCTCCGATCGCCATTGCCTGTGCGCGATCGCCGGCTTCGCTGATCCCCCGGATCAACAGCGGGCGAGCATTCAAATCGCCAATCCTCCGGATTGGCTAGATTTGGATGCTGGTGCCCAGGGGCGGGATCGAACCACCGACACCGTGATTTTCAGTCACGTGCTCTACCAACTGAGCTACCTGGGCTTTCGCATCGCGGCCGGCCGGCCGCCAAGCGGTGCGGCTCCTACCTGTCGCCTTCGTCACTGTCCACCCCGTCCGCAGCCGCCGGCGGGCCGGGGATTCGGTAGCCTTCGCCGAGCCACTTCAGAAGGTCGCGGTCCTTGCATCCGCGCGAGCAAAAGGGCGCGTGCTCGACGGCTGGCGGCTTGCCGCACATCGGGCAAAGTTTCGCTTCAGGATTTCTCGGCATAGCTGCCATGGATGGGGAGCGATGGGTCCGAGCGCAAGGTGACGGCCCCGCCGACTTGTCGGGCGAGCGCGTCGATCCATCCTTCATTGCTCTCCAGGACCGTGGCGACCGCCGGGTGGACGACAAGGCATTTGCCTCCGCTCGGCTCGACGGCCGTGCGGCGCAGCAAGGCGCGGGCCTCGAACGCCGCCCGGTCCTGCGCGAGCTCGAACGTGGAGGCGTAGCGGCGCGGCCGGACGATCTGGAGAAATCCGAAGCCATTCATCGCCGTTCGCTCGAACGGCTGCGGAAGCACGGCATCGATCGCCTCGGCGACGGCTTGCCGCTGCGCCTTGCCCGAGATGGTCGGAAGGTCGATCCCGATCGAGCCGCCGATCCCGTGCCGCAGGACAGCGCTCGCTGCCGCTCTCGCTCCGGCCAGCGCGAGTTCGACCGGCGGCAAGCTGCCGTCGACGTCGATGAGCGTCATCGCCGGCGTCGGCGACACTCGCAGCTCGCCGCCCGCGAAGCGGACAACGCGGCTGCGCGCTTCGTCTAGCAGGTCCGACCAGCCGGCTCTCTCGAGCCGGTCGTCGGTAGCGGGAAAGGGTAGGGGCTCAGAGTGGGCCATCGGAGCGGCTCGGATCGGCTCATCCGCGGCGCGGGCGAGCGGCCGCTTCCACGGCTCGCTTCCCGGAATGGCTTCCCGAGTGACCTCGATGCGGAGCGCTGCGCCCTCGGTGACCGCCGCAGCTCCCTTCGGAAGCAGGAACTCGCAGGTGCCGTCGCTCGCCAGCGCCGGAATGCCGGCGGAGACGAGTTTCGCCGCTCTCACTTCCCCGGCTCGCGGCGAGCCGTGCAGCATGATCCGTGCTTCGGCGATCTCGCCGCCCACGATGCGCAGCATCCGGTCCTCGCCGATGCCCCGCTCGAGGAGCCATTCAGGCAAGAGCGTAGCCCGCGGCCTTGAGCAGGTTGCGCGTCTCCGCCAGCGGCAGTCCCACGACGTTCGAATAGCTCCCGGCAATGTGGCGCACGTAGACCTCGCCATATCCCTGGAGTGCGTAGCCGCCAGCCTTGCCGCGCCACTCGCCGTGGGACGCGTAATAGTCGATCTCGTCCTCGCTCAGCGGCTTCATCGCGATCATGGTTTCGATGACGCGCGTCCTGAGCGGCTGGTCGGGCCCGGCGAGCGCGACCCCGGTTATCACCCGGTGGCGGCGCCCGGACAGAAGCTTCATGCAGGCGCGTAGCGTCGCCTCGTCGTCGACCTTTGGGAGGATTCGCCGGCCGACCGCTACGACGGTGTCAGCCGCAAGGACCAGCGCCTCGGACCGCTCAGCCGCGACCTTCAGCGCCTTCTCTCGCGCGAGGCGAAGCGCGTGCTCCCGCGGCAGCTCCCCCTTTGCGACGCTCTCGTCGATGTCCGCCGGCACGACGTCGTCGGGGACGACGCCGATCCGCGCCAGCAGGTCGAGCCGGCGCGGGCTGGCCGAAGCGAGGATCAGCATCCGAGGCTAGGCGCGGGGAGCTGGGCCCCCGCGGCCGGGCATGAAGCGGTAGGTGATGCGGCCCTTGGTGAGGTCGTAGGGCGTCATTTCGACGAGCACTTCGTCGCCGGTGAGCACGCGGATCCGGTTCTTGCGCATCTTGCCGGCGGTATGGCCCAGGATTTCGTGGCCATTCTCGAGCTTCACCCGGAACATCGCGTTGGGCAGCAGTTCGACGACCTGCCCGCGCATCTCGAGAAGTTCTTCCTTGGCCAAACGCTACCCCGTCTCTCTATCGAAAACTCGCGGTGCCTTAGCGGCGCGCCCGTGAAATGTGAAGGAGGGCGACGGTCAGGTCGTCAGGATCGTCGAGCCGGTGGTCTGGCGCGCTTCGAGAGCGCGGTGGGCGTCGGCGGCTTCGGCCAGCGGGAAACGCTGCTTGACCTCGATCTGCACTTTGCCTGAGCCCACGACGTCGAACAGATCTTTCGCCGATCGCTCGAGTTCGTCACGCGATGCGACATAGTGGAAGAGGGTCGGCCTGGTCAGGAACAACGATCCTTTTTGCGCGAGGATCGCTGGCGGGAAAGGATCGACCGGCCCCGAGGAGTTGCCGAAGCTCACCATCAGGCCGCGCGGGCGCAGGCAATCGAGCGATTGCAGGAACGTGCTCTTGCCCACCGAGTCGTAAACGACGGGAAGCTTTCCGCCGCCGGTGATCCTCTCGACCTCGGCGACGAAATCTTGGCGTGTGTAAAGGATTGGATAGTGGCAACCGTGCGCGGCCGCGAGCTCCGCCTTCGCTTCGGTGGAAACGGTGCCGATCACCGTCGCGCCGAGCGCATTCGCCCACTGGCAAAGGATCAGGCCCACGCCGCCGGCGGCCGCGTGAACGAGGATCGTGTCGCCCGGTTTCACGTCATGGACAGCGCGCAGAAGCATCCGCGCGGTCATGCCCTGGAGCATCATTGCCGCGGCAGATTCGAATTCGATGCCGTCGGGGAGCTTCACCAGCCGGTCGGCATCGATGAGGCGCTGCTCCGCGTAGCCGCCGATCGGGCCGGCATATGCGACGCGGTCGCCCGGCGCGAACGCGGCGACGCCCTCGCCAACGGTTTCCACCGTTCCGGCGCCTTCGACGCCCGGCGTGAATGGGAGCGGCTGAGGATACAGGCCGGTGCGGTGATAGACGTCGATGAAGTTGAGGCCGGCGGCGTGCTGGCGGATTCGAACCTCGCCAGGACCAGGCTCGCCGATATCGACCTCTTCCCACGACAGCACTTCGGGACCGCCGGGGGCGTGGACTCGGATAGCGCGGACCATGGCGAGCGCTTAGGCCTGCGGAGCCGCCAAAGAAAAGCCCCGCCGCGGCAGTGCCGGGCGGGGCTCCCCCTTTTCGATCGAGGTGAGAGTTAGACGCCCGCGCCTCCCGCCAGCGCCGCGAGCAGGAGCAAGGCGACGATGTTGGTGATCTTGATCATCGGGTTAACGGCCGGGCCCGCGGTGTCCTTGTAGGGATCCCCGACGGTGTCTCCGGTCACGGCGGCCTTGTGGGCTTCCGATCCCTTGCCGCCGTAATTGCCGTCCTCGATATATTTCTTGGCATTGTCCCACGCGCCGCCGCCGCTCGTCATCGAGATGGCGACGAACAGGCCCGACACGATGACGCCGAGAAGCAGGGCGCCGACGGCTGCGAGGCCGTTCTCCTTGCCGGCGACGGCGCCGACCGCGAAGTAGACGACGATCGGCGCGAGCACCGGAAGCAGCGACGGAAGGATCATCTCGCGGATCGCGGCCTTGGTGACGAGGTCGACGGTACGCGCGTAATTCGGACGCACCGACCCATCCATGATGCCCGGGTTGTCGCGGAACTGCTGGCGCACTTCTTCGACGACTGCCCCGCCCGCGCGACCGACCGCGGTCATGCCCATCGCGCCGAACAGGTACGGCAGAAGGGCGCCGAGCAGCAGCCCGACGATCACATACGGGTTGGACAGGCTGAAGAGCGTATCGAGATTGGCGGTGACGCCGATCTCGCTTCCGAATTCGCGAAGGTCGGCGGTGTAGGCGCCGAACAGCACGAGGGCGGCAAGGCCGGCCGAGCCGATCGCATAGCCCTTGGTCACTGCCTTGGTGGTGTTGCCGACGGCATCGAGCGCGTCGGTGCGGTGACGCACGTCCTCCTCGAGGCCCGACATCTCCGCAATACCGCCCGCATTGTCGGTCACCGGGCCGTAAGCGTCGAGAGCGACGACCATGCCGGCGAGGGCGAGCATCGCCGAGGCGGCGAAGGCGACTCCGAGGAAGCCCGCAAGCTGATAGCTTGCAATGAGGCCCGCGATGATCACCACCGTCGGAAGCGCCGTCGATTCAAGGCTGATGGCGAGGCCCTGGATGATGTTGGTTCCGTGGCCGGTCTGCGATGCCTTCGCGATGGACTGAACCGGGCGGTAGTTGGTGCCCGTATAATATTCGGTGATCCACACGATGAGGGCCGTAACCGCCAGGCCGACGAAGCTCGCGTAAACGAGGTTCCAGGCGGCGAAGCTGGTACCGTCATTGGTGGTGATCGTCTGGTTGAGATCGCCGCCGAGCGCGTACCAGGCAGCGCCGATGATCGCGGGAACCGCGAGGCCGGTGGCGACCCAGAAACCCTTGTAGAGCGCGCCCATGATCGAGCCCTTGGCGCCCAGCCGCACGAAGTAGGTCCCGATGATGGAGGTAATGATGCACACGCCGCCGATCAGGAGAGGAAGGCTCATCAGCGGTACGAGCGTGGCGCCCGCGCCGACGAGCAGCGCAACCATCACCATCGTGATTCCGACCGTGACGACATAGGTTTCGAACAGGTCGGCGGCCATGCCCGCGCAGTCGCCGACATTGTCGCCGACGTTGTCGGCGATCACCGCGGGGTTGCGCGGATCATCCTCGGGGATGCCGGCCTCGACCTTGCCGACGAGATCGGCGCCGACGTCCGCGGCCTTGGTGAAGATCCCGCCGCCCAAGCGCGCGAAGATGGAAACGAGCGACGCGCCGAGCGCGAGAGCGGTCAGGGCGGTGACGACGGGACGGTCGTTCGGAGCATAGCCGCCCGGTCCGGTCAGGTACCAGAACAGAACCGCTATCGCGAGAAGCGCGAGGCCGGCGACGAGCATGCCGGTGATCGCTCCGGCGCGGAAGGCGACCGTCAGGCCCTTCTGCAGGCTGGAGCGCGCAGCTTCCGCGGTGCGGACGTTGGCCCGCACAGAGATGTTCATGCCGATGAAGCCGGCGGCGCCCGACAGGATTGCGCCGATCAGGAAGGCGATCGCGGAAAGGCCGCCGAGGAAGAAGAAAATCAATGCTGCGACCGCGACGCCGACCATCGCGATCGTGGTGTACTGACGCCGGAGATAGGCGGCCGCGCCTTCTTGAATGGCGGCGGCGACTTCCATCATGCGCTGATTGCCGGGCGAGGAGGCAAGCACCTGCCGGCTCGTGATGACGCCGTAAAGCACAGCGATCACGCCACAGGCGATCGCAATCAGAATGAGGTTCATGTCTTTCCCCGTTGGCGCAAAAGGTCAGGGGCCGGCGTGCGGCGGCAGCCGGCGGATTCGCGCCCCTTTATGGTTCGATTGCGCGGCTTGCAACCGCGCGGTTCGGCCTCAGCGCATCAGCAGGGCCGCGGCCATGCCGCAGGCGAGGCCGCTAAAGGCGACGACCCACTGACGTAGACGAAGCGCGATGCTCATACCCTAGGCTCTCCGGCAGTGGCACGTCGACGTTGCGGTCGCGAAGGTTGAGACCGCGGCCGGCGACGAGCCGCCCGATGCACGCCAGCGTCGGCGCTTTGGGTAAAGAAAGGCTTACCGGCTCCAGGTCGGCGGGCAGCGCCGCGAGCAGGGCATAGTCGTCGCCGCCGGTCGCGGCGAACAGGCGCGCGGCCCGATCCTGTCCGCGCTCCCCGACGAACGCCGCGGACAGCGGCAGCGATTCGAGCGCGATCTCGGCCGCGCACCCGCTTGCCTCGCACATGCGCTGCACGTCTATGAAAAGGCCGTCCGACACGTCCATCATGGCCGTTGCCGCGCCGGCGAGGGCTCGGCCCATTTCCAGCAGCGGTATCGGCCTGCGGTAGATGTCGACGAGCGGCCCCGTCGCCTTGGGATTATCGTCGAGCAGGGCCAGCCCGGCCGCCGAATCCCCGATCGTCCCGGCGACCCACAGGCGGTCGCCCGCACGCGCTCCGGACCGGCTGGGGACTTGCTCGCCCGCTCGTCCGATAGCCGTCAGACCGTAGACGCGCGGAGCTCCAGCCGGCAGCGCGATGGTGTCGCCGCCGAGCAGATGCACGCCGTAGCTTTCGCAGGCAGCGCCGATGCCGTCGATCACGGCTCGATCCCAATCGTTGTCGGACAAGGTCAGCGATAGCAGCGCACCGACCGGCGTCGCGCCCTTGGCGGCAAGATCGGAGAGATTTACGGCGACGAGCTTCCAACCGATGCTTGCCGGGGGATCGACGCTGAGGAAGTGGACGCCCTCGGCGACGCTGTCATGAGTGATGACGAGATTGTCGAGGACTGCGGCATCGTCGCGAAGATCGCGAGCGCCGGGATGGGTGGCAAGCCGCCGCAAGCGATCAATGACTTCCGCTTCACGCATGATTCGGTGATGCGGAAGAGGAGCCGCGGGTGCAACCGTCTCTAGGCGCGCACCTGCTTTGCGATCGCGTCGAGTAGGCCGTTGACGAAGCCGCTCTCGCGCTTGTCGTAGAAAGCGTGCGCCACATCGACATATTCGGAAATGACCGAGCCCACCGGCACGTCGGACCGGGCCAGAAGCTCGTAAGTGCCGGCGCGGAGGATCGCCCGCATCGGCCGGTCGAGCCGTTCCAGAGTCCATCCGCTCGCAAGCTTTGCTGCGATCGCCTCGTCGATGTCAGCTCGCCGAGCCTCGACTCCGCTTACCAGGTCGTCGAAGAAATCGCGCTCCGCCTCGTGATACTGCTCGTCCTCGATTGTCGCCCCGAGCCGGTGGTCGTGAAACTCCTTGAGCAGACGCGCGATCGGCGTCCCCTCCATGTCCTCTTGATACAGCGCCTGGACTGCGGCGAGGCGAGCTGCGGACCGTGATCGGGATCGGGCGGCGGTTCTCATTGCCGCGGGGCTGTAGCCACCGCTTCCCCGGCAAGGAAGGGGGCAAGCGCCGCGGCGACTTCGTCCGGCGCTTCCCAGGGGGCGAAGTGGCCGGCGGCGGCGATTCGCGAGATGCGAAGATCCTCCACCACGGCATCGAGTCCCTGGAGCTGGATCGGCAGAAGTGCCCTGTCCTGCATTCCCCAGACGACGAGCGTCGGCACGCGGATACGCTTCGACAGGCGAAGCACGGCGTCGGGGATTGGCAAGCTTATCCCCGGCGGCGGGACTACGAGCGGCGATGCGCGGTACCAGTTGAGCATCGCGGTCAGCGCGCCCGGCTGCGACCAGTCCGCAATATATTGCTGCTTCTCGCTCGGCGGGATCAGGGCGAGGTCCATGTGGCCACCGAAGGTCTTTTCGAAGAACCACTCCCAGCCTTTCTTGCGGATATACGCCTCGATCCAGGGGGCGCGGAACGCATTGATATATTGCGACGCCGAGCGCTGGTCGGGATTTTCGACCAGGCTCTTCTGGAAGATGAAGGGATGCGGCGAGTTGACGATAGCGAGCCGCTCCAGCCGCCGGTCGCGGCGCCGCGCGGCCGCCCAGGCGACCGCTCCGCCCCAGTCATGTCCGACGAGCGCGAACCGTTCGAGCGACAGCGCGTCCGCAAGCGCGAACACGTCATCGACCAGTGTGGTGGTCTTATAAGCAACGACGTCCTGCGGGCGGTCGGACCCGGCGTAGCCGCGCTGGTCGGGCATGATGAGGCGAAAGCGATTGCTGAGCCGCGGGGCAATCCCGCGCCAGGTGCGATGCGATTCCGGGAATCCGTGCAGCAGGACGACCGACGGGGCCTCCGGCGGGCCGTCGATTGCAACGTTGAGCGTAACCCCGGTGGAGAGCGTCACCCTCCGGAACTCGGTCACGGATAGCTGACCGTCATCGGGATTTCGGGCAGCGGAATGAACTCCTCGCGATCGTCCGGCGGAAGCGCGAACTCTCCCGCCTTCCATGCCCTTTTGGCCTCGTTGATTCGCTCGCGGCTGGACGACACGAAATTCCACCAGACGATCCGCTCGCCATCCATGGGCGCCCCGCCGCACAGCATCAGCCGCGCGCCTTCGCCCGTCTTCAGGACGGGACGATGTCCCGGCGCAAGCAGCACCAGATGCTGCGGCTCGAGCAGGGTGCCATCCACGCTGACGTCACCGTCCAGGAGATAGAGCGCGCGCTCGTCCGCTTCGCAGTCAATCCGGAGCTTCGAGCCGGGAGGCATGGCCATGGCTGCGTAGATCGTGGGAGCGTGGCAAGTGACGGGTGACGACGCGCCCCAGGCCTCGCCCATGATCAGCCTGACCTCGACGCCGTCCACGTCCACCAGTGGCAGATCGCGCTCCGCCGTGTGCTCGAAACAGGGCTCGACCTCCTCCTTGGACTTCGGCATCGCGAGCCAGGTCTGAATTCCTGACAGGTGCGGCCCGTTGGCGCGTTCATCCGGCGGCGAGCGCTCGCTGTGCGTGATGCCGCGTCCCGCGGTCATCAGGTTCACGGCGCCGGGCTCGATGCGCTGGCGCGTGCCGAGGCTGTCGCGGTGAAGCAGGGCGCCGGCAAACAGATAGGTCACCGTCGAAAGGTTGATGTGGGGGTGCGGCCGCACGTCCACGCCCTGGCCGGCAGACAGATGCGCCGGCCCCATCTGGTCGAAAAAGATGAACGGCCCGACCATCGTGCGCTGCTTGTGGGGAAGCGTTCGGTGGACCTTGAACCCGCCGAGGTCGTGCGTGACCGGCGCCAGCGTCTGGAGGATCGGATCGTCGCTCATTCGCCCGGCGCCCTCGCCTTGATCGACAGTGCGTGGACCCGCTCGCCGACGAGATCGCCGAGGGCGGCGTGGACCATCCGCTGCCGCTCGACCCGCGATTTGCCTTCGAAGAGCGGACTTTCGACATGCAAGGCGAAATGGCTCTCGCCCGCGGGATTGTAGCCGCCGTGCCCGCGGTGCTTCTCGCTGTCGTCGGTCAGCTCGATTTTCGAAGGCCGCAGGGATTGAAGCCGGCGATGCATTTCGCGTGCAACCGGTCCCATGGCAGGTGCGTCCATGGACCCTATATAGAGAGGTTCGGTTTTCGAGGAAGTCGGTGGCAACCAAGCACCCGAGAATGCACGGCAAGGTGGAAGGCGCGGCCGATCGCTGCGCAGTCCCGGGGTGCGCGAGTGCCGGCGAGTATAAGGCGCCGGTGCAGCCGGCCGACTTCGACGGCCCCGGCGCGTACCGGCTGCTGTGCCTCGACCACGTGCGCGAGCACAACGCGCGCTACAATTATTTCGAGGGCATGAGCGCCGACGAGATCGCCGAGGCGCAGGGACCCCTCGGCGGCTGGGAGCGGCCCAGCCGACGTTTCGCGCACAATGGGGCGGATCCAATGCCGGCCTGGGCGGACTTCGCCGACCCGCTCGAGGCCATCGCGGCGCGGTTTCGCTTTGCCGATCGGGGACCGCCGCAGCGATTCACGCCGAACGAGCGGCGAGCGCTCGGCGTGCTGGGCCTCGGCGAAGATGCCGATCTCCACAGCGTCAGGACCAGCTATTCCAAGCTCGTCCGCCGCTTCCATCCGGACCGCAACGGCGGCGACCGAAGCCAGGAAAAGAAGCTCGCGCAAGTGATCGACGCCTGGCAGCTGCTCAAGCGCGCCAAGGCGTTCGCCTAGTCCCGGTCGGGCGCCCCGAGCGGGAAGAAAGGACGGTATGGCCGCGCTTCCTCGACGCAACGGCTGACCGCTGGAAGGGCCAGCAACTCGGTTCGAAGTGCAGCCAGGCGGGCGCACTCGGCGGGGATTCGCTCAACCCAATCGGCGTAGAACAGCGACGGCGCCGCGGCGCACGTCACGAGCGACACGTGCGGCGGCAGCTTGTTTTCTCCGAGCCACTCCTCGAACCAGCGATAGGCCTTCAGAAGCTTGGCCTTGGCCCCGGCGATCTCCGCCTCGTTCGGGGTTTCGCGCAGCCCCAGCTCCGGCTTGTCGCGGCTTATGAAATGGGCAGCCACCACGCGCTGCATGTTTCCCATCACGTAATTGTCGAAGACGCGGTCGATCATCCGGGCAACCGCCGCCTCCGCGGGGTCGGACGGGATCAGCGGCGCCGGGCCGGGGTGGTGCACGGCGAGGTGCTCGACGATGCCCGTCGCCTCGACGATGACCGAGTCGCCGTCGACCAGGACCGGGATATGCCCGCCCGGATGTACCCTGCCGGCAAACTGCTCGCCCAAGGGGCGACCGACGTCCATTGCGACGAACTCGAATGGCGTGTCGTTCGCGTAGAGCGCGATCAGCGCTTTCCACGTGTAGCTGCTGAACGGGTGGCCGTGGAGCTGGAGGCTCACCAGCGGGCCTCCGCAATCGCCTGCTGCCGCGCGCTCTCGCGCGCGCTGGTCGATTGCGGGCCGGCCCAGCCGTGCTCAACCTTTCCGGCAGCTTCGTAAGTCGCGATCACGGCGCCCGAGCGCGTGACCTTATTGTCGACCATTCGCAGCGCCTCGGCTGGCGTGCCCTCGCCGAACAGCCGTTTGCCTGAGCCGAGCACAACGGGAAAGCTCATTACGGTGAGCCGGTCGAGCAAGCCTTCCGCGAGGAGCTGCGGATAAAGAGTACTGCTGCCCTGGATCAGAAGGTCGGGGCCGTCGCTTTCCCTGACCGACCGAAGCTCGTCCAGCCCGCCTAGCCGATGGCTATTGCTCCAGCCCAGGTCCGGCGATCCGCGGGTCAGCACATATTTGTTCGCCCGCGTGAAAGCTTCGCCCATAGCGATCGCCGCCACTTCGCCGTCGTCCTTGCCGGTCTTGTCGAAAATCTCGCCGATGCCGGTCGCTTCGCCGCCGACGTAAGGCCAATAAGCGGCAAAAATCTCGTACGTGCGGCGTCCCAGGAGGAGGTCGTAATGGCTTCCGAAAAAGGCATCGATCGCTTGCCCGACGTCCTCGTCGAAGAATTGGGGAAGCCAGCCGCCGTGCGCGAAGCCCCCCGTCGGATCCTCGGTGGGCCCGCCCGGAGCCTGCATCACGCCGTCGAGCGAGACGAAAACGCTGCCGCGAATTCTACGCATTCGCGGTCTCACCCCGGACGGCAGCTTCGATCGTCGCAATGTCGATCTTGCGCATCGTCATCATCGCCTCGAAGGCGCGCTTCGCGACCCCAGGGTCACGGCTGGTGGTCGCGTGAAGTAACACGCGCGGCGTGATCTGCCACGAGAAGCCCCATCGGTCCTTGCACCAGCCACAGTCGCTTTCCTGTCCGCCGTTATTCGTGATCGCATTCCAGTAGCGGTCGGTTTCTTCCTGGTTTTCGGTCAGCACCATGAAGCTGACGGCCTCGTTAGGCTTGAAGTTCGGACCGCCGTTGAGGCCGACGAACGGGCGGCCGAGGACGGTGAATTCGACGGTAAGCTCGTCCCCTTTCTCGCCTCCCGGGAAATCGCCGGGCGCCCGCATGGCCTCGCCGACATGGCTGTCTGGAAACACCGATGCGTAGAATTCGGCCGCCGTGCGTGCCTCGCCTTTGTCGAACCAAAGGCACGTGATCATCTCGTTCGCCATGTCTTCCCTCCTATTCGCGGCCGACAAGCGCGAATTCCGCGCCCTGCGGGTCGATGCCGATCACGATCCAGTCGCCGCCCGGCACCTGGTGCGGCCCGTTGACGATCGCCCCGCCGCTGGACTCGATGGTTGCCTTGGCCGCTGCGATTGACGCGACGCGAAAGTAGAAGCGCCATTTCGGCTGCGGCTGGCCCATCAGTCCGCACAGTGCGCCGATGCGCACGCCGTGGTGGTCGAGGAAGCGGTATTCGCCCATCTCGCCCATCGGCATGAACTCATCGCTGCTCCAGCCGAACTGTTCGCGGTAGAAGCGCCGCGCGCCGTCGGGATCGGACGTGTTGAGCTCGTTCCAGCCGACCCGCTCAGGCGCAGTCGGGGAAAAGACGTCGCTCGTCGCATCGGCGTCGCCGCCTGGCGGGATCGGCGTCATCACGTAGAAGGCCGCGCCCTGCGGGTCGGCCACCATCGCGATTCGGCCCACATTCGGCACGTCGAACGCCGGCATCAGCGCCTTGCCACCGGCCTCGCCGATCGCGGCGACCGTCGCATCGACATCCTGGACGTAGAGATAGCCGAGCCAGGCCGGCCGCGCGCCATGCGAGCGCATCGAATCGTCGAGCTGCAGTACGCCGCCGGCATTGCCGCCGTCGCTTCGCTCTATTGCGCCATAGTCGACATCGCCCGGCATCCGCTCGGCAAACTTCCAGCCTGGGACGACCGCCGAGTAGAAGCGGCCGGCCGCGTCGGCGTCGGTGGTCATCAGCTCGTACCAGATGAATGAGCCGCGCGGGTTCGGCATCTTATTTCCCCAGAGTGTCCACGATCGGCGTGAACCCGCCCCAGAACATGCGCTTGCCGTCGAACGGCATCTCCATCGCGCCCGGCTGCATCTCGGGATCAGCCATGATCTTTTCCCAACCGGCGTCGCGCGTCGCCTTGTCCGGCCAGATCACGAACGAGAAGACCACATTCTCATTATCCTGCGCCTGCACCGCGCGATAAAAATCGGTGGTGTGGCCGTGCTCGAGGCCATCGCCCAGCCCCTCGACCGAACCAAGCGCACCCTGTTCGGCGATCTTGCGAGCGAACAGCTCCGCCTGCTTGCGATAATCGTCTTCCTTGCCCTTCGGCAGCGGAAGCAGGAATCCATCAACGTAAGCCATTGCCTTCCTCCTCAGTGACGGCCGGCGGTTGCGTCGGCCGTTTCCAGTGCGCCCGCGCCCTGCTCGGCGGCGGCGGCGTCCATCCACATGGGCTCCCAATGGTGGCCGTCCGGATCCTCGAAGCTTCGTCCGTACATCATCCCGCCCATGTCCTGCTTCGGACCGGGGTCCGCCTTGCCGCCGGCGGATGCGGCAGCCTCGACGAGACGATCGACCTCGGCGCGGCTGTCGCAGGAAATGGCGAGCAGCACCTGGCTCGTCTCGTGCGCGTCGGCGATCCGCTTGCCAGTGAAGCCGGAGTAGAATTCGTGCCGCAGGAGCATCACGGAGATCGTCTCCGAAAAGACCATCATCGCAGCCTTGTCGTTCGAGAATTTGGGCTCCTTGCGAGCGCCGACCGCCTCATAGAAGCGCACCGACCGGTCGAGGTCCGCAACCGGCAAGTTCACGAAGATCATCCGCGTCATCTTTCCCTCCTGATGCGGCCCGATTCGCTTGCTTTTTGCTCGCCCAAGTTATAAATTGCAACCGTGGAGTTAGAAAAAACAACCAATCTGCGGCGGGCCGACAGGAAACGAGGGTACGACGACGCGTGCGGGCTCGCTCATGCGCTGGAGCTGATCGGCGAGCGCTGGGCTCTGCTCGTCCTTCGTGAGCTGATGTTCGGGCCGCGGCGCTTTTCGGGGCTGAAGGCGGATCTTCCGGGTATCAGCGCCAACGTCCTCGCCCAGCGCCTGAGCGAACTCGAGGAGCGCGGCCTGGTGCGGCGGAAACGGCTGCCCCCGCCCGCGTCTGTCCAGGTCTATGAAGCGACCGAATGGGGGCTCGAAGCCGCCCCCATCATCGGCGTGCTCGGCAAATGGGCGGCGCGAAGCCCCCTTCACGACCCGACCCTCCCGATCAGCCATGTGTCAGTGATGATGTCGCTGCAGACGATGCTCGATGCGGAGCGTGCCCGCGATATTCGCGCAACCTTGGGCTTCCGGCTCGGAGAAGCGAGCTACATGGCCTGGCTGCGTGACGGCCGGCTCGATGTGGAACGGCGGGAGATCGACCGCTGCGACGTCCTTCTTACGGCGACGCCCGCGCAGCTCGCGGCAGTGATCTATGGCGGCGCGCCCCTTGAATCGATCGCCGTCGAAGGCGACATCGCGTTCGCGCGGCGCTTCGTCACCTTGTTCCCGCTCCCGGCCAAGGTAGAACCTGCCGCCTGACTTTCCCATTTTATTGAGCGGCGCCTGCTCGTGCCGTAAGGGCCTTGCCGATGAACGAGATCGCGAACGCCAATCCTGAAAGCCGAGCCGAAACGGCGCTGGCCGCTCCCGACCGCACAGTGAAGGTGCGCGACGCGTTCGGAGTCGACTCGGACATGGAGGTGCCGGCCTTCAGCGAAGCCGATGAACGCGTGCCGGACCTCGACCCGGCCTATGTTTTCGATCCCGACACCACGCTCGCCGTGTGCGCCGGCTTCTCCCAGAACCGGCGTGTGATGATCCAGGGCTATCACGGCACCGGCAAGTCGACGCACATCGAGCAGGTTGCGGCGCGGCTCAACTGGCCGCTGATCCGGATCAATCTCGACGCGCACATCAGCCGCATCGACCTCGTCGGCCGCGATGCGATCGTCCTTCGCGACGGGCAGCAGGTCACCGAATTCCGCGAAGGACTGCTGCCATGGGCGCTGCAGCACCCGGTTGCGCTCGTGTTCGACGAATATGACGCCGGCCGTCCTGACGTGATGTTCGTGATCCAGCGGGTCCTGGAGACCGAGGGCAAGCTGACGCTGCTTGACCAGAACCGGGTCATTCGGCCGAACCCGTGGTTCCGGCTGTTCGCGACGACCAACACGATCGGGCTCGGCGACACCACGGGGCTCTATCACGGGACGCAGGCGATCAATCAGGGCCAGATGGACCGCTGGAACATCGTTACGACGCTCAATTACCTCCCCGCGCAGGTCGAGGCGCAAATCGTGCTCGCCAAGTCCGGCGAGTATGACAATCCAGACGGCAAGAGCACGGTCGAGAAGATGATCAAGGTCGCCGAGCTCAGCCGGCAGGGATTCATCAACGGCGACATCTCGACGGTCATGAGCCCGCGCACGGTGATCAGCTGGGCGCAGAACGCGCTGATCTTCAAGGATGTCGGATTCGCTTTCCGGCTCTCCTTCCTCAACAAGTGCGACGAGGCCGAGCGGCCGATCGTCGCAGAATATTATCAGCGCGTATTTGGCACCGACTTGCCTGAAAGCGTCGTCGGAGCGGCCTGATGGCCGAAAGGATCGACCTTTTCCGCCGCGCGCTCGCCGGCGCCACCCGAGCCATTGCCAAGGACCCAGAGGTCGACGTCGTATTCGCATCCGATACGGCGTCGCCGGCGGTGAAGGCGGCGCGTGTGCCGTCTCCCGGTGCCGGGCTCGAGCCGAAGCTCGTCGCCGAGGCGCGAGGCGCGGCCGATTCGGCGGCGCTGCGGCTTCGCTATCACGACGCGAGACTGCATTCTTCGGCAGCGCCCGCGGACCCCGAGGCGCGGGCCGTGTTCGATGCGCTGGAAACCGCACGCATCGAAGCGCTCGGCGCCCGCACCATGGCGGGTGTTCGCGCCAACCTCGGCGAACTCGCGGAAGCGAGAGTCCGCGGCGACGCGATCCTTCGCGCGCGGAGCGCCGAGGAAGTGCCGCTGGCGACGGCGGTGGGCCTGATTGCGCGGGAGCGGCTTACCGGCGATGCACCGCCGAGATCCGCGCAGGCGGGCCTCAAGCTTATCGAGCCCTGGATCGAAGAGAAGGCCGCCGCCGATCTCGACAGCCTCGCGCTGACGCTCGACGACCAGGAAGCGTTCGCGCGCGTGTCGCGCCAGCTTCTTGAGGACCTCAACCTCGCGGCAGGCGCCGAGGACATCGAAGACGAGCCGGAGGAAGGCAGCGCCGACGAGGGCGACGAGAGCGGGGGCGATGAAGGCGAAGACGAGGGTGAATCGGGACCCCAGGGCGGCGACAGCGAAATGCGGGCCGAGGAGACTGACGAATCCGCGCAGGACGAGCAGTCGAGCGAAAGCTACGAGCCGGGCGAGGACGAACTCGCTGAGGGCGAGGATACGAACGACAGCGGCATTCCTGGCCAGACGCGCCGCAACTGGGACCTCGCGCCGCCGACAGACTACAAGGCGTTCACCACCCGCTTCGACGAGATGATCGAGGCCGGCGAGCTGTGCGACGAGGCGGAGTTGACTCGACTGCGGGCGTATCTCGACCAGCAGATCGGCGGGCTGCACAGCGTCGTCACCAAGCTGGCCAATCGGCTCCAGCGCCGGCTGATGGCGCAGCAGGCGCGAAGCTGGGACTTCGATCAGGAAGAGGGGCTGCTGGACGCTGCGCGGCTCGCGCGCGTCGTCGTCAGCCCCGGCCATTCTCTGAGCTACAAGGTCGAGCGGGATACCGAGTTCCGGGACACCGTCGTGTCGCTGCTGATCGACAATAGCGGCTCCATGCGCGGCCGCCCGATCGCCATCGCCGCGATTTGCGCCGACATCCTCGCGCGGACGCTCGAGCGGTGCGGAGTGACGAGCGAAATCCTCGGTTTCACCACTCGAGCCTGGAAAGGCGGACAGAGCCGCGAGGCCTGGCTGGCCGAGGGCCGCCCGCCCCACCCGGGGCGCCTCAACGATCTCAGGCACATCGTCTACAAGCGCGCGGATGAGCCGTACCGCCACGGGCGCCGCAACCTCGGTCTGATGATGCGCGAGGGGCTGCTCAAGGAGAATATCGACGGCGAAGCGCTCCTTTGGGCGCACAACAGGCTGATCGCGCGGCCCGAGGAGCGGCGGATCCTGATGGTCATCTCGGACGGCGCGCCGGTCGACGATTCGACTGCTTCGGCCAATGGCGGGACGTACCTGGAGCGGCATTTGCGGCAGGTCATCGCGTGGATCGAGCAGCGTTCGCCGGTCGAGCTCGTCGCCATCGGAATCGGTCACGACGTCACGCGCTATTACGAGCGCGCGGTCACGATCATGGATGCCGAGCAGCTCGGCGGGGCAATGGTCGAACAGCTCGCGCGATTGTTCGAATCGCCCTGAGCCACAAATGATTGAGCCCGGAAGCGATCTCTCGCCTCCGGGCTCGCCCTCGTTACGCGACGCGAGGGATAATAACGGCATCAAGCCGCACCATGGCAGCGAGGGAAAAGGGGGGAAACCTCGCTACGTCATAGGCTTATGCCCGATTCGCGCCCACTGGACGCTGAACCGGCAATGCAGCCGATATTCATGATTTGCTGATGAGGACGGCGCCGGCGGACGCCCGTGCAAAGTGACGAGGCTTACGCGGCCGCCGCTTGCTTCTTGGCGATTTCGCGCTTGAGCTTGCGCGCCTTGGGCGACAGCTTCTCGTCGCTGGTCTTCGCAAGCCAGTTGTCGAGCCCGCCGACATGCTCCACGGAGCGCAGCCCGTGAGTCGAAACGCGAAGCTTGACGCTGCGCTCGAGCGCATCGGAGATCAGCGTGACATCCTGCAGGTTGGGCAGGAACACCCGCTTGGTCTTGTTGTTGGCGTGGGAAACATTGTTGCCCACCTGCCGGCCCTTGCCGGTCAGCTCGCATACGCGCGACATAGTCAGATCCTGAGGTTGCCGGACCGCGTGGCCCGAAAAGCGCCGCCCCGTTACCGTCTGAGGGAGCGGCAGTCAACTTGCGCAACCACGCCTTATCTGCCGCGTTAACAACTGTCGCAACCTCGACGCAGCGATGAAAGGCAGGGAATGCGAGTCATCCTTTTCGTCCTCATTCTTGCCGTGCTGGCGCTGATCGCCGCGGTCGCGACTGGTTTCCTCGATATCACCCAGACCCGAAGCGCCAAGGCGCCCGATGTGCGTGTCGACCGCTCCGGAGTGTCTGCCAAAGGCGGGCAGGCGCCAGCCTTCGATATCGAGACAGGCTCCGTCGCGGTCGGTAGCGAGCCGAGGAACGTCGCCGTGCCCGCAGTGAAGGTGGTGCCGCCCGAGCAGGGGAACACGGCAACCAACCAGGCACGCTAAGACGACACCAATGACAGTGACGGCGATGGGCGCTAGTCGCGCCTGCATGGCCCTTCGACAAAGCTCAGGACAGGCCTTCCCGCTGCCTATCCCGATGCGCCGGGCACTCGATCTCGCCGCCGAGGCTGCGGCGGCGGGCGAGGTGCCCGTCGGAGCGGTAATCGCGCGCGGGGAGGAGATCGTTGCCGAGGCCGGCAATGCCATGCGGGGCTCGACCGACCCCACCGCACATGCCGAAATGGTCGCGATCCGCGCAGCCGCCGCCGCGCTGGGCGAGCCGCGACTGGATGGCTGCACGTTGTGGGTGACGCTGGAACCGTGCGCGATGTGCGCGGCCGCCGCGTCGCTCGCTAGGCTCCACGCGGTCCGGTACGGGGCCGACGATCCCAAAGGCGGCGGGGTGATCCACGGTCCGCGCATTTTCGCGCAGCCCACCTGCCATCATCGCCCGGAGGTTTTCGGGGGGATCGGCGAGGACGAGGCAGCGGCCATGCTCAGGCGCTTCTTCGAGGAGCGGCGGACCTGACCGCGCGGGCCGCCGCTTGCTGGCGTCGGCATTTGCGGGCAAACAGCGCCAACCCTCCATGAGCGACCAACTGCTCCCGTTCCCCTGGATCGATGTCGTCATCATTCTCGCGCTCGTCGCGTTGAATGGCGTGTTGGCGATGAGCGAGCTTGCAGTGGTGTCGTCGCGCGAAGCGCGGCTGAAGGCGCTGGCGCGAAGCGGAAGCGGCGGAGCCCAGGTAGCCCTCGATCTGGCAGCGGACCCCGGCCGATTTCTCTCCACAGTGCAGATCGGGATTACGCTGATCGGGATACTCGCCGGCGCTTACTCTGGAGCGAGCCTCGGCGAGCCGGTCGCCCAGAGGCTCCATCTCCTCGGACTGGAGCCCGAAACGGCACAGACGGTGGGCTTCGGCGTCGTCATCGTCATCGTTACCTACATTTCGCTCGTGATCGGCGAAATCGTGCCGAAGCAATTCGCCCTGCGATCGCCGGAGCCGCTCGCTGCTGCGGTCTCGCGGCCGATGCTGTGGCTATCGCGGGTTTGCGGGCCCTTCGTGTGGCTGCTCGACCGTACGAGCGCCCTCATCTTCCGAGTGATAGGCCTCAATCGCGAATCGGAGAATGCGGTGACGGCCGAGGAGCTTCATCTCGTTGTTGCCGAGGCGCAGACCGCCGGAGTCCTCGAAGAAAGCGAACGGGCAATCATATCGGGCGTCGTCAGACTCGCTGACCGACCCGTGCGCGAGGTGATGACCCCCCGCACCGACGTCGACTGGATCGACATCTCCGCATCGCCCGAACAGCTTCGCGCCGCGCTCAAGGAAATTCCCCACAGCCGGATCCCGGTCGCGGCCGGCTCGGTCGACAATATCGTCGGGGTCGTGCAGGCGCGCGATTTGGTCGAATGCATGCTCGACCGCCGCGAGCTCAACCTTCACCAGCTAGCACGAACGGCTCCAGTGATCCCCGACCTCATGGACGCGATGGACGCGCTCGCGGTGCTTCGCTCGGCGGACGTGCCGCTGGCGCTGGTCCACGACGAATACGGCCATTTCGACGGCATCGTCACTCCGGGCAGCATCCTGGCCGCGCTCGCGGGGGCCTTCCGGCACGACATCGAGGAGGGCGACGAGCCGGATCTCGTCGAACGCGAGGACGGAAGCTACCTGCTGTCGGGCGCCGCTAATGCCGACGTTCTTGCCGACCGGCTGGGCATTCAGCTCTCGTCCGACCGCGACTTCTCGACCGTTGCCGGATTCGCGCTGGAAGTCCTCAAGCACCTCCCGGAAACGGGCGAGCGATTCGATCACGATGGCTGGTCGTTCGAGGTCGTCGACATGGACGGCCGCAAGATCGACAAGCTCATCGCCGTTCGACCGAAGCGGAAAAAGGCGGCCGCCGAAGCGTCCTGAGGAGGAGGCTAAAGCTTCCCGAAACGCTGTTCGAAACCGTCATCGTCGCCGCGGGCGAGATAATCGGCCTGCAGCGGTATCTGGTCACGCTGCAGACGGCCCCTGAACGCCCCCAGGCTTTGGTCGAGCCGGTCAATGTCACCTTCGCTGAGTCGCGACAGCTGATCGAACCGCGTGATGCCGAGTTCGTTGAGCAGCGCGGCGAACTTCGGCCCGACCCCTTTGAGCATCGTAAGGTCGTCGGGCGGCCCCGACGCGCCCGGAAGGTTCGCGTGCACCGGCGCGTTCAGGATCTGCCCCGTCACGTCGCTAGCCGCGGCGGCCGCTTCGGCGGCGATCCCGCGGCCCTCTCTCGCGGCCGGCCTGCTTTGTGCCATATGCGGCCGGACCGGCGCCGAATCCTTTGACAATTGCACGCGCTGACGCGGCCGAAGGAGCAGGAAAGCGACAATCGCGAGGATCGCGACTGCAACGAGGATCAGCGGCCAGTTATCGCGGACGAATTCCATTCGATCACCATTTCCATTGCGCGTTGTGACGACGTCTTAACTCGATGAGATAGGCGAGCAGCAGGCCCGCGAGGAAGCCCACTGCAGTCACTGTCATGCCTTCGACGAGCAGCGGCAGACCACCGGAGCCGGACCAGGCGGCGCTGCTGACACCCGGAATGTCGCTCATGATGCGCACCAGTTCCGAGCGCTGGAAATCGTCGGCCGGTCCGGTGAGAATCAGTCGCCGAGTGAGAGGCCCATGATGAAGGCTCGCTTGGACCTGGGTCATCTCGAGATAGTCGAGGGTTAATCGGGCGTGTCGTTCGACGCGCTCCGAAAATCGGTTCGCGGCGCCTATCGGCCCGTGCCACAGCATGCCGGCGGCCAACGCGATCCCGACGCTCGCGAGGAGCAGCTTGGTTCGCCGTTTTGGAAAGCCGACGACGCCCCCGACGAGGCCCAGCGCGAGGCCGATCGCGAACATCGGCCAGAAATAGGACCAAAAGGCGTTCACGCGCTTTCCCGCTCCATCTCGCGCCACCCGATGTCGCGGCGGTGGAAGCCGTCGGCGAAGTCGATCTGGTCCACCGCGCGGTAGGCGCGCGCGCGCGCACTGGCGAACGTGTCCGCGGTGGCCGTGACGGCAAGAACTCGTCCGCCTTTCGCGACGAGCTCGTCGTCCGCGCGGGCGGTGCCCGCGTGGAATACGGTCACGCCTTCGACCTGCTCGGCGGCCTCCACCTGACGGATCAGGCCGCCGCTGACAGGCGTGCCGGGATAGCCGCGGGCAGCGACGATCACGGTGACCGCGAAGTCACTCGAAAGCTCGGGCCGCACC
Organism: Pseudomonadota bacterium; assembly: GCA_023436615.1. GTDB lineage: Bacteria > Pseudomonadota > Alphaproteobacteria > Sphingomonadales > Sphingomonadaceae > Sphingomicrobium. The sequence continues at coordinate 1,019 of JAEZIO010000002.1, read as the reverse complement.
TCGACCAATCGCCCGGTCGCGACGGCCATGAGCAGCTTCGCGAAATCCCCCTGCACGCGCGGCATGATCGCCTCGCATTCCGGATCCCCGAAGCGGGCATTATATTCGATCAGCTTCGGCCCGTCCTCCGTCAGCATCAGCCCGGCATACAGGACGCCGGAAAAGGGTGTGCCGGCCGCGGCCAGCGCGCGCGCCGTCGGGCGCACGATCTCGTCCATCGCCCGCCGTTCGAGCTCGCTGGTCAGCACCCGCGCGGGACTGTAGGCGCCCATGCCGCCGGTGTTGGGGCCAGTGTCGCCTTCCCCCACACGCTTGTGGTCCTGCGCGGATGCAAACGGCACGGCGGTGTCGCCATCGACGAGCGCGAACAGGCTAGCTTCCTCGCCTTCCAGGAACTCCTCTATCACGAGCGGAGCATCGCCGATTTCGCGGATCGCCTCTTCCGCCTCGGCTCGGCTCGCAGCGACGGTCACGCCCTTGCCCGCCGCAAGACCGTCGGCCTTTACGACGACGGGCAGTCCGAAGTCTTCGAGTGCGGCCAGAGCATCCGCCGCGCTTTCCGTTCGGACATAGCAAGCGGTGGGAATCGCGTTGGCCTCGCAAAGATCCTTGGTGAAACCTTTCGATCCCTCGAGCCGGGCGGCCGCGGCATTCGGGCCGAAGACGGCAAAGCCTTCGCGGCGAAGAGCATCGCCGACTCCAGTCACCAACGGCGCTTCCGGACCGACCACCACGAGGTCGGCGTTCACCTGGCGGGCGAGACCAAGAACCGCACCCGGGTCGCACGGATCGAGAGCGACGCATTCGGCCCAGCGCGCGATGCCGGGATTGCCAGGCGCCGCGACGAGGGCGTCGCAGCTTGGCGATTGCCTCAGCCGCCACGCGAGCGCATCCTCTCGTCCGCCCGAACCCAGCAGCAGGATATTCATGGATCTCCCCGATGAACGCAGCGGCCTGTTAGCCAACGTACCGCGCGGCGACAATTCGCCCGCGCTGACCGTGGGCGAGCTCGCCGGCTC
>JAEZIO010000065.1 GCA_023436615.1 Pseudomonadota bacterium | reverse complement strand
GGGGGGGGGGGGGGCGCCCCCCCGCCTCGCTGTTCCTGACGGGAGGGGAGGAGGTGTCAGGCAGCAATCTCGTTGAGCTTCTCGACGTTCGCGCTTGCGCGATTGGAGATCGGCTGGAACGCCTCGCCAGCGAGCTTCACGAACACTTCGGTGAGGTTCGAGCTGTCCTCGACGAAGCGATCGAACGCGTTGCGAGCGAAGTCGCTCTGCAGCTGCAGAAGCTCGGTCGGGGTCTTCGCTTCTGCGAAGGAACGGACGGTGTTCGCCGACTGCTCGATGGTGTCGCGGCTCTTGGCGGCAACCTCCTGGCCGATGGACTGGGCGCCGGTTGCCGCAATGCGACCGGCCTCGACCAAGGCGTCGAGGTTGCCGCGATACATGTCGGCCAGATCTTGAGCAGCCTTGCGCGAGCGCTTCACGGCCGCCTCGCTGCGCTCCGCCGCGTCAGCGAAAAGCTTCTCGAATCCGGCAGTCCCGGGGAATGCGCCGAAACCGGCGAAAATGTTCTCGTTAGTCATCTCTTCGATCCTTTCGTCGGCGCGGGCCTTGTGCGCAGCCTTCGCGCGCTTTGCCGTCCGGCGGGCCTTGCGCGCCGGTTTGGCCGCCTTGCGCGCACCCTTTTTCGCAACGGCCGTTGCCGCGGCGATCGCGGCTTCGGTAGAAGCTTCGGCCGAGCCGACCTCGGCTTCGACGGGGGTGTTCGCTTCGGCAGCCATTCCAATCTCCTTTTGTGCAGTGCAACATAATTGCCGCACAGCACCATTTCAAGCCCTTTTGTGCACCGCAGCACGCGCCCTTGACGAACGTGGCAAGGCCGTCGCAAGAGCGGCCATGGACGCCCCCTCCGAGCAGCCCGCCCGCCAGCGCCGCGGCCTCCTGATCGTCCTCTCCTCCCCGTCGGGTGCTGGAAAGAGCACAATTTCGCGAATGCTTCTGGAAGCCGATCGGGACGTAACCATGTCGGTATCGGCCACGACACGGCCGATGCGTCCGCGCGAGGTCGAAGGCGTCGACTATCATTTCGTCGACGATGTGGAATTCGACCGCATGATCGAGTCGGGAGAGTTCGTCGAATGGGCGCCGGTGTTCGGGTACCGTTACGGAACTCCCAAGGCGCCGGTGAAGCAGGCGCTCAAGGAAGGCCGCGACATCCTGTTCGACATCGACTGGCAGGGGACGCAGCAGCTTCACTCGGCAATGGGCGAGGACCTGGTTCGGATCTTCATCCTGCCGCCCTCGATGCCCGAGCTAGAGCGGCGGCTTCGCGACAGGGGAACGGACCCAGAAGCGGTCGTCGCGGATCGCATGCAAAGAGCCGCCGGCGAGATCAGCCACTGGGCGGAATATGACTATGTCCTGGTCAATGCGGACATGGATAAATGCCTTGCCAAGGTGAACACGATCGTTGCTGCGGAGCGGCTCAAGCGCGCGCGCCAGATCGGCCTCGTGGCATTCGTTCGCGACCTCGTGGGGCCGCAGCACTAGGCTAGTCGAGCAGCTCGGCGAAGCGAGCGGCGACCACGAAATCGCGGCGCCGGGCCTCGAGGGCCGTTTCCGCCTCCGCGTCCGCGCCCCATTGTTCGCGCTGCCATTCCTCGTCGACGGTTACCGCCTTCCACGCCTGTTCCGGGGCCAGGGCTCCCTCCAATACCGCAAGCGCCCCGATCAGCGATCCGCCGACCGTGACCAGCGGTGCCAAGGCCGCCAGCCGGAACGGGTCCAGAGACGCAACGGCGTGGGCAAGGCGAGTCACGGTCGCCTCCGGCTGAGCGAGATGGACGATGCCTGATGTGGTGCGGAAGTCGACGTCGAACCGCCGGCGGCCCCAGGCGAGGAGCTTGTCCCAGCGCTGCTCCTGACGCTCCACGAGCGCCCTTGGGCTTTCGGCCCGATAGCAGGCGAGATCGCTCTCGCCATATCGCGCCAGCCCTTCGGCGAATGCCTCGGGACCGACCGCGACGCGGTCGATGGCCGCATTCGCTAGGCCGGTAAGCGGCATCTCGCGCGGGTCGACGGTGGCGCCCGCCACGTTCCATTCGTCGGCGATGGCCTCGGCCAGCGCCTTCGTGGGCACGACCAAGGGCTGCCGGGCGGGCGTGCGCAGCGGCTTGCCGTCCAGCTCGACCGCCCAGCCGCCACCCGCTTCGACCGCCGCCGCTTTTTTCCAGAACCGCTTCATCGCGGCTCGTCCTGGTCCTTCCAATGCCGCTTGAGCAGCAGCGGAGCTACGACCGCGTCGATCAAGCCGAGGACGGCGATGACCGCGCCCAGCTCTCGCCAGCCGCCCGGCCGCAGAAGGTCGCTGAAGGCGATCGCTATGCCGAGGAGGAACGTGAGCAATCCAAACAGGCGCGCGCCCATGAACACGAAGAACCGTCGCTTCCACTTGGCTTCGTCATCCATCGACAGACTCCTTCGCCAAGTTGCGAACATCGGCCGGAACATCGGCGACGGCGCGCGCACCGGCGGCAAGCAGCTCGGCCGGCTCGTGATAGCCCCAGCCGACGCCGATCGCCGACGCGCCGGCGGCGACGCCCATCGCGATGTCGAAGCTGGTATCGCCGACCACCACCGTTCTTCCGGGTGACGCGCCAGCGTCGGCCATCGCGGCGAGCGCCATCGACGGCGAGGGCTTCGACGGATGCCGGTCAGCCGTTTGCAACGAGACGAAGCGCGCGTGGAGCCCATGGCTTTCGAGGCAGTGGCGCAAACCCCGGTCCGACTTTCCCGTCGCCACCGCCAGTAGCCAGCCGTCGCTTTCCAGCCCGTCCAGCAATTCGAGGATTCCATCGAACATGGGCTCTTCGACCAGGCCATTCTGACGCGCGCGCTGGAAGCAGCTCTTGTAGGTTTCCGCCAGCTCGACATGGCCGCCGTCCGTCGCGTCCGGCACGAGTGCCGCCATCGCTTCGGTGAGGCTGAGGCCGATGACCTTGCGGCATTCGCGGACAGGGGGAAGCTCCAGCCCATGCGCGTCGAACGTCTCGGCAAGCGCGCGGTGGATCGTTGCGCCGCTATCCACCAGGGTTCCATCGCAGTCGAAGATCGCGAGCTTGGTCATCGCGTTGCCTTGCCGGAGCGGGCACGCCGTTCACCGCGCCGATTTTCGCGCCGCGGCTTGGTTCCCGCCGACCGCTTCGGCTTTGCAGGAGGCGTCGGAACGGCCTCCGCCGCGGCGGCCTCGAAGCCCAGCGTATCGAGGCTCGCCGCGAAATGGTCGGGAAGCTCGGCAGTCACGTCGATCTTCCCGCCGGACGGCGAGTCGATCCGAAGCCGACGCGCGTGGAGATGCAGCTTGCGGCTGATGCCGCCGGTCACGAACGCGTCGGGGCCGCCATATTTGCCGTCGCCCACTATCGGATGGCCAATCGCGGCCATGTGAGCGCGAAGCTGGTGCGTTCGCCCGGTAAGCGGCTGAAGCTCGACCCATGCAGCGCGATTTCCCGCGCGGTCGATTACCCGCCAGCGGGTCTTCGCCGGCTGGCCATTCTCCTCGTCGATGTGCATCTTCTCGCCGCCGGTGCCTGGCTGCTTGGCGAGCGGTGCGTCGATGAGGCCTTCGTCGGCGGAGGGCACGCCGATCACCAGCGCCCAGTAGATTTTCCTGGCCGTCCGGCCCGAGAATGACTTCGAGAACAGTGCCGCGGCGCGCGCCGTACGCGCGACGAGAAGCGCGCCGGAGGTATCCTTGTCGAGCCGGTGGACAAGCTTGGGCCGGTTGCCCCGTTCGTCGGCCAAGCCGTCGAGCAGGCGGTCGAGATGGTTGCTCGTCTTGGTGCCTCCCTGCGTCGCGAGGCCCGCCGGCTTGTTGAGGACGAACGCGTTCGCGTCCTGGTAAATCACGAGCGACCTCACGAACTCCATCTCGTCCGCGGCTAGAGGCTCGCGCTTCGGCTTGGCCGGCGCGGCACGCTGCGGTTCGATACCAGCGGGCGGAATCCGGATCTCCTGCCCGGCCGCGATTCGCTCCCCTGGCGAAACGCGCTTGCCGTCGAGGCGGATCTGCCCGGTGCGCGCCCAGCGGGAAACGAGGTTGAATCCGACTTCAGGCTGGTTCCGTTTGAACCAGCGGTCGAGGCGGATGCCGTCGTCGTCCTCGTCGACCGTGAAGATGCGTGGCTCCGCCATGGCCGCCACTTAGCGATTGTCCTGCGCGAATCTAACCCGCGGCGCGACGGGCTGCGCGCTCGGCCCAAAAGTCGAACGCCTGGCATTGAAGCGTCTTGACGAATTTCAGCGCGTCGGGTCCCGTCCACAGCCCATCGTATCCGCGCAGCATCGCCGCTCCGCCGACCCACCAGCCCTGTCCCGGCAGGCCGTCCGCCTGGCGGACGACCAGCACCGCCAGCTCGGGCTCGCCGCGCTCGGCCGTCTCCTCGTCGATCACCGCGAGAACCTTGCACAGGGCGCGCATCTTCGGGCGTGTGAAGTCATGCCCGAGCGCCGCGAGCAATTCGGAATATGTGATCGGTTCGCCGGCTGCCGCAGTGGCGATCAGATGCTCGCGGACTTGCGCGGGGTCCGCAAGTAGTCCGGCGCTCATTTGGGCTGATCGGCGACCGGCGTGAGCTCGAAAACCTCGAGCTTGGCTCCGCTTCGAGGCCAGGGGATAACGAGGCGCCAGCGGAAGGGGGCAATCCGCTCGAGGACGCCCGCCATGTTGCGCTTGGGATCGTCGCCGTAGGCTAGCGGCTCCTTCTCGTCGCCGAGCGCGAGGCTGCCGAGGAAAATCATCCGGGCGGGATCGTCGTCATCCCACAAGCGCCCGGCGGGCCGCTGGCTGCCAGTCTGCTTCACGATCGTCAGCAGGCCCCCGTCGTCGACCTGAACGTAACAGAAGAACGGCTTGAACTTCTGGAATGCGGGCGACTTCCTGTCGGTCTTGCCGAGGCTGATCAACCGGCAATTGTAGCTTCCGGGCGTCGGCTGCGGACGCGGAAGGCGCGCCAGCGGTTTAAGGAGTTCTCCCTCCGCTCGGATTTCTTTTCCGTATCGGGGCCGGACGTCCGCAAGCGCCTCCTGCCATGCCAGGCCGAGCCGATCGAGCCGGGACCGGTCGTCGATCGTCGCCACCGGTTTCCACTGGTCCGACTTTCTGGGTTCCTCGAGGGTGACGGTGGCCCCCTCACGCGCGCGCTGAGTCGCAGTCTGGCACGCACAGAGGAGCGTGGCGACCGGACCGAGCCAGAGCCATGAGGCGCTTTTCACGCCTCGCTTGGTGGCAGTGCTCGCATGCAGATGCAACCAAACGAAAGTTCACCAATCGCTTTGACTTGCGGTTGGCGACGGCTAGGCGCGCGCCGGATGAACGCCTCCGCCGCCGATACGAAGCGCCGCGCCGACGCACGCAGCGGCTTCTGGTTCGGTGTTTCCGCCTATGGCCTGTGGGGCGTCCTGCCCATTTATTTCAAGGCAATCGCCGCGGTCGGCCCGATCGACATCGTGGCGCACCGCGTCGTCTGGTCAGTGCCCTTCCTCGCGATATTGCTCGCGGCGCTCGGCGGCTGGACGGAGGTGCGAAACGTTCTCCGAAGGCCGCGCAGGCTCGCCTTCCTTGCTCTGACCGCGGTCCTCATCGCGGTCAATTGGCTGCTTTACGTCTACGCCGTGACGAGCGGGCAAATCCTCGCCGGAAGCCTCGGTTACTATCTCAATCCGCTTGTCAATGTCCTGATGGGCCGGCTGCTGCTCAAGGAACGGCTGGGCCCACTCCAGTGGGCCGCGGTGGCCGTTGCCGCGGCCGGGATTTCCGCGCTTGCACTCCAGGCGCTCGGCCAGCTCTGGATCAGCCTGGCGCTTGCGGGCAGCTTCGCGACCTACGGTCTGCTGCGGAAGGTCGCTCCCGTGGAGGCGGTAGCCGGCTTGGCCGTTGAAACATTGCTGCTCTTCCCGCTTGCGCTGCTCTGGCTCGGCTGGCGTGTGGCATCGGGCGAGGCGGCTTTCGGGTCGACGGCCGTGGAGTCGGTGCTGTTGCTGTTCGCCGGCATCGTCTCGACAGTGCCGCTCCTGCTGTTCACGGCCGCCGCGAGGCGCCTTCCTTATTCGATGCTCGGGATGCTTCAGTTCATCGCCCCGACGCTGCAGTTCCTGTGCGCGGTCGCGCTTTATGGAGAATCGTTCACGAGCGGCCATGCCATCGCCTTCGCCTCGATCTGGCTGGCGCTGCTCATGTACGCAACGGCGCTCCTGCGATCGAAAAGCGGGGACGCGCCTCCGCCGCCGGAGTGACGAGTCGAAAAGCGCGGACTGCGTGCTAAACTAGGCTACCCTTTGAGGAAGGAAGCGGAATGCTGAACCTAGTGTCGGTAATCATCGGCCTCGTCGCGCTGCTGTTTGCAGCGATCGCATTCCTTCCCCTGCTCGGCTGGGCCAACTGGCTGATCATTCCGCTCGCGATCATCGGCGCGGCGATCGGAGCCATGAGCAGCGGCAGAGCCGGGCTCAACCTGAACATCCTGGTGATCATCGTCGGTGTGCTGCGCCTGATGCTCGGAGGCGGCATCCTGTGAGCCGCGACCCGCGAATCGACGCGTACATCGCCGGCGCGCAGCCTTTCGCCCGCCCGATCCTCGAGCAGGTGCGGCAACGCGTGCACGCGGTGGTTCCGGAGGCGGAGGAAACGCTGAAGTGGAGCATGCCGAGCTTCACGCTGAACGGGAAGATCCTCCTCGGCATGGCCGCGTTCAAGGCCCACGCGACCGTGGGATTCTGGAGAGGGCAGGAGCTCGGGATCGAGCGAAGAGCCGACGCCATGGGCCAGCTCGGTCGCCTCACGTCCGTCGCCGACCTGCCGGCCAACCTGGACGATCTGATCCGCCAGGCGGCGGAGCTGACGAAGACGGCGCCCGCGCCGCGCAAGGCCAAGCACGCGCCAAAGCCGGCGCCGGCAATGCATCCGGAATTCGCCGCGGCTTTGGCCAGCGCGCCAAAGGCGAAGGCTGCCTTCGACGGATTTCCGCCGTCCGCCCAACGCGACTATTTGGAATGGATCAGCGAGGCGAAGCAGGATTCGACCCGGCAGAAGCGGATCGCGACCGCGGTCGAGTGGCTGAGCGACGGCAAGCGGCGCCATTGGCGCTACCAGGATTGCTGAGCCGCTTCTCTCCGCGGCCAGATAGCCGGCTACCTAGCGGGACATTTTCAAGGCCGGGCCAAAGCGCGTCTCGGCGTCGCCTTCCATCGAAAAACCGCACTTCTCGTAAAAGCCTCGGGCGCCCGGGTTAGCGACGACCCACAGCGAAAGACCCTGGCGGCGAGCATGATGAGTGGCCGCGTCGGCCAGGGCTCTGCCGATGCCGAGACCCCAGAGATCCGGCTCGACGAACAGTCCATCGAGCTCGCCGTCGACGACAGCCGCAAACCCCGCGACGCGGCCGCCGAGCTCGCCGACGATGACCTGTCCGGCGGCAATCTGTGCCGGCGGGAGATGAATCGCGTCGGGGTTCGCGGCCAGCTGCTCCCGATATTCAGGAAGCGCCATCGACGCGCGCCGCTGCAGTTCCTCGAGGGCGGCATGGTCGTCCTGCCGCGCCGGCCTTAACCTCAGCGGCCTAGTGTTCGAGGACATAGCGCCCGGGAGCATCCTCGATCGGCTCGAGCTTGCCCTTGCCTGGTATGCGCGCGCCCTTTGCTTCCACCGTCTTGGGCGCCTGTTTCTTCAGCCAATCGAGCCAGTCCGGCCACCAGCTCCCCTTGTGCTCGGTCGCCCCCGCGACGAAGCTGTCCAGGCTTCCGCACGGCTGCTCATTGACCCAGTAGCAATATTTCTGCGCCGCCGGAGGGTTCACCACACCTGCGATGTGGCCCGAACCGGCAAGGACGAACCGCTTCGGCCCCGCGAAATGGTCCATGATCTTCCACACGCTCTCGGGCGGGGCGATATGATCCTCGCGGCCGGCCTGGATATAGGCCGGGGTCGTGACGCAGCCGATGTCGATCGGTGTTCCGTCAACTTCGATCGCGCCCTTCTCGACCAGCTTGTTGGCCTCGTAGAGATCCTGAAGGTACGCGCGGTGCCACTGGGCAGGCAGGTTGGTCGTGTCGGCGTTCCAGTGAAGCAGGTCGAACGGCGGCGGCTCCTCGCCGAGAAGGTAATTGTTGACGACGTAGTTCCAGATCAGGTCGCGCCCGCGCAGCAGGTTGAACGTCGCCGCCATGTATCGCCCGTCAAGATAGCCTTTCTCCGCCGTCAGCTGCTCGAGCAGAGCCATCGTTTCCGGCCCCGTGAACAGCTTGAGGTCGCCGGCGAGGCTGAAGTCGACCTGGGCCGTCAGGAAAGTCGCCGACTTCACCTTGCTCGCCTGCTTCTTCGCGTGGAGGTAGGCGAGCGTCGCCGCGAGCGTGGTGCCGGCCACGCAATAGCCGATCGCGTGGACCGACTTCACGCCAAGCAGGTCGCGCACGCTATCGATCGCGTCGACCTGGCCGCGCAGCACATAGTCGTCGAGCGAGGCATCCGCGATGCTTTCGTCGGCCGATTTCCAGCTGACCATGAACAAGGTCACGCCATTGTCGACGCACCATTTGACGAAGCTTTTCTCCGGCGTGAGGTCGAGGATGTAGAAGCGGTTGATCCAGGGCGGGAAGATCACCACCGGAGTCTCCAGCACCTTGTCGGTCGTCGGCGTGTACTGGATCAGCTGATAAAGGGCCGTCTCCTTGACCACCTTGCCCGGTGTGGTCGCGAGATTCTTGCCGACCTCGAAGGCACCCGCCTTCGTCTGCGTGAGCTGCCCCGCGGAAATATCCTTCAGCATGTTGGCGAGGCCGTGGAGCAGGTTTTCGCCGCGCGTCTCGATCGTCTTCTTGAGGACCTGCGGGTTGGTGAGCGCAAAGTTCGACGGGCTCATCGCATCGACGAAATTCCGCGTCGCGAACTTCACCTTCGCCTGAGTGGCCTCGTCGAGACCCTCGATCTGGTCGGCGGTGCCGAGCAGCTTGTCCGACAGCGCGAGATAGGTGCGGCGGATTTGGTCGAACAGCGGATTGTCGCGCCACTCCGGAGCCGAAAAGCGCCGGTCCTTCCTGTCCTGCTGCTGCCCTTGGAGCCCGAGCATCTGGCCCCAGGCATCCAAGCCTTTGGCCCAGGCCTCGGCCCCCGCATTCATCAATCCCGCCGGGTCTGGCGCGCCTACCCCGTCGCCGAAGAAGGCCGGCGGAAACGCGCCCCAGGCGGGCGCGCTGGCCGGCCATGGCTGGCCGGTCTTTAGGCTCGCTGCCCACGCCTCCATCATCATTTGCTGCGCGCGGCCCATCACCCACGTCCAGTGCTGCCAGTCCTCAAGCGTCGGGATCGGCCCCGTGTCCGTGTCGTCCGCCATGGCAGCCATGTAGGCGTCATTGGGCCGCGCACCTAGAAGGATTGCTTCATCGCCTTGGCGACAGCATGACCCTGCTTATGGCTCCGCCGCCGCTCCCAGATGTCCTTCCGGATCCGCTCGTGCTGCTCGACGTCTTCGGCATAGCCGTATTCGCGGTGTCCGGCGCGCTCGTGGCGGCAGAGCGGAGGCTCGATTTCGTCACCTTCGTCTTCTTCGCGGTGGTCACCGGCGTGGGCGGAGGCACGCTGCGCGATCTGTTGATCGGCGCGCCGGTCTTCTGGGTCGGGACGAACGTGACTTTGCTCATCTGTGTCGCTGCCGCGCTCCTGGTCTGGATCGACAGCCGGCGCTGGCTCTCCGGACGCGCATTGCTCTGGTTCGATGCGGCCGGCCTCACCTCTTACGCGGCCTATGGCGCAGCCAAGGCGCTCGGTTACGGCGTCGCGCCGGTCCCCGCCTTTCTTATGGGCATCCTTACGGGCTGCGCCGGCGGAATCATCCGCGACGTCCTCGCCGGCGAACCGTCGATCCTGTTGCGCCACGAAATCTACATCACCGCGGCCGCGGTGGCCGCCGGCCTGTTTGTGACTCTCACTCTCGTGGGCGTTTCGCTCTGGATAGCGGCGGCGATCGCAATCGCCGCCGGCTTCGCACTCCGGGGCCTCGCAATCACGCGCGGCTGGTCTCTTCCTGCTTACAAAGAATAGGATAGTGCGATGCTCCCGATCCCGCCGCACGAGACCGCAGTCGCAGAAATCGCCGGCATCATCCAATCGGCGCTCGCCCCCGTATTCCTGCTCGCTGGAATCGGCGCATTCCTGAATGTCTGCGCCGGGCGGCTGTCGCGAATTGTCGACCGGGTGCGGCAGGTCGAGCCGCTGCTCCTCAAGAGCCGCGGCAGCGACCACGACCGCTACCTGCGCGAAATCCGGGTCCTCGATCGCCGAATGGTGCTCGTGAGCAGGGCCATCTGGCTCACCGTCCTCGCCGCAATCCTCATCTGCCTCGTGGTCGTCCTGCTGTTCGCCGGCACGCTCGTCCGTGGCCAGTTCGGCACCGCCATCGCGCTGCTGTTCATCGCCTGCATGCTCGCGCTTGGCCTTGGCTTCGCTGTCTTCCTCGTTGAAACCCAGGTCGGCTCCCGGGCCGTGCGTGTCCGCAATGCCCTCCTCGAGCACCAGGCCGAAGAACAGGGCTAGTCTCGACAGCCCGCATGCGCGCTCCTATCGCGCTGGCGGCCAAATCAAGGAGTTTCCGCTTCCATGAATCGCGACTGCGTGCAGAGTTCGTCCGTCCTCGACCGTGTGCTGGTCCTCGAAATGGTCCGGGTCACGGAGGCGGCGGCAATCGCAGCTTCGAAGTGGATCGGCCGCGGCGACAATGACGCCGCCGATGCCGCAGCCGTGGAGGCCATGCGTGCGGAGCTCAACAAGCTGCCGATGGACGGCACCGTCGTCATCGGTGAAGGCGAGCGCGACGAAGCGCCGATGCTGTATATCGGCGAGAAGTGCGGCTCGGCGTGCGGCAGCGGCCCCAAGATCGACATCGCGCTGGATCCCCTGGAGGGCACCACGCTGACGGCCAATGCGGGCCCGAACGCGCTCGCCGTGCTCGCGATCGCGGAAAGCGGCTGCCTGCTCAACGCGCCCGACGTGTACATGGACAAGCTTGCGGTCGGGCCCGGCTATCCCGAGGGAACGATCGACATCGACAAGTCGCCCGCTGAGAACGTTCGCGCCATTGCCAAAGTCAAAGGCGTGGAGCCGAACGAGATCATCGCCTGCGTTCTCGACCGGCCCCGCCACGAGAAGATCATTGCCGATCTTCGCGGCGTCGGCTGCGGCATCAAGCTCATCCCCGACGGGGACGTCGCCGGAGTCATGGCAACCGCCGACCCGGATACGGATATCGACGTCTACATGGGCAGCGGCGGAGCGCCCGAGGGCGTGCTGGCGGCGGCGGCCCTGCGCTGCGTCGGCGGCCAGATTCTCGGCCGGCTGCTGTTCCGCAATGACGACGAGGTGGGCCGCGCACGTCGCTGGGGGATCGACGATCTCGACCGCGTCTACACGACCACCGATATGGCGCGCGGCGACTGCATCTTCGCCGCTACCGGCGTGACTCACGGCTCGCTCCTCAAGGGCGTCAGCAGGCGCAAGGACTGCGTGACAACCGAGAGCCTGGTGATGCGCGCGAGCTCGGGGACGGTCCGCCGCGTTTTCGCCGAGCATTACAAGCTCGGAAGCCAGCGAAGCCTGTAGACCCCCGACTCCCGCGCGCTACAATGCCGCGGTGGGGTTTGCGCTGAACGTCGAACGATCGGTAACCGGGCAGCCGTGGCGCTGGCGCGGGGCAGGTGAACCGAGCGGCGCCCTGGATTCACTGGTGGACGAACTTCTCCTCGCGCGCGGCATTCCGCGCGAAGATCTGGCACGCCACCGCGATCCCCGAATTCGCGATTTCCTTCCCGACCCGTCGGCGTTCCAGGACATGGACAGGGGGGCGAAGCGCGTCGCGGACGCCGTGCTGGCGCAAGAGGCGATTGCCGTCTTCGGCGACTATGATGTCGACGGGGCGACCAGCGCAGCGCTTCTCACCTTGCTGTTGCGCCAGCTCGGCGTCGAGCCGATCGTCTATATCCCCGATCGGCTCATGGAAGGATACGGTCCTTCGGGCGCGGCGCTCGTCGAGCTGAAGAGCCGCGGCGCGAGCCTCGCCATTACCGTCGATTGCGGTGCCCAGGCGTTCGACGCACTCGAGCAGGCTAAAGCGGCGGGTCTCGACGTCATCGTCGTGGACCACCATCAATGCGCGACTTTGCTGCCCGTCGCTCACGCGCTCATCAACCCGAACCGGCTCGACGAGGGCGAGTTGGGTGCGCAACACGGCCACCTCGCGGCGGTCGGCATGGCCTTCCTCCTCGCAGTAGCGCTGATCCGCGAGCTCCGCGGCCGCGGCTTCTTCGACCGGCGCGCGGAGCCCAGGGTTCTCGATTTGCTGGATCTTGTCGCGCTCGGGACGGTGGCCGATGTCGCCAAGCTGCACGGCCTCAATCGCGCCTTCGTGACCCAGGGGCTTAAGGTGATGGCCGCACGGCGCAACCTGGGGCTGTCGGCGCTCGCGGAAGCCGCGCGCCTCGTGAAGCCGCCCTGCTGCCGGGACCTCGGCTTCGCGCTCGGCCCGCGCATCAACGCCGGCGGCCGCGTCGGCAAATCGGACCTCGGCGTGCGCCTGCTCACCTGCACCGATCCTGACGAAGCGCGCACGATCGCCGGCGAGCTCGATCGCCTGAACGAGGAGCGGCGGGCGATCGAGATGACGGTCTGCGAGCAGGCCGAAGAGCAAGCCGCGAAGCTCAACGGCGCCGCGGTGCTGACGGTGATGAGCAGCGGTTGGCATCAGGGCGTCATCGGAATCGTCGCCGGCCGCCTGAAGGAGCGCTTCGGCCGGCCCGCGATCGTCATAGCGGAGTGCGAGGACGGCACGGGGAAGGGGTCCGGCCGGTCCATCTCCGGCGTCGATTTGGGCGCTGCCGTCCTCGCGGCGAAGGACAGCGGCTTGCTGATCGCCGGCGGAGGCCATGCCATGGCGGCCGGGCTGACGCTGCCCAAGGGCGGCCTGCAGGCCTTCCAGGCATTCATCAATGAGCGGCTGGAGGCGGACGTCGAGCGCTCGCGCGAAGGCCGCGCTCTGCTGGTGGATGCGTTCATTGCGCCTGGCGGAGTCGTCGGCGGCTTGTGCGATTCGCTCGACGCGGGTGGGCCTTACGGCGCCGGCTGGCCCAGCCCAAAGATAGCGTGCGGGCCGGCGCGGCTGCTTCGGGTCGGTATCGTCGGCGAGGGGCACGTGCGAGGCCTCGCCTGCGGCGACGACGGCAAGAGCTTCAAGTGGATCGCGTTCCGTTGCGCCCAGACCGATCTCGGCCAGGCGCTCCTCTCCTCGCCGGGCGACCGGCGCTGGTGGCTCGCCGGAAGCATCAAGCGCGACGAGTGGAACGGCGGCAATGCCGCCGAGATGCACCTTGAGGACGCCGCGTTCGCTTGAGCGCGTCCGCCTTCACAGCATCCATTCGATCGGCAGCAGCGAGAGAAGTCGAACGAGAAAGCGCTGCCAAGGCGTAGTTCCGGGTTCCGTGCGGTAGGTTGCAATGCGCTGGCCAATTCTTTCCTTCCACAAAGGTTTACCCGAGTCCGACAGTTCAACTTCATAGGCGCCCTGGGCAACGAGTTGAGAAAGCCTGGAGTCGATTTCGCGCGCAAGCGCGGGGCTGGAAATCACAAAGCCCAGTTCCGTGTTCAGACGCGCGGATCGCGGATCGAAATTGAACGACCCGACGAACAGGCGTTGGCCATCGACGCTGAAGGTCTTGGCATGAAGCGCACTTCCGGCTCCGCTGGACGCCGAGCCCCCGCTGCCCGGAGCGGTATCCGATCGCAAAGCGTGGCCCGCCGCCGACGCCTTGATTTCCCAGATAGTGATTCCGGCCTGCAGCAACTCCCGGCGCCATTTTGCATAGCCGGCGTGCACGATGGGCACGTCCGTCGCCTCCAGGGAATTGGTCACGACCGCGACACGGACGCCGCGACGCCGAATTGCGGTCAGCACTTCGACGCCACGCTTCGTCGGCACGAAATCGCCTGAGACGAGGTTGAGATCGGTCCTGGGGCTTTGAAGAAGGTCATCGAGCCGAGAAATCAGCAGCTCCCCGGCGCCGGCGCGGCCCAATCCCTTCGCCGGATCGTCGCTGATGAGCCGCACCGGGGACCATTCGAACGACAGCTGGCCGCTCGCAAGTTGGGCGATTAGTGGCCGGCGGACCGCTGCGGCGAGATAGTCGCGGGCCTCGCGGCTCCTCGTAATGGCTGCTGCCCGCGAGGCACCGTCGGCGAGCGCCTGCGCACCGCTATTTCCGAGGATGCGGCTCGCCGGATAAGATGAAGCGCTTCGCCAGTAACGGTCGAAATCCTTCGACACCGCCCCGACCACCGGACCGACGGCGAGCACGTCGAGGTCGACGAACAGCGCGCCTTCCGCAGCGTCGAAATATTCGTCTCCGACGTTCCGGCCGCCGATGATTGTCATTTGATTGTCGACCGTGAACGACTTGTTGTGCATGCGCCGGTTGAGGCGATCGAAGTCGGTCAAATACCCCAGGACCCGAAGCTTCCGGAGCACGAACGGATTGAAGAGGCGTACCTCGATGTTGGGATGCGCATCGACCGACGCGAGGAGATCGTCGAGTCCCTTGGTCGGATTGTCGTCGAGCAGCAGCCGGACGCGTACGCCGCGATCGGCCGCCGCGATCAATTCATGGAACAACAATGTACCGGTAAGGTCGCCGCGCCAGATGTAATATTGCGCGTCGATGCTTCGCTCGGCGCTACGTGCAAGCAACGCCCGGGATGCAAAGGCATCGAGTCCGCCCGGTAGAAGGTGAATTCCGGACAGCCCGGCGTGCGCGTCGGCCTGCGGACGGAAGGCGCGACCGAGCGCGGTCTCCTCCGTGTGGGCGAACGCACGGGATTGGGTTCGTCCCGAGAGCGGGGGAAGATCGGCGGACGCGCTAATCAATACGCCGACGGCCACCAACATGAGCAGGACGACTCCGAGCATCCTGAGCCACCGCATGCGTGAAGACTGCTCCGTGTCGCCCACTGCTCGCTAATACGCCGCAGAGCGTTGACGGGTTGCGCGGCAACCACGAGCCGCCTTGGCTGGCGGACTGTAAGTCCTCAGCGCCGCTTGACGCTGCGATACCCCTCACCTAACTCGCGGCGGCTTTCCCGGCCCCATCGTCTAGCGGTCTAGGACGTCGCCCTTTCACGGCGAAAACACGGGTTCGAGTCCCGTTGGGGTCACCACAAATCGACCGTCCGGCGCACGGTCCGAGTTTCTGGTGACACGCAGGCGTGCCGCGGGCGCTTCGAAGAAAGTCGTGACAGCAGCGCCCGCTACGCCCCCTGGCGCAGCCACGCCACGCCGATGCTCGCCGCCAGGACGAGCGTGCTGGAAAGCAGCGCTACCGCCGCGACCCAGCCATTCCTGCGCGCATAAGCAAGCGTTACGCCGATTTTCACCGCCATGTTGGCGATGATCGTCCCGCCGATCGCTATCGCAGCGAGGGGCGGGGCGATCGCCTGCGGCGGAAGCCCGCCGGCCGTGACGATCGACGCGTCGACGTCCATCGAGCCCATGAGGAACAGCAGCACCGCGATGCCCTGTTCGCCGAAACGCCCCTGCGCCCACCGCGCAGCGACAGCCGCAGCAGCGACGAAGGCGACAAACCCCAGGGCCGGGAGGAACGCGATGGGATTGCCGGGCGGCGCCGGAGCGTCGCTCCGCTCGGCGCGGCGGTACAGCCACCATCCGGCCAGCCAGGCAATGACGAGCGCCGGGGCAAGCAGGAGGACGAAAGGGATTAGGATGCGGTTCGCAAGGATCGCGACGAGCACGATGACGCGCAGGTACATGACGGCGCTGGCAAGCGCGATTCCGGCAGGCTCGGCACCGCCGCCCTCGCCCTCGCCGAGACGCTGGGCAAGCGACTGAGTCACTGCCGTGGAACTGTAGGCCCCCCCGATAAGCGCGGTTGCGATCGTGCCGTGCGTCGCGCCGAAGATCCTGTTCGCCACATAGCCGAGGAAGGAAAAACCGGTGACGAGGACCACGACCCACCACAGCTTGCTCGGGTTCCAGGCGCCGTAGGGGCCCATCGGCTCGTCGGGCAGGAACGGCAGCACTGCCAGCGCGATGATGCCGTAGCGGGGGAGGGCACTGATATCGCGTCTATCGAGGCGGTCGACGAATTGGTGGATGTCGTCCTTGAGCGCCAGAATGAATACCAGGACTGCGCCTGCCGCGACGGCAAGGCCGACGCTGCCCAAGCCGGCCAGAAACGCCGCCGCAATCGTCGCAGCGGCGGCTATGGGGCTGGTTGCGTCGCCTTTTGCTGCAAGGCGCGGCGCGTAGGCGATGGCGAGGTAGCCGAGCATTGCGAGGAGGATCGCGCCCGCTGCCATCGGCTGGTCGTCTCCGATGACGCCGGCCAGCCCGGCGCCGAGACCCATCAGGGAGAAGGTGCGGACACCCGCTACGCGAGTCCCAACCTTCTGGTTGCGAAGGTTGAAGCCGCGTTCCAGGCCGACAAGCGCGCCGATCGCCAGGCCCGCGCCTGCTCCGATCCCTTCCTGCGCCCACGGCTCCAGCCCGCCGATCACCGCTTGAGCCGCTCCGAATGCCAGCGCAGATGGTCGGCCATGAAGGTCGAGATGAAATAATAGCTGTGGTCGTAGCCCGCCTGTCGGCGGAGAGTCAGCGCGATCCCGGCTCCGGCGCAGGCGCGCTCCAGCAGTTCCGGTCGAAGTTCCTGCTCGAGGAATTGGTCGGCCGTTCCGACGTCGACAAGAATCTCGGACACGCTCGCTCCGTCTTCGATCAAGGCGACGGCATCATGCTTGCGCCACGCGGATCGATCGTCGCCGAGATAGCCGCCAAGCGCCTTCTCTCCCCACGGGACCTGGGACGGAGCGACGATAGGCGAGAATGCGGAAACGCTACGGAAGCGCTCGGGACTTCGAAGCGCGACGGTGAGCGCCCCGTGGCCTCCCATCGAATGGCCGGTGATGGCTTGCCGCTCCATGTCCACCGGGAACTCCGCGGCGACCAAGGCCGGAAGCTCGTCGGTCATATAGCTCCACATTCGGTAGTTGGCCGACCAGGGCTGTTCGGTCGCGTCGACGTAGAAGCCGGCGCCCTTGCCGAAATCATAGCCGTCGGCGTCTGGGACACCGTCGCCGCGCGGGCTCGTGTCGGGCGCGACGAAGATCAGGCCGAGCTCGGCGCAGGCGGCGCGGTACTCGCCCTTTTCCGTGACGTTGGCATGGGTGCACGTGAGGCCGGAAAGATACCAGACGACCGGCAGGGGCTGGCCGGATTCCGCTTGCGGCGGCAGGAAGATGGAGAAGGTCATGTCCGTCGAGGTGGCGCGCGATGCGTGCTTCACGACGAGCTGTCGCCCGCCGTGCGACTTGTTCGAAACGGTTTCGACAGTCATTGCTGCAGCCGGTGGAGGCCGCACAACTTGTTGCCGTCCGGATCCCGCAGATACGCGAGATAAAGCCTGCCGAACGCGTTCTCGCGCCAGCCAGGCGGGTCCTCGATCGCCGTCCCACCGGCGTCGACGCCGGTCCGATGCCACGCGTCGACCTCGTCCGGACTGTCGAAGGCGAAGCCGATCGTGCCGCCGTTTGCGTGGCACGCCGGCTGGCCGTCGATGGGAGCGCTCACCATGAAGACTGCACCTCGGCGGCCGTAGCTGAGGCGCCCCTTGTCGTCGCTTCTTGCGGGCTTTCCGAACAAAGCGTCGTAGAACTGCTTGGACCGCTCGAGGTCGTTCGATCCGACCATCACGTGGCTGAACATTCCCGCCTCCTCGTCAGTAGACCACGACGGAGCGAATGCTCTCGCCGGCGTGCATCAGATCGAAGCCCTTGTTGATATCCTCGAGCTCGAGCACGTGCGTGATCATCGGGTCGATCTCGATCTTCCCGTCCATGTACCAGTCGACGATCTTCGGGACGTCCGTTCGGCCCTTGGCGCCGCCGAACGCGGTGCCACGCCAGTTGCGGCCGGTGACCAGCTGGAACGGCCGCGTCGATATCTCCTTCGCCGCTTCGGCCACGCCGATGATGATGCTGGTGCCCCAGCCGCGATGGCAGCATTCGAGCGCGGTCCGCATCACTTCGGTGTTCCCGGTGCAGTCGAAACTGTAGTCCGCCCCGCCGTCGGTTAGCGCCACCACCTCCTCGATGATCGTCGCGCGGTCCTTGCCGCTGGCATCGATGAAGTCGGTCATCCCGAACTTGCGGCCCCAGCCCTCTTTGTCGGTGTTGATGTCGACGCCGACGATGCGGTTCGCTCCCACGAGCTTCGCGCCCTGGATCACGTTTAGGCCAATGCCGCCGAGGCCGAACACGACGACGTTGGCGCCCGGCTCGACCTTAGCGGTGTTGATGACCGCGCCGACGCCCGTCGTCACTCCGCAGCCGATGTAGCAGCTTGTCTGGAACGGGGCATCGTCGCGGATCTTCGCGACCGCGATCTCGGGGAGCACGGTAAAGTTGGAGAAGGTCGAGCAGCCCATGTAATGGAAGATCGTCTCGCCCTTGTAGCTGAAGCGGCTCGTGCCGTCCGGCATGACGCCCTTGCCCTGCGTCGCGCGGATCGCGGTGCAAAGATTCGTTTTCCCGCTCAGGCACGATTTACACTTGCCGCATTCCGGCGTGTACAGCGGTATCACATGGTCGCCCGGCTTCACGCTGGTGACGCCCGGACCCACCTCGCGGACCACGCCCGCGCCCTCGTGACCGAGGATCGACGGGAAGATGCCCTCGCTGTCGAGTCCGTCGAGCGTGTAGGCGTCGGTATGGCAGATGCCCGTCGCCATGATCTCGACCAGGACCTCTCCGGCCTTTGGCCCGTCGAGGTCTATCTCGACGATTTCCAGCGGCTTCTTCGCCTCGAACGCGACTGCTGCGCGGGTCTTCATTGGTTCGTCTCCGTGAGGAATTTCCTGATCCAGTCGCCGACCTTCGCACTGTCGTTCGGAGCGTCGAGCGAGGCAATCGCAGCGTCCGGTTCGTTGACGCGGTCATAGCGCTTCTCGATGAGGGCTTTCGCGTAATCCGGCGAAAATTCAGGATGGAACTGGAAGCTTATCGCCGGCCTGTCGCTCCAGGCGAGCGCGGCGAATGGCGTGAACTCGGACCGCGCCACGACCTGCGTGTTGGGCGGCTGCTCCACGACCTGGTCCTGGTGCGACGCCGGGATGGCGATCCGGCGCTCGCCGTTGGTCCATGGCTGCGGATGAACGACATCGTATCGGTGAAGGCCGGTTCCCCAGCCTTTCTCGGATTTCACGACCTTACCGCCGAGGGCCTCCGCCATCGCCTGGTGCCCGAAGCAGACGCCGATCATCTTGGCGTCGCCCTCCGAACGGATGAAGTCGAGCAGCGGCCCAATCCAGGGGAGCGGGTCGTAAACGCCGGCCGGGGAGCCGGTCAGGAGATAGGCGCCATGATCGCCGGCCGCCGGCAGTTGGCCGGACTGGACGTCGAACGTGTCCAGTTCGAACGCCGGACCCAGAAGGTCGGCGAACATGTCAGTGTAGGAGCCGAACCTGTCGGCGAGCGGGGCGGGCGGGACGCCGGTCTCAAGCACTGCGATCTTCATCGCGGCCGCCTTGCCACCTCATTGCCGTTCGGCCAAGCTCGACGCATGGCCAACGCGCTCCAAGGTCGCCACGCGCTGATCACCGGCGGAGGATCGGGCATCGGCGCGGCCGCGGCAGAGTCTCTGGCTGGCGCGGGGGCCAAAGTCTCGCTGCTGGGCCGCCGGCTCGAGCCGCTGCAGCAAACCGCGAAGCGCCTCGGCGGCTATGCGGTCTCGTGCGACGTTACCCAGGCCGATCAGATCGCCAACGCGTTCGACGAAGCGCGCGCGATCAACGGGCCGATCGAAATGCTGGTCGTCAATGCCGGGATCGCCGAGAGCGCGCCGTTCCACAAGATGAGCCGGGATAGCTGGGACAGGATCATCTCGGTGAACCTCACCGCGGCGTTCGAATGCTCGCGCGCCGCCATCGCCGACCTGCTCAAGAGCGAAAGCGGCCGGCTGGTTTTTGTTGCATCGGTCGCCAGCCTGCGAGGGGTGCCCTACGCGGCGCATTATGCGGCTTCGAAGCACGGGCTGCTTGGCCTCAGCCGCTCGCTCGCGGCCGAATATGCGAAGACGAACCTCACGGTGAACGCCGTCTGCCCGGGCTACGTCGACACGCCGATGACGGACCAGTCCGTCGCCCGGGTGTCGGAAATCACCGGCCGCAGCGCGAACGAAGCGCGCTCTGCAATCACCAACATGAATGCCAGCGCGCGGCTCGTCGATCCGGAAGCGATCGCCAACATCATCCTGATGCTGTGCCTGCCGCTATCGCGCGACATCAACGGCGCGGCGATCACGATCGATGGCGGCACGAGCGCATGAACCTGGACGCGGCGGGGTTCTCGCCGACGCACTTCCTGTGGGATTTCGCCGACGGCGTCGCGACGATTACGCTCAATCGGCCCGAGCGGAAGAACCCGCTGACCTTCGAAAGCTACGACGAGCTTCGCAACACCTTCCATGCGCTGGTGCGCGTGCGCGACGTAAAAGCGGTCGTGATAAGCGGCGCGGGCGGCAATTTCTGCTCCGGCGGCGACGTTCATGAGATCATCGGCCCGCTTACCGAAATGGACCGCGACGGGCTGCTCGACTTCACGCGCATGACCGGCGACCTGGTTCGCGCCATGCGCGCGTGCCCGCAGCCGATCGTTGCGGCGGTCGAAGGCGTGTGCGCGGGCGCGGGAGCGATCCTGGCGATGGCCAGCGACCTCAGGTTTGCCGCGCCCGACGCGAAGACGGCGTTCCTGTTCACGCGCGTCGGGCTGTCGGGGGCCGACATGGGCGCCTGCGCGATCCTGCCGCGGATCATCGGCCACGGCCGCGCGGCGGAGTTGCTGTTCACGGGCCGAAGCATGAGCGCCGACGAAGGCTTTGCCTGGGGCTTCTGGAACCGGCTCAGCGACTCCGTGCTGGCGGACGCACAGGCGCTGGCGGCGACTCTCGCGCGCGGGCCTACACTTGCGCATGCGGTCACGAAGAAGCAGCTCGACGCGGAATGGCACGTGCCCATCGATCAGGCGATCGAAATGGAAGCGCAGGCGCAAGCCGAGTGCATGCAGACCAACGACTTCAAGCGCGCCTATGAGGCGTTTGCGAACAAGCAGAAGCCGGTGTTTCAGGGGGACTGATGGCTGACCGGAGCTTCCTCTCTTGGCCTTTCTTCGAGCCGAGGCACCGCGAGCTCGCGGACAAGCTCCAGCGCTGGTGCGAGACAAAGCTCCCGCAGGCGAGCGGCGACCTCGACGAAGATTGCCGGACGCTGGTTCGTGGGCTCGGCTCCGCTGGATTGCTGAAGCTTTGCGTATCCGACGGGGACCGGCGTCCCGACGTTCGCAGCCTCGCGATCGCGCGCGAAACCCTGGCCTACCATTCGGCGCTCGCGGATTTCGCCTTCGCCATGCAGGGGCTCGGCTCGGGCGCCATCAGCCTGTTCGGAACCGTCGAGCAGAAGCGCGACTGGCTTCCCAGGATTGCAAGCGGCGAGGCCATTGCGGCCTTCGCGATGACCGAGCCGGAATGCGGGTCCGACGCGGCCAACATCCAGACGTCGGCCATGAACGACGGCGGCGAGTGGGTCCTCGTCGGCGAGAAGACGTACATTTCGAATGGGGGAATCGCCGATTTCTACCTGACCTTCGCGCGCACGGGTGAAGGCGAGGGCGCGCGCGGCCTGTCCGCCTTCATCGTTCCCGCCGAGGCGTTGCGCATCGCGGAGCGGATCGATGTCATTGCTCCGCACCCGCTCGCGCGCCTCGTCTACGACAATGTCCGCATTCCCGCCGATGCGCTGGTAGGCGAACCCGGCGAAGGCTTCCGGGTGGGCATGGAAACCCTGAACCTGTTCCGCGTCACGGTCGGCGCGGCCGCGCTCGGATTTGCGCGGCGCGCGCTCGATGAAGCACTTGGCTTCGCCAAAAGCCGCAGGCTCGGCACCGCTACGCTCGCGGACAATCCGGTCACGCAGGCGAGGCTCGCCGACATGGGGGTTGGAGTCGATGCATCCGCGCTGCTGGTCTACCGCGCGGCGTGGCAGCAGGACGAGGGCGGCGTGGACAATCGGCGCGCGGCGGCAATGGCCAAGCTCCACGCCACGGAATCGGCGCAGCAGGTCATCGACGCGTCGGTGCAGATGCACGGCGGCGCCGGGGTAACGCGCGGCGTCAAGGTCGAGGAGCTGTACCGCGACATACGCGCGCTGCGCATCTACGAAGGCGCGAGCGAAGTGCAGCGGCAGATCATCGCGCGCGATTTGCTCAAGGGGACGGGCAGATGAAGGTGCTTCAACCGGCCGGCTGGCCGCGGCCCAAGGGCTATTCGAACGGAATCTCGGCGCGGGGACGGATGATCTTCACGGCGGGGATCGTCGGCTGGGACGAGCGGGAGATGTTCCCCGACTATACGTTGCACGGCCAGTTCGCGCAGGCGCTGCGCAACACGCTGGCAATCCTCGCCGAGGACGGCGCCGGTCCGGAGCATGTGGTGCGGATCACGTGCTACGTGACCGACCGAAGCGAATATCTCAATTCGCGCGACGAGATGGGTACCGCGTGGCGCGAAATCATGGGCGCAAACTACCCAGCTATGGCGCTGGTCGAGGTGAAGGGGCTCGTCGAAGGCGCGGCCAAGGTCGAGATCGAAACCACCGCGGTGGTGCCTGACTGACGATGTACGACAGCTTCGTCCGCGACCGATTGCCACCGCCGGAGCTGCTTCCGGAATTCCGCTTCGACCTGCCGGAGGTGCAATATCCTGAGCGGCTGAACTGCGCTGGGGAACTGCTCAAGGGCGGCACGGCGGACGCATTGGCTGTGATTAATGAGCATGGCCGCTGGACCTATGCCGAGCTCGACGATTTCAGCGGGCGGATCGCGCGGCTGCTGGTCGAGGGAGAGGGGCTGATCCCCGGCAACCGCGTGTTCCTGCGCGGGCCCAACAGCTTCACGATGTTCGCCGCCTGGCTCGGAGTCCTGAAGGCGGGCGGAGTCGTCGTCGCGACCATGCCTTTGCTTCGCCCCGGCGAGATGGCGACGGTGATCGAGCGCGCTGAGATCAGCCACGCGGTGGTCGACAGCAGGTTCATCGGCGACTTCCGCCAGGCCGTCGACCAGACCCATTTCGTCAAGCACGTCATCAAATATGACGGCGACTACGGACGCGGGGAGCTGGAAACGCGCTGCGCGTCGCTCGACCCGCTGCCGCCCGCCGACACCGGCCGCGACGACCCGTGCATCATCGCCTTCACCAGCGGCACGACCGGCATCCCCAAGGGGTGCGTGCAGTTCCACCGCGACGTGCTGGCACCGTGCGACACCTTCGCCAAGCACCTCGTAGGGCCCAGGCCCGGCGACGTCTTCCTGACCAGCGCGCCGATGGCCTTCACCTTCGGGCTCGGGATCACGCCGATGTTCCCGTGGCGGTTCGGAGCCGCGGCCGCGACAATAGAGCAGGGCGGTCCCGACAAATTGCTCGACGCCATCGCGAAATTCGGGGTCACTCACCTCGGCACCGCGCCGACGGCTTACAAGGCGATGCTGTCGCAGCCTGCACTGGACGAGGCGCTCAAGACCCTGCGCTATTGCGTCTCCGCAGGCGAGCATCTGCCCGAAGCGACCTGGCGCGCGTGGAAAGACCGCACCGGAATCGCGATCACCGACGGCATCGGCTCGACCGAGATGATGCATATCTTCGTCTCGGCCGCGGGCGACGAAATCCGCCCGGGAGCGACCGGCAAGGCCGTGCCGGGCTACATCGCGACGGTCCTCGACGACGACGGAAAGCCGATGGACGAGGGCGTCGGCCGCCTCGCGATCAAGGGCCCGACCGGCTGCCGCTATCTCGATGACGAGCGGCAGAAGAATTACGTCGTCGACGGCTGGAACGTCACCGGCGACACCTACCGACGCGATGCCGACGGCTATTATTGGTACCTCGCCCGCAACGACGACATGATCGTCAGCTCGGGCTACAATATCGGCGCTCCCGAAGTGGAGAATGCTTTGCTCTCACACCCCGCGGTCGCCGAATGCGCGGTGATCGGCGTGCCGTGCCCCGAGCGGGGCCAGAAGGTGAAAGCGTTCGTGGTGCTCGCGAGGGATGCCGAGCCCAGCGACGAGCTGGCGGAGAAGCTCAAGGCGCACGCGAAGCAGCAGATCGCGCCGTACAAATATCCGCGCGAGATCGAGTTCGTCGACTCACTGCCGAAGACCGCGACCGGCAAGCTCAGGCGTGTGGAATTGCGGAACCGGTAAGCATGAGTCTGGCCTTCTGGCTCTTCGCGGCGGTTGTCCCCCTGTTTCTCGTGGCTCTGGCGTTTCCCTGGATACTAAACGCATGGGAGGAACTGGGCGGTGCTATCCGCAATCGGGAGTGGATCGCGCTTTCCGATCTGCTGATGCGCGGAAGCCTTTGGATTTTGCTGGTACCCGCGTCGCTTCTTGCACTTTGGGCTGTGTACGTGGCGCCAATGGCGATGGTTTTTGTCGGCGGCGCGCCGAACCTCTATTGGGCCGTATGCATCTTCTTACCGGCATGCATTATTGCCGCTCTAGAGTGGTCGAAAAGTAGCCACACGAGGACCATTGCGTGCTTCGTGGGTCTGTGGACGATCGCGGCGCTGATAGTGTTGCGGGTCAACTCCTGATCTCAAGTGTGTATTGAGGCGGACTTCAAGAGACTACTCAAACTCCACGATGACCTGATCCACCGCGACGCTGTCGCCCGCCTTCGCCGGCGTCGCCTTGACCGTCGCCGCCTTGGGCGCGCGGAGGATATTTTCCATCTTCATCGCTTCCATCACGGCGACCGGCTGGCCGGGTTCGACCTTGTCGCCGACCGCGACGTCGAGCTTGGTCAGCAGCCCCGGCATCGGCGCGAGGAGCAGCCGCGACAGGTCGGGCGCGGGCTTCTCGATCATGTGCTTCGACAGGTCGGCGACGTGCGGCGGCATCACCTGCACGCGATGGATGGCGCCGCGCGTGGTCAGCACGAAAACGC
Organism: Pseudomonadota bacterium; assembly: GCA_023436615.1. Classification (GTDB taxonomy): domain Bacteria; phylum Pseudomonadota; class Alphaproteobacteria; order Sphingomonadales; family Sphingomonadaceae; genus Sphingomicrobium. Next base: position 9,631 of record JAEZIO010000065.1, on the reverse strand, counting down.
GGCCTTCGCGGCGGACCTGCACGGTTCGAGCGCGTCCATCGATCGACACAGACAGCAGTCGCTGCCCCGGCGTCCAGCGGCCAATCACGTCGATCAACTCGCCGCCATCGAGCACCGCCAGAGTCCCGCCCTGGTAGGGCTTGATGCGGACTCGATGCTGCTCGCCGTCTACGCTGACGACCCGCTCGCAGGACGGGATCACCGGCGGGCCGAGCTGGTGGTCGATGCCCGCCGCGCGCTCCTCGCTGATCGCGCCGATCATGCCGCCGATCACGGCGATGTCGGACAGCAATTGCTTGTCGGCCGGCGCTCCGTGGAAGCCTTCCGGATATTCCTCGGCGATGAAGTTGGTGGTGATGTCGCCGTCGCGGAAGCGCGGATGCTGCATCAGCGCCGAGAGGAAATCGACATTGTCGCCGATGCCGTCCAGCTCGAACGCGTCGAGCGCGGCCACCTGCGCGTCGATCGCAGCGGTGCGGTCGGGCCCCCAAGTGATCAGCTTGGCCACCATCGGGTCGTAGAACATGCTGATCTCGCTGCCTTCATCGACGCCGTCGTCGACGCGGACGCGGACTTCGTCATTGCGAGGAGCGGCGGAGCCGCGCCGCGGCAATCCAGAGTCTTTGTCTTTGGTGGATTGCTTCGCTTCGCTCGCAATGACGGAATTGGTTTCAACCGGCCGCGCGTAGCGCGTCAGCCGCCCCGTGCTCGGAAGGAATCCGCGGTATGGATCCTCGGCATAGACTCGCGTTTCGACCGCCCAACCGTCCAGCTTCACATCGTCCTGCGTGAACCCCAGCTTTTCGCCGGCCGCGACGCGGATCATCTGCTCGACGAGATCGAGGCCGGTCACTTCCTCGGTCACCGGATGCTCGACCTGCAGCCGCGTGTTCATCTCGAGGAAGTAGAAACTCTTGCCGCTCGTGTCGGCGCCGTTGACGATCAGCTCGACCGTGCCGGCGGAATAATAGCCGACCGCCTTGGCGAGAGCGACGGCCTGCTCGCCCATCGCCTTGCGCATCGTGGGCGTGACGAAAGGCGACGGCGCTTCCTCGACCACCTTCTGGTGGCGGCGCTGGATCGAGCATTCGCGCTCGCCGAGGTAGAGGACGTTGCCGTGCTGGTCGCCGAGCACCTGGATCTCCATGTGCCGCGGCTGCTCGATGAACTTCTCGATGAACACGCGATCGTCGCCGAAGCTGTTCAGCCCCTCGCGCTTCACAGACTCGAAGCCTTCGCGCACGTCCTTTTCGGACCAGGCGAGGCGCATGCCCTTGCCGCCGCCGCCGGCCGAGGCCTTCATCATCACCGGATAGCCGATGTCCTTGGCGATCTTCACCGCTTCGTCGGTCGTCGCGACGTCGCCGAGATGGCCGGGGACGATGTTTACGCCGGCCTTCTGCGCCAGCTTCTTGGATTCGATCTTGTCGCCCATTGCGGCGATGGCTTTCGGAGGAGGCCCGATGAACGCGATTCCCGCCTTCGCCAGTGCCTTGGCGAAGCTCTCGCGCTCGGAAAGGAAGCCGTAGCCGGGGTGAACGGCCTCGGCGCCCGTCGCCTTGCACGCGTCGATAATCAGTTCGGCCTTCAAATAGGATTCGGACGCGGGCGGCGGGCCGAGCCGGACGCTTTCGTCCGCCATTTTCACGTGCGGCGCGCGGGCATCGGCGTCGGAGTAAACCGCGACCGTCTTGATCCCCATCCGCCGCGCGGTGCGGATCACCCGGCATGCAATCTCCCCGCGATTGGCGATCAGGATCTTCTTGAACATCAGAACTCGCTGTCTTTCATTTCCGCGCGGTAGAACAGCAGCGCAGCGACAACAAACACCGCGACTTCAATCCAAAACGCAACGCCGAGAATGTTAGGTGCGCCGGGGTTCAAATCGCTCAGTGCTAAACCGAAATTCGTGAAGCCGAAGACTGCGGCCCAAGCGAGGCCGAAGAAGAGACAACCCAAACGGCGCTGGGTCACTCCGCAGCCTCGTCGAGCGGCGGGCGGTTGTGGCCGAGCAGGCGAAGCACCTCGTCGGCGGCGTCGGCGAGGTTGGTGCCGGGCCCGAATATGGCCTGCACGCCGGCGGCTCGAAGCGCGGCATAATCCTGCGGCGGGATGACCCCTCCGGCGACGACCTTGATGTCGGCGCGGCCCATCTCCTTCAAGGCCTCGATCATCTCGGGGATGAGCGTGCGATGGCCCGCCGCGAGCGAGCTAGCGCCGACCACGTCGACGTCTTTCTCGACCGCCATTTCGGCCGTCTCGCGCGGAGTCTGGAAAAGCGGTCCGGGGATTACTTCGAAGCCGAGGTCGGTGAACGCCGAGGAGACCAGGTTGGCGCCGCGATCGTGCCCGTCCTGCCCCATCTTGGCGACGAGGATCCGCGGCCTGCGGCCAAGACGGTTTGTGACCGATTGCGTGCCTTCTTCGACCGTCTTCCAACGCGCATCGTTGCGCGCCTTGCCGTACACGCCGCGCACCGGCTCCGGCACCGTGTCGTAGCGGCCGAACGCGCGCTCGAGCGCATCCGAAATCTCGCCGAGCGTGGCCCGCGCGCGCGCCGCCTCGACGCTCAGCGCCAGCAGGTTCGCATCTCCCCGCGCGCCCTGCTCCAGCGCATCGAGCGCTGTACGCACCTTCGCTTCGTCGCGTGACGCACGAATCTTCTCCAACCGCGCAATCTGTCCTGCGCGGACCTTGGCATTGTCCACCTCGAGGATGTCGTGCTCGGGCTCGCTTTCGGGCTGGTACTGATTGACGCCGACGATCACCGTTTCGCCGGTGTCGACCTTCGCCGCGCGCGCCGCGGCAGCTTCCTCGATGCGATGCTTGGGCAGGCCTTCGGCGACGGCCTTCGTCATCCCGCCGTGCTGCTCCACTTCCTCGATCAGCGCCCAGGCTTTTTCCTCGAGTTCGCGGGTCAGTTTCTCGACGTACCAGCTTCCGCCGAGCGGGTCGGCGACGGCGGTCACGCCGCTTTCCTCGGCCAGGATCAGCTGCGTGTTGCGGGCAATCCGCGCGCTGAAATCCGTCGGCAGCGCGATCGCCTCGTCGAAGCTGTTGGTGTGCAGGGACTGGGTCCCGCCGAGCACGGCGGCCAGCGCCTCGATCGTGGTTCGGACGATGTTGTTGTACGCGTCCTGCTCGGTCAGGCTGACGCCGCTTGTTTGGCAGTGCGTCCGAAGCATTTTCGACCGGTCGTTCTTCGCGCCCAGCTCGGTCATGATCCGGTGCCAGAGCGTGCGCGCAGCGCGCAGCTTCGCCACCTCCATGAACAGGTTCATGCCGATGCCGAAGAAGAACGACAGGCGCCCCGCGAATTCGTCGATCTCCAGACCCTGGGCCTTGGCGACGCGCACATATTCCATGCCGTCGGCGAGCGTGTAGGCGAGCTCCTGGACCGCGGTCGCCCCGGCCTCGTGCATGTGATAGCCGCTGATCGAGATCGAATTGAACTTCGGCATATCGCGCGCGCAGTAGGCGATCACGTCGGCGACGATCCGCATGCTCGGCTCGGGCGGGTAGATGTAGGTGTTTCGGACCGCGAACTCTTTGAGGATGTCGTTCTGGATCGTGCCCGTGAGCTTCTCGTGCGGAACCCCCTGCTCCTCCCCGGCGACGATGAAGAAGGCCATGACCGGAAGCACCGCGCCGTTCATCGTCATCGACACGCTCATCTGGTCGAGCGGGATTCCGTCGAACAGCAATTTCATGTCTTCGACGGTGTCGATCGCGACTCCCGCCATTCCGACGTCCCCGGCGACGCGCGGATTATCGCTGTCGTAGCCGCGGTGCGTGGCGAGATCGAAGGCGACCGAGAGTCCCTTCTGACCCGCCTTCAGATTGCGGCGGTAGAAAGCGTTGGATTCTTCCGCCGTCGAGAAGCCGGCGTACTGCCGGATCGTCCATGGGCGGCCCGCGTACATCGTCGCATAAGGGCCGCGCGTGAACGGCGGCTCGCCCGGCACGCCAGGTTCGATTCCCGCGGCATCCTGCGGCCCGTAAACGAGCTTGAGGTCGATGCCTTCGGGCGTCGTTCGGCTGATGTCGTCGCTCATCGGCGGCTGCACTAGCAGGGCAATTCGACTTTCGGGAGAGGCGAACCGGTTGGCGGGCCTGCAGCACAACGGGCCGCAAAGCGTTTATTCCCCGGAAAGGAGAATGCGCATGCCAGCAAAATCCAAGGCGCAGCAGAAGGCGGCGGGCGCGGCTTTGTCCGCAAAGCGTGGCGACACGTCGAAAAGCAAGCTCAAGGGCGCGTCCAAGTCGATGATGTCGATGAGCGAGAAAGAGCTCGAGAAAATGGCATCGACCAAGCGCAAGGGTAAGCCCGAGCACGCCAGCTAAGACCGCCGCCTTTCAATCGCGGGCCACGCGGCTAGAAGGCCGCGATGGCCGGCGCTCGCGACGAGGTTCAGAGCCGAGAAAAGCGCGCCGGCATCCTGCTGATCGCGGCCGCGGCGGTCGCCGTGCTGATCGCCAACAGCGGCGTCGCCGGCGCCTATCACGCACTGCTTGAGACGAAGCTCGGTCCGGCGATGCCGAGGCTCGGCACGCTCTCCGTTCACGAGTGGATCGCCGACGGGCTGATGGCGATCTTCTTCCTGCTGGTGGGACTGGAGGTGAAGCGCGAATGGTATGACGGGCGACTGTCCACCGCGGCCGAGCGGCGTCTGCCCATCATCGCGGCGGCGGCGGGGATGGCGGTCCCGGCGCTGCTGTATCTGGCCGTCACGGGAGCCGACCCGGGGCTGATCCGCGGGTGGGCCATCCCGTCGGCCACCGACATCGCCTTCGCAGTGGGTATCCTGGCGTTGCTCGGCAGGAACGCAAATCCGTCGCTCAAGCTGGTTCTCGTCGCGATCGCCGTCATCGACGACATCGGCGCCGTCATCATCATCGCCCTGGTCTACACCGCCGAGATCGATGCGCTCGCGATCGCGGCCGCGGCGGCGATCGTGGGAACGATGGCAATGATGAACATGCTCGGCGTCCGGCGCCTGCTGCCGTACATGATCGCCTTCCCGGCCCTGTGGCTGGCGATGCTGGCGAGCGGCATCCACGCCACGGTGGCCGGAGTGCTCGCGGCGCTGACGATCCCGCTCGGACGCGGCGAGCCCGTGTCACCTCTCAAACGGGTCGAGCACGCGATCCACCCGTGGGTGATGCTCGGCATCGTGCCGCTGTTCGGGCTGGCCAGCGCGGGCGTGCGCATCGACGGGTTCCGCGAACTGCTGCAACCGGTGCCGCTGGCGATCATTGCCGGCCTATTCTTCGGCAAGCAGCTCGGCGTGTTCGGCTCCATCTGGCTGATGGTCCGCCTCGGCGTAACGGCGCGGGAGCCTTCGACGCCCTGGGTGCAACTTTACGGCGCAGCACTGCTGACGGGCGTCGGCTTCACCATGAGTCTCTTCATCGGCGCTCTTGCGTTCGGCAACGATCCGGAGCTCGTCGATTCCGCGCGTTTGGGCACCATCGTTGGATCACTGCTTGCAGGGATCAGCGGTTGGGCCGTCCTCTATTTCTCCGAACCGTTCGTTGCTGAAGACGATCGACCGGAGGCGCTCGAAATCTTCGCTGGCGATTTCGAGCAGGACCGGGAGGCGAAGATCCGCTGATGCGATGCTTCTGGGACGATCGGCAGCGGCTGCATTCTCCAGCCGGTGAATTCTTCAACGGGGCTATGCATCCCGCTGCCGAGCATCGCGGACGCGTCGACGCGATCCTCGAGGCGCTCGGCACGGTCGAAGCGCCGGACGATTTCGGGCTCGCGCCGCTCCTGCGAGTCCATCCGGGCGACTATCTGGAATTCCTCCAGTCGGCGCATTCGCGATGGCGCGAGGCAGGCCGCGAGGGCGATGCTTTTCCTTACACCTTCCCCATCGTTCGCCGACGGACGCGAACGTTCAAGCGCATCGACGCTGACCTCGGGCACTATGGTTTCGACACCTCGAGCGCGATAGCCGAAGGGACATGGCAGTCGGCCTATTGGAGCGCCCAGACCGCGCTCGCCGGGGTCGATGCCGTCATGTGCGGCGGCTCTGCGTTCGCCTTGTGCCGGCCTCCAGGCCACCATGCGGGCTCCGATTATTTCGGCGGCTATTGTTACCTCAACAATGCGGCGATCGCGGCCGAAGCGGCACTCGCTCGCGGGCTGCGGAAAATCGCGATCCTCGATGTCGACTATCATCACGGCAACGGCACGCAGGACATCTTCTATGCGCGCAGTGATGTGGCCTTCGCGTCGATCCACGCCGACCCACTCACCGATTACCCGTTCTTCTGGGGTCATGCCGACGAGACGGGAGAGGGCGATGGCGAGGGGGCCAACCTCAACCTGCCACTGCCGCGCGGGACAAGGTGGCAGCAGTATGAGAGGGCGCTCGACCGCTCGCTCGAATGGCTTGCCGGCTTCTCGCCCGAGCTGCTGATCGTCTCGTTCGGCGCCGATACCTGGGGCGGCGACCCGATCAGCCATTTCCAGCTTGAGACCGCCGACTATCGCTCCGTCGCCCGGCGCATCGCGTCGTCCGGCCGGCCGACGCTGATCCTCATGGAAGGCGGGTACGCGGTCGACGCGCTGGGGGCTAACGTCGCCGAGTTCCTCAGCGGATTTTAAAGTTTTTCGGTAAGCTCGGGCACGACCTTGAACAGGTCGCCGACGAGGCCGATGTCGGCGACCTGGAAGATGGGCGCTTCCTCGTCCTTGTTGATGGCGACGATCGTCTTCGAATCCTTCATTCCAGCGAGGTGTTGGATCGCGCCGGAAATGCCGATCGCGATGTAGACCTGCGGAGCGACGATCTTGCCGGTCTGGCCGACCTGGTAATCGTTGGGCGCATAGCCCGCGTCGACGGCCGCGCGCGAAGCTCCGACCGCGGCGCCAAGCTTGTCCGCGAGCGGGTCGAGGAGCTTGTGGAAGTCGTCGCTCGACCCGAAGGCGCGGCCACCCGAGACGATCACCTTGGCGCTGGTCAGCTCCGGCCGCTCGCTTTCGGAGGCTTCGAGGCCCACGAAATTGCTGAGGCCCGCCGGCTGTCCGGCATCGACCTTTTCAACCGACGCGCTGCCGCCGTCGCGAGCCGCTTTCTCGAACGCAGTGGCGCGAACGGTGATGACCTTCTTCGCATCGTTGGACTTTACCGTCGCGATGGCGTTGCCGGCGTAGATCGGACGCGTGAACGTGTCCGGCCCTTCGACTGACAGGATGTCGCTGATCTGCATGACGTCGAGCAAAGCGGCGACGCGTGGCGCGATGTTCTTCCCGAAGGTGGTGGCCGGAGCGACCACCGCGTCATAGCCGTCCATCAGCTTGGCGATCACGGGCGCGAGCTCTTCCGGAAGCTCATGATCGAGATGCGCGGCGTCGGCGGCGAGCACCTTGGCGACGCCAGCGATCTTGGCGGCTTCCGCGGCGACGGCATCGACGCCCGAACCGGCGACGAGCGCATGGACGTCGCCCAGCTTGCCGGCCGCAGTGACGGTCGCGAGGCTCGCGTCTTTGACGGACTTCCCGTCATGTTCGATGAGAACGAGCACGCTCATTTCGCTATCCCCATGCCCTTGAGCTTCTCCACCAGCTCGTCCACCGAGCCGACCTTGATGCCCGCCTGGCGCTTGGCCGGCTCTACCACTTTCACTGTCTCCAGCCGCCGCGCGATGTCGACGCCCAGCTCATCGGCTGTCTTGGTAGCTAGCGGCTTCGACTTGGCCTTCATGATGTTCGGCAAGCTCGCATAGCGCGGCTCGTTCAAGCGAAGGTCCGTGGTGACCACGGCCGGAACCTTCAGCTCCTCCGTCTCGAGCCCGCCATCGACTTCGCGGGTGACTTTCACATTGCCATCGCCGGCTTCCACCTTTGACGCGAAGGTGCCCTGCGGCCAGCCGAGGAGCGCGGCCAGCATCTGTCCCGTCGCATTATTGTCGTCGTCGATCGCCTGCTTGCCGAGCACGATCATGTCCGGCTTTTCCTCGTCAGCGAGCTGGGCGAGGATCTTGGCGACGCCGAGCGGTTCCACCTCTTCGTCGGTCTGCACCAGGATCGCGCGGTCCGCGCCCATCGCCAGCGCCGTGCGCAACGTCTCCTGCGCCTTTGCCGGCCCGATCGACACCGCGACGATCTCGGTAGCGACGCCCTTTTCCTTCAGCCGGATCGCTTCCTCGACGGCGATCTCGTCGAAGGGGTTCATGCTCATTTTCACGTTGGCGAGATCGACGCCGGAGCCGTCCATCTTCACGCGCGGCTTCACGTTGAAGTCGATGACGCGCTTTACCGCGACGAGGAGTTTCATTCCTGCACTTCCCTAGAAGATTGCATCAGTTCGTTTTACGCCAGCCCAGACGCAAAGGACGGCAATCACGAACGCAACTAGAGACATTCCCCACAGCATTCCGTCACCGTCGGTACCAGGCGGTGAGAGGTCATAGCTGGAGATTCCCCAAGTCGCACCGAGGAAAGCGACAGCGATTACAGCCAGCGCCGCTTTGGCGTGGCCACGGCGTGCCGCGAATGCTCCGGCGACCCCGAGAGCAATGATCAGCAGCGGAGATGCCGCCAAAATCAGCTTCACGCAGGCACTGCCTGCTTTACTTCGGCGACGATCTTTTTCGCAGCGTCGCCGAGGTCGTTTGCGGGGATGATCGCCAATCCCGATGAGGCAAGGATGTCCTTGCCCTGCTGGACGTTGGTGCCTTCGAGCCTGACCACCAGCGGCACGCTGAGCTGAACTTCGCGCGCAGCGGCGACGATGCCCTCGGCGATGATGTCGCAGCGCATGATCCCGCCGAAGATATTGACGAGGATGCCCTTCACCGCGGGATCGCTGAGGATGATCTTGAAGGCCGCGGTGACTTTTTCCTTGGAAGCGCCGCCGCCGACGTCGAGGAAGTTGGCGGGCTCGGCGCCGTTCAGCTTGATGATGTCCATCGTCGCCATGGCGAGGCCGGCGCCGTTGACCATGCAGCCGATCGTGCCCTCGAGGGCGATGTAGGAGAGGTCGTACTTCGACGCCTCGATCTCCTTCTCGTCCTCCTCGGTGACGTCGCGCAGCTCGACTACCTCGGGGTGCCGGTAGAGGGCGTTCGAATCGAACGACACCTTGGCGTCGAGGCACTTGAGGTTGCCGTCCTTGGTGACGATCAGCGGGTTGATCTCGAGCATCGCCATGTCCTTCTCGGTGAAGGCACGGTAGAGCTTGGCGACGAGATCCTCCGCCTGCTTGGCGAGCGGGCCGGTGAGCTTCAGGGCCTTGGCGACGGTGCGGCCGTGGTGGGCCATCACCCCGGTCGCCGGGTCGACGGAGAAGGTGACGATCTTCTCGGGCGTGTCGTGCGCCACGTCCTCGATGTTCATGCCGCCTTCGGTGGAGACGACGAACGCGACCCGCCCGGTCGAGCGGTCGATCAGCATCGACAGGTAGAACTCCTTGTCGATCGCCGCCCCTTCCTCGATGTAGAGCCGGTTCACCTGCTTGCCGGCCGGGCCGGTCTGCAGGGTGACGAGGGTGTTGCCGAGCAGCTCAGCGGCGTTCGCCTTGACCTCCTCGACCGACTTCACGACGCGCACGCCGCCCTTGGCGTCGGCGCCGAGCTCCTTGAACTTGCCCTTGCCGCGGCCGCCGGCATGGATCTGCGA
>JAEZIO010000051.1 GCA_023436615.1 Pseudomonadota bacterium | reverse complement strand
GGGGGGGGGGGGGGGCGGTTGGCGGCCTCACCCCCATCCCGACCTTCCCCCATCGAGGGGGAAGGAGATTGGTCCGCCGGGTCGAGGTACGCCAGCCCGTCCGCGAGCTTCAGGGCGGTCTCGAAGCTGTCGGCCAGCCGCGCCTCGATGCCCTCTCGGATGACGACGCGGTCGACTACGAGCTCGATGTCGTGCTTGTACTTCTTGTCTAGCGCCGGCGCATCCTCGATGTCGTGGAACTCTCCGTCGATCCGCACGCGGGTGAACCCCGCCTTCTGCCATTCGGCGAGTTCCTTGCGATACTCGCCCTTGCGGCCGCGGACGACCGGCGCGAGCAGATAGTGCCGGCTGCCTTCGGGGAGAGCCATCGCGCGGTCGACCATCTGGCTGACCTGCTGCGCCTCGATCGGAAGCCCGGTCGCCGGCGAGTAAGGCACGCCGACCCGCGCCCACAGGAGCCGCATGTAATCGTAGATTTCGGTGACCGTCGCGACCGTCGAGCGCGGGTTCTTGCTCGTCGTCTTCTGCTCGATCGAGATGGCCGGCGACAGGCCGTCGATATGCTCGACGTCCGGCTTCTGCATCATCTCCAGGAACTGGCGCGCGTAGGCGGAAAGCGACTCCACGTAACGGCGCTGCCCTTCGGCGTAGATGGTGTCGAAGGCGAGGCTGCTCTTCCCCGATCCCGACAGGCCGGTGATGACCGTCAGGCTCTCGCGCGGAATCTCGACATCGATCCCCTTGAGGTTGTGCTCGCGCGCGCCGCGGACGGAAATATGGGTCAGCATCGGTCGGCTTCGTTCCGCTTATGTTCTAGTGGTAGTGCTCGATGTTGCCCCGGTCAACGCGGCACGTGCGCGATATGGGCAATCTTGCCGAAATTGCTACTTTTCAAGCGCATATGCCGCGATCGCCTCATGGTGCGGCCAGTGGCGGGAGAGGCGGCTCTCGAAGAGTACGAACCGGTCGACCGGGAACGGCTCGGAAGCGAGCGCGGAATTGCGACGCTCCAACTCGGCCGCTTCCGCCGCGCTTCGCCTGGTCCACCGCGCCAGCGTGATGTGCGGGTGGAAGGCGCGGCGCTCCGGCTCGACACCTGCCGACACGCAGGCGCGATCGACCTTGGCCGCAAGCTCGGCGACCTGCTTTCGGGGAGCGACACCTGCCCAAAGCGCACCGCCGTTCCTCCGCTCGAAACGGCCGACTCCGGCGATCCGCAATTCGAATGCCGGAAAGCGAAGCCGCGAGAGGGCGTCCGCGATGTCGTTGGCGAGCGGTCGCTCGACTTCGCCGATGAACTTGAGCGTCAGGTGCAGCTGCTCGTCGCCGACCCAACGCATTTCCGCGCTGTCGTCCATCGCATCCACCAGCAGGTCCCGGACCTGTTCGGGCGGCCGGATCGCTACGAAAAGACGGTGCATCGGGGGAGATTGCCGATCTGTTCGGCTGATGTCACATTCGCGATCGGGGGAGAGGGAATTGAGCGAAGCCAGGAAGCTCAGCTACCCGGAATATGAAGCGCTCGCGAAGCCGCTGCTCAAGGAGCTCGCGGCGCTGTCGCGCTGGGTCGCCGAGACGGGCCAGCGCATCGTCATCATCTTCGAGGGGCGCGACACCGCGGGCAAGGGCGGGTCGATCGACATGATTGCCCGGGTGCTAAACCCGCGGCAGTGCCGCGTCGCAGCGCTTCCGAGCCCGAGCGAGCGCGAGCGCGGCCAGTGGTATTTCCAGCGCTACATCCCCTATCTCCCGGCGAAGGGCGAGCTGACGCTGTTCGACCGCAGCTGGTACAACCGCGCGGGCGTCGAGCCCGTCATGGGGTTCTGCTCCGACCAGGACACGAACGCCTTCTTCAAGGCGGTTCCGGAATTCGAGCGGCATCTCGTGGACGACGGCGTGCTGCTATTCAAATACTGGCTCTGCTGCGACCAGGACCGGCAGGAAGAACGCTTCGCCAACCGCCTGCGCAATCCCCTGAAGCGATGGAAGCTGTCGCCGATCGATGTCCACGCGCGCACGCGCTACCAGGCTTATACCGACGCGCGCGAGCGCATGCTCGAAGCGACGCATACGGACTTCGCGCCGTGGACTTTGGTGGACTTCAACGATCAGGCGCTCGGGCGGCTGACCCTCCTGCGCGACTTCCTGGACCGGGTCCCGGACACAAGCTTGCCGGTGAAGGACATCGACTGGCCGGCTCTCGACGGTGAGCCGCTCAAGGAAAGCTATGGCGTCCTGCAGCCGATCGCGCCCTATCCGATCGAAACGGCGCCGCGAGACACCAAAGGCGAAGGACTGATGTAGAGCGGCGCGACGGCGAAAATGGCAGCAATGAAGGGGGGAAATTCATGCGCGCAACCAGGCTGATCGGTCAGTTGACCGCTTATTATGTGGTCATCGCGGTGCTGGTGTTCCTGGCGATCACCGTGTGGCCGGATTCCCGCGGCTATCTTCCGATCGGCGGCGTCGAGACGCTGATCACCCAGCCCAGCCACAATCCGCTACAAGGCACCGAGGCGATACGCGCGGAGCATGTCGGCAACCTCGGCCAGAGCCTGTTCTGGCTCGTCGTCGCGATCATCGGCGCGCTACTCGCCGCGCTTCCGGTCACCTGGGTCTACATGACCGTCCGCAGCGGCGAGGAATATGACCAGTCCCTCGTCAATACGATCCTGATGCTCCCGATCGTGGTGACCGGCATCGTCATCATCGTCCAGAATTCGCTGGCGCTCGCCTTCTCGCTCGCAGGCATCGCCGGCGCGGTTCGGTTCAGGAATTCGCTCAAAAGCTCGGGCGATGCATTGTTCATCCTGGCAGCGGTGGCGATCGGCCTCTCGGCGGGCATCGGCGCGGTGGAGCTCGCAGCGGTGGTGAGCATCGCGCTCAACTACTGCTTCTGCGTGCTGTGGATGATCGAATATGGCGAACGCAAGGGCATGAAGCGTTACCTGGCCGACTTCGACGGAATCGATGAATCCGCGCCGCCAGAACCGGACAAGAAAAAGAACAAGTGAGCCGCAGCGGGCCGTCAAGAGCCGGCCCCTTCCGAAATCGGACGCCGAAGTGTCCGGTTTTGCTTGAAAGCCCCTCTGCCATTGCCGATATTGGCGATGGGAGCACGGGCCCTTAGCCCGTCCGTAAGGAGAAATGATGCAGAACCAGTTTGACCCGCGCACGAGCACGAGCGGCTACGACCCCGCCGTCACGGTAGGCGTTCCGCGCGCCGCGCGCGATGCGGGCCTGCGGTCCTACATGCTGTCCGTTTACAACTACATGGCTTCCGGTGTCCTTCTGACGGGCATCGTCGCCCTGCTGTTCGCGCCTTATGCGGCCGGCGTTCTCGTCAATGAGGCGGGCACTGGCATGAGCATGCTCGGGTGGATCATCACCCTGGCGCCGCTCGGCTTCGTCATGGCGATGAGCTTCGGTCTCAACCGCATGTCGACGGGCACGTTGCAGATGCTCTTCTGGGCTTTTGCGACGGTGATGGGCCTGTCGATGTCGACCATCTTCATCACCTTCACCGGAGTGTCGATCGCCCAGACCTTCTTCGCGGTCGCGGCCGCCTTCGCCGGTCTCAGCCTGTGGGGCTACACGACCAAGAAGGACCTTTCCGGCTGGGGCACGTTCCTGATCATGGGCGTCGTCGGCCTGCTGGTCGCGATGCTGATCAACTTCTTCCTGCAGTCGCCCGCGATGATGCTGGCGATCAGCGCCATCGGCGTGCTTCTGTTCGCAGGCCTCACTGCCTACGACACGCAGCGGATCAAGAGCATGTACGCCTATGTCGCCGGCAGCGACATGATGGGCAAGGTCGTGATCATGGGCGCGCTGAGCCTCTATCTCGACTTCATCAACATGTTCATGTTCCTGCTGCAGTTCATGGGCGATCGCCGCTAGGGCGAGCGCCAGCTGCAAACACGAGGGCCGGCGGAAACGCCGGCCCTTTTTTCATGCGAGGTGGCGCGCGAAGAAATCGAGCGTGCGCCGCCAGGCGAGCGTCGCCGCGGGCCGGTCGTAACGCTCGGCCGAGGTGTCGTTGTGGAAGGCGTGGTTGACGCGGGCGTAGTTGAATGCCTCGACCGCTTTGCCTTCCTTCGCCAGCGCCTCGATCCAAGGCCAGGCGGTCTCGGCGACCCGCTTGTCGAGGCCTGCGAGGTGGAATTGCATCGGCGCGGCCACGCGGAACGCGTCCGCCGGATCGGGCGCGGGTCCGTAGAAGGAAACGGCGGCGGCCAGGTTGCTCCCAGCGGCCGCGGCGAGCCGGTTCACGAAACCGCCGCCCCAGCAGAACCCGACGGCGCCGACTCTGGTCGTGCGGCTGGCCGACGCGAGCTCGCCGACTATGCCGGCGCCCGCGGCGATCGAGCGCGACAGGTTGAGCTTGCCGATCGCCTCGCGGGCCGCGTCCTCGTTGGCAGGCGTTCCGCCGACCGGCGACAGCATGTCCGGAGCGATCGCGCGGTAGCCCGCCACGGCCGCACGGCGCGCGACGTCGCGGATATGGTCGTTGAGGCCGCGGTTCTCGTGGATGATGAGCACGATGCCTTTCGAGCGTCGCCTCCGCGGTTCGGCGACGTAGGCGCGATAGCCATTGCCGAAGGTGCGCCCGCCGATCCGCAAGCGGGAATCGCGAGGCGGAACGATCGCGGCGGCGGCAGGCGATGCGGCAATCGATGCGATGAGCGCTTCGGCGGCAACGGCGCTTCCGGCGATCGCGACCATTCGCGACATGAACACCCGCCGGTCCATCCCTTCATGCGTGAAGCGATCGTAGAGATCGATCGCCTGCTGGCGCAGGACTCCGTCCATCCGCGCTATGCCGGCTGCGGCTGCGCGGGGGGCTGCATCTGCGCCTGCGCCTCGTCGTCCAGCTGCACCGCGCGCTTGTATGCCTCGCGGGCCGTAAGGCGGTCGCGGTAACGGCTGAAGCTCTCGCGAACCGGAAGCATGCCGAACTGCAACGGGAACATGATCTGCGAGCCGACGTAAATATCCGCCGCCGTGAAACGGTCGCCGCAGACATACTCGCGCACCGAGAATAGCTCGTCGAGCACGGCCACCACTTTGTCGAAGTTGCCGTATCCGAACATCCGGCCCTTGTCCTCCGTGGGCTCCCACCCCGCCGCTCTGTTCGTCACCGCCTGCTCGACAGGCCCGGCGGCGTAGAACATCCAGCGATAGTAATCGGCTTTCTCGTCGTTGCGCGGGCCGAGGTCTGCTTCGGGGAAGGCGTCGGCGAGGTAGGCGCATATCGCCGCGCATTCCGTCACGGTGTGGCTGCCGTGCCTGATCGCTGGAACCTTTCCCATCGGGTTCACGGCCAGATAGTCGCTGCCTTTCATGCGATCATAGGCGACGATCTCGGTTTGGTAAGGCTGCCCGATCTCTTCGAGCATCCAGCGCACGATACGACCGCGCGATTGGGGATTGGTGTAAAAAACGAGGTCAGCCATTCGTGCCCTCCGTGTTCAGCGCTCGTCGAGCGACTCCTGAAGCATCTCCAGCATAGCGTGGAGCGTCTTGATGCGCACGGGCCCGCGGCCAGCGGGTCCGAAATGCCCCACGCGATGCCGGGTCCGGCGGCCGCGCCGCGCGAGCGCCATGTGCACTAGCCCTTCCTCGCAGCCTCCGGCCGCCGGCCCGGCGAACCCAGTCACCCCGAGGGCGAGGTCGGCCTTGGACTTCGACAAGGCGCCTTCCGCCATTGCTCGCGCGACGGCCTCGGACACGGCTTCGTTGTGCTCCAGAAGGCCGCGCGAGATCCCGAGCAACTGGGCTTTGGAATCCTTCGTGTACGTGACGAAGCCGCGCTCGAAGCCGTGGCCGGCTCCTTCGATGTCCGTCAGCAGCGCGGCCAGCATGCCGCCGGTGCAGCTCTCCGCGGTCGCGACGGTGAGGCCCTGGTCGCACAGGCGTCGCATGAGCCGCTCCGCCCGCTCGTCCAGCTCGTCGGGAAGGGCGGGCTGGAGCGTTTCACTCAACCGCGTTCGCCTTTCGTGGGCTGAGCGGCAGGCGCCGGCGGCGCGGCACTTTCGCCGCGTTCCCCCGCGGTCCGGTCGCGCGCGGCGCGGAACTCGCTGTCGGGACTCCAGTTCGGCCACGCGCGCGAATTGGCGAGGTCGCGGCCGAGCTTGTGGAGCAGGTTGGTGTCCTCGGCCATTCCGCGGAAATCCCAGCTCGGCGACCATTCGTCACTCGGCTGGTGGTAATGCTTCTCGGTATATTCCTTGGCCAGCGCCTCGCCGCGCTTGATGCCGCCGTTCACGAGATCGTTGCCGTCGCCGAAGCTGATCGCGGGGACTCCGATCTTCGCGAACGGGAAATGGTCGGAGCGGAAGAAGTAGCCGGCCTCCGGATGCGGATCGGGGGTGTAATAGCGGCCCTGCTTCTTCCCTTCAGCGATCAGCATGTCGAGAAGGCCGAGCTTGGCATTGCCCGAAATTGTGAAGTTCTTGGCCGGTCCATAGATAGAGCCGCCATCCGTGTTGATCACGCAGGCCGTCTTGCCCGCCGCGAACAGTGGGTTCTGCGCATAATATTCGGAGCCGAGCAGGCCCTTTTCCTCTGCGGTGACGGCGAGGAACACGACTGACCGTTGGCTGCGCGGCTCGCTCGCGAACACGCGCGCCTGCTCGATCAATTGGGCGATGCCCGTCGCGTTATCCATGGCGCCGTTATAGATGGTGTCGCCGGTCTCGTCGGGCTTGCCGATGCCGAGATGGTCCCAGTGCGCCGTATAGATCACTGTTTCGTCCGGATATTTCGTGCCCGGCAGCCACCCTACGACATTGTGCGACGTAATGACGCGCGCGTCGGCCGGTCCCTTCACCGACAGCGTTGCCTTTAGCGGAACCGGCTTGAAATTCTTCTTTCGAGCCGCCGCTTTCATTGCGCCGAAATCCAGTCCGGAGGCGGCGAAGATCCGCGTCGCGAGATCGCGCTGGATCCAGGCTTCGAGCGGCGGATGCGCCGAGGCCGGATTGTCGCGCACGATGTCGAACATCGTATTGGTGTTCGAATTCTTGACCGTGTTCCAGCCGTAGCTCGCCGGATCGGTCTCGTGGATCACGAGCACGCCGGCCGCGCCCTGGCGAGCGCCTTCCTCATATTTGTAGGTCCAGCGGCCGTAATAGGTCATGGCCTTGCCGCCGAAATCGCCTTCACCGCCTTCGAAGTCGGGGTCGTTGATCAGCACGACCATGATCTTCCCGCGCATGTCCTGGCCCTTGAAGTCGTCCCAGCCGCGCTCGGGGGCCTTCACACCGTAACCGGCGAAAACGAGGGGCACGCTGTTGAGATCGAGGCCCTTCATCCCGTTTGTCGGTGAGCGCGCGGCGATCTCCTCGCCCTGCGTCAGCGTCACGGGCTTTCCGGCGAGGTCGAGCGTGATCGCGGGCGTGCCTGTCCAGCTCGACTGGAGCAACGGGACGTTCTGGGTCCACTGGCGCTGGCCGTTGACCACGTCGCCGCCCGGCTGCACGCCCGCGGCTTTGAGCTGCGCCGCGATATATTCGATGGTCTTCGTCTCGGCGCGCGTCGCGGGTCCGCGGCCCTCGAACGAATCGTCGGAAATCGTCTTGTCGATCGCGGAGAGACGCGCGGGGTCGAATGGGCCCATGTCCTGGGCCACAGCGGGGGCGGCAAGAATCGCGAGCGCACTGGCCGCGAGCAGGTGGAAGCGGGTCTGTTTCATTGTCTCTCCAACGAACGCACAGAATGGCAGCCGGCAGCGCCCGCCGGCCGGAGAATCGCGCGGCCTTAGCGTTAGTTAGTGCAACGCTCGAGTGGAAGCCTCATCCGCGGGGCGGCGGTCGCGGCGCTGTGCCGGCCGGCAGCCCGCGCGCTGCGCGGGACCCGCGTCAGCAAGGCGGAATAGATTTACTCCGCGGCGGGTGCCTCGCCGCCGGCCTTCTTTTTCGCCTTGGGCTTGAGCTTCGCCTTGGAGGCCTTGGGCGCTGCAGGCGTGATCTCGAACGCCGGGGCATTGTCCTTGATCCGGACCTTGACCTCGCCGCCGTTGACGAGCTTGCCGAATAGCAGTTCCTCGGCGAGCGGCTGCTTGATCTTCTCCTGGACGAGCCGGCCCATCGGACGCGCGCCGTAGAGCTTGTCATAGCCCTTATCGACCAGCCACTGACGAGCCTCGTCGTCGAGCTCGATGTGGACGTTGCGGTCCGCGAGCTGCAGCTCGAGCTGGAGGATGAACTTGTCGACGACGCGGCTCACGACGGCCGGCGGCAGGTAGGCGAACGGCACGATCGCATCGAGCCGGTTGCGGAATTCCGGCGTGAACATCTTCTTGACCGCGTCCTCCTGCGCATCCTCGCGCGTGGCGTTGCCGAAGCCGATCGACTCACGCGCCATGTCGGCCGCGCCGGCATTGGTCGTCATGATCAGGATGCAGTTCCTGAAATCGACGGTCTTGCCGTGGTGGTCGGTCAGCTTCCCGTGGTCCATCACCTGCAGCAGGATGTTGAAGAGGTCCGGGTGCGCCTTCTCGATTTCATCGAGCAGGAGCACGCTGTGCGGGTGCTGGTCGACGGCGTCGGTCAGAAGCCCGCCCTGGTCATAGCCGACATAGCCCGGAGGCGCGCCGATGAGGCGGCTGACCGCGTGGCGCTCCATATATTCGGACATGTCGAAGCGCTGCAGCGGGATGCCCATGATGTCGGCAAGCTGCCGCGCCACCTCGGTCTTGCCGACGCCGGTCGGGCCGCTGAACAGATAGTTGCCGATCGGCTTGTCCGGATCGCGAAGTCCCGCGCGGCTGAGCTTGATCGCCGACGCGAGCTTCTCGATCGCCAGGTCCTGGCCGAACACGACGCGCTTCAGGTCGGCTTCGAGGTTCTCGAGGACCCTTTTGTCGTCGCTGGAGACGGACTTCGGCGGGATGCGCGCCATCGTCGCCACCACCGCCTCGATCTCCTTGGGCGTGATGACCTTCTTGCGGCGGCTGGGCGGCACCAGCATCTGCATCGCTCCGACCTCGTCGATCACGTCGATCGCCTTGTCGGGAAGCTTGCGGTCGTGGATGTAGCGCGCCGACAGCTCGACGGCGCTCTTCACCGCGTCCGGCGTGTAGCGGACGTTGTGGTGCTGCTCGAAGGACGAGCGGAGACCCGCGATGATCTTGATCGTGTCTTCGACCGTCGGCTCGTTCACGTCGATCTTCTGGAAGCGCCGCAGCAGCGCGCGGTCCTTCTCGAAATGGTTGCGGAACTCCTTGTAGGTCGTCGAACCGATGCAGCGGATCGCGCCCGACGAAAGCGCCGGCTTCAGCAGGTTCGACGCGTCCATCGCTCCGCCGGAGGTTGCGCCGGCGCCGATCACGGTGTGGATCTCGTCGATGAACAGGATCGCGTCGGGAAGCTTCTCGAGCTCCGACACGACGGACTTCAGCCGTTCCTCGAAATCGCCGCGGTAGCGCGTGCCGGCGAGCAGCGCGCCCATGTCGAGCGCGTAGATGGTCGCCTTCTTGAGGACGTCGGGAACGTCGCCCTCGACGATCTTGCGAGCGAGGCCTTCCGCGATCGCAGTCTTTCCGACGCCGGGATCGCCCACGTAGAGCGGGTTGTTCTTCGACCGGCGGCAGAGAATCTGCACGGTGCGGTCCACCTCCGGCATTCGGCCGATCAGCGGATCGACCTTGCCGTTGCGGGCCTTCTCGTTGAGGTCGACGGTGAACTGCTTGAGGGCGCTTTCCTTCTTGCCCTCCTTGTCGCTCTTCTCCTCGCTGCCTTCGGGCGGCCGTGCCTCGGCGGACGTTTCGCCCTTTCCGACGCCGTGGCTGATGTAGGTCACGGCATCGAGGCGGCTCATGTCCTGCTGCTGGAGGAAATAGACGGCGTAGCTCTCCCGTTCGGAAAACAGCGCGACGAGGACGTTCGCGCCGGTGACCTCGTCGCGGCCCGACGACTGGACGTGAAGGATCGCCCGCTGGACCACGCGCTGGAAGCCGCTGGTCGGCGTCGGGTCGGTGCTCGTGTCGGCGACCAGCGCGCCAAGCTCATTGTCGAGATAGTGCTTGACGCTGGCGCGCAGCTCGTCGCGATTGACGCCGCAGGCGGTCATCACCTTCGACGCGTGCTCGTCGTCCACGAGCGCGACTAGCAGATGTTCTAGCGTCGCGTACTCATGCCGCCTGCGCTGGGCCTCGCCCAGTGCATTGTGCAGGGTTTCTTCGAGTTCGCGAGTGAAACTAGGCATTTAGGTTGGTACTCCCACCGCTCCGGGAGAACCCGGGCTCTCGTAAGAACAATGTCATATGCACCGAACGCCCAATCAAGGGGCGCGTGCCTGCTTATCCCCAGTTTCTAGAGGAGGCTGGCTGTGCTTGCGGTGAATGAGACAGTCAGGAAGGCTTCTTGAATAGCTCTTCGGCTGCCGAGCGGTGCGTCGTGGCGCGCGCGATATGCGCTTCCACGCGCGCGATCTCTTCCTTGAGAGCCTCGATCCGCGCGCCCAGCTCATCGATCGACAGCGGGTCGAGGTCCTGCTTCTTCAGCGCCTCGACCGGGTCGTCGGGTTTGCTTGGAAAGAGTTCGTCGAGGTCCATGGCGGAGTCGTTGACCCGACCCGCCCCCAAGTCAATAAGCCCCGCGTCGTGACCCATGCCATTCCCTCGACGATGAAGGCCGTCGTCGCTCCGCAGCCGGATGGAGCGGAAGAACTGGCGGTGGTGGAGCGGCCGGTGCCGCGACCGGGACCCGGCGAAGTCCTGGTCAAGGTGGCGGCCGCAGGGGTGAACCGGCCCGACATTCTGCAGCGGCGCGGCCTTTATCCGCCGCCCCCGGGCGCCCCCGACATACTTGGGCTCGAGATTTCCGGCGTCGTGGTGGACGCGGGCGACAGCGCAGAACAGCTCATCGGCCAAAAGATGTGCGCGCTGGTCGCCGGAGGCGGCTATGCCGAATATTGCGTCGCTCCTGCCGGCACGTGCCTTCCCGTGCCGGACGGCCTGTCGATGCTCGAAGCGGCCGCGATTCCGGAGACGCTCTTCACGGTCTGGTCGAACCTGTTCGAGCGCGGCTTCGCGGCGGACGGCGACACGGTCCTGGTCCACGGCGGCACCAGCGGCATCGGCACCATGGCGATCGCGCTCGGCACGCTGTTCGGCCTGACGGTGATCGTCACATGCGGGACGGACGAGAAGTGTGCCAGGGCACTCCAACTCGGCGCTGCAGCGGCGATAAATTACCGCGACACGGACTTCCCGCAGGAAGTGAAGCGCCTCACGGATGGCCGGGGCGTGCAGGTCGTCCTCGACATGGTCGGCGGCGACTATGTGGTGCGAAATATCCCCTGCCTCGCCGACGACGGCCGCCACGTCTCCATCGCATTCCAGCGCGGCGCGAAGGTCACCGTCGATATTCCGGAGCTCATGCGGCGCCGGCTCACGCTGACCGGATCGACGCTTCGGCCGCGTTCGGTCGCATTCAAGACGATGGTCGCTGACGAGATTGCGCGGACGGTCTGGCCGTATGTCGAAAGCGGGCGGCTGAGGCCGGTCGTCGACAGCGTCATCCCGCTCGCCGGAGCCGCCGTGGCGCACGCCCGGATGGAGGCTGGAGAGCATGTCGGCAAGATCGTACTGGAGGTGGAGTAGCTGAGCTATCGCGGCTTGCCCATCGGCAATGGCGGGAGTAAGCCGCAGGCGACCGGCCGCTCCGCAAGGGGCGGCCCTATTCATTTCTGATCATCCGTCTTTTGTTTTTCGGAGAATGCCCGGTGGCCCAGCCCCTCATGCCCCACGCGACCGCTTCCTGGCTGGTCGAGAATACGTCGCTGACCTTCGAGCAGATTGCGGAATTCTGCGGCCTCCATATCCTCGAGGTGCAAGCGATCGCGGACGACACGGCGGCGACGAAGCTCACCGGCCGCGACCCGATCCGCTCGGGTGAGCTGACTCACGAGGAGATCGAGAAGGGGCAGAGGGACTCCGACTACAAGCTCCAGATCCAGAAAGTGCCCGACCAGGTGCGCCGGACGAAAGGGCCGCGGTACACGCCGCTTTCCAAGCGGCAGGACAAGCCGGACGGAATCGCCTGGCTGGTGCGCAACCATCCCGAGCTCAGCGACGGCCAAATCGGCAAGCTCATCGGAACGACGCGCACCACGATCGGCGCGATCCGCGACCGCACACACTGGAACATGGCGAACATCACGCCGAAGGATCCCGTGACGCTCGGCCTCACCAGCCAGCGCGAGCTCGACCTGGCGGTGGCGAAGGCGCAGAAGGCGGCCGGAACGACGGCGCCGAGCGACGAGCATCTCGAGGAGGACCGCCAGGCGCTGATCGACGAGCTGCGCGCCGAGCGCGATCAGCAGGCTCGTGACGCCGAAGCAGCGCTGGCCGCGGCCGAGACCGGGGAAATCGCCGCTCCCGACGAGATCGTTCCCGGCATCCGCGACCCGTTCAAGCGTTGATTCTCGACCGCTAGAGGCTCATTTCTGCGGCCATGGACACGCCTGCCGCCCAGACGGATCAAAGCTCGACCGATCTCACCTTCGAAGAGGCGCTCAAGCGGCTCGAGGAGATCGTCCGGACATTGGAGAAAGGCGAGGCTCCGCTCGACCAGTCGATCGAGCTTTACCAGGAAGGCGACCGGCTCAAGCGCCATTGCGAAGCGCGCCTCAAGGCGGCGCAGGCGCGGATCGAGCAGATTGCGTTCGGAAGCGACGGCAGTCCCAAGGGGGTGACGCCCTTCGATGCCGGTTGAGATCGTCGACGGCACTCGGCTCGATCTCGAAGCCGAAGCCGACCGGGTCTCGGCTGAGGTCGATGACTTCTTCTCCCGCCTCCTTGCTCCACCCGACGACAGCCGCCAGCGCCTGTATGAAGCGATGCGGCACGCAGCGATCGGTGGGGGGAAGAGACTTCGGCCGCTGCTCACGATCGCCGCTTCGCGCCTCTTCGGCATAGCTGACGAGCAGGCACTGCGCGTTGCCGCGGCGATTGAGGCGATCCACGTATATTCCCTGATCCACGACGATTTGCCGGCCATGGACGACGACGATCTGCGCCGCGGAAAGCCGACTGTCCATAAGGCGTTCGACGAGGCGACCGCGGTACTCGCAGGCGACAGCCTCCACGCCCTCGCCTTCGAAATCCTCGCGCACGAAGCGACCCACAAGGATCCGCACGTGCGCTGCGAGCTGGTGCTCGAGCTTTCGCGGGCTTCGGGTCCCAACGGAATGGCTGGCGGACAGATGATGGACCTGGCGGCAGAGGGGGAATCGCTCGACCTTGCCGCCGTGACCCGGCTCCAGCAGCTCAAGACGGGCGCGCTGATCGAATATGCGGTGGAGGCGCCGTGCATCCTCATCCGCTTGGCCCGGGAAGCGCGAACGCCCTATCGCGGTTTCGCCCGAAACGTCGGGCTCGCGTTCCAGATCACCGACGACCTCATCGATCATAGCGGCAACGAAGCGGACGCGGGCAAGCGCACGGGCAAAGATGCGCAGGCTGGAAAGGCGACGTTCGTTTCGCTGCTGGGGGCCGACCGCGCGCGGCAGCAGGGGCGCGTGCTGGTCGAGCAGGCCATTGACCACTTGTCCGACCACGGCGAAGAAGCCGACATGCTGCGCGCTCTGGCGCGCTTCGCGATCGAGCGGGACAGGTAAATGGAGCGAGTGGGGGTCTATCCGGGGACGTTCGATCCGATCACGCTCGGGCACCTCGACATCATCCGTCGCGCAACGCACCTCGTCGACCGGCTGGTGATCGGAGTAACGACAAATCCATCGAAACAGCCGCTGTTCTCGATCGAGGAGCGGCTTGCGATGGTCAGCCGCGAGACGGCCGGCATCGCCGACGGCCGGATCGTGGTCGTGGATTTCGACTCGCTGCTGATGGATTTTGCCGAGCGCGAGGGCGCGTCGATCATCATTCGCGGGCTGCGCGCCGCCGGAGACTTCGAATATGAATTCCAGATGGCCGGCATGAACCAGCAGCTCAACAGCAAGATCGAGACGGTCTTCCTGATGGCAGCCGTCTCCCTCCAGCCCATCGCGTCACGGCTGGTTAAGGAGATCGCTCGCTATGGCGGATCGATCGACAAGTTCGTCACACCGGCCGTTGCCGCCGACGTCGCGCGTCAGCTCGGCCGCAAGTAGAAAGATTGCTATGAAACTGCTCGCCTTGCCGCTGCTCGCCTTTGCACTGATCGCCGCAAAGGCCGAAGCTCCGGCGCAGCCGCAGATCGCGATGAATCCGCCGTCGGAGGTGGTTGCAGATCCGGCGAACCGGCTCACGTTGCAACTGTCGAACGGCGGGACCGTGGTGATCCAGCTTCGCCCCGACGCCGCGCCCAACCACGTGCAGCGCGTCCAGACGCTGGTTCGGCAGGGCTTTTACGACGGCACGATTTTTCATCGGGTCATTCCGGGCTTCATGGCGCAGGGCGGCGACCCGACCGGGACCGGCGAGGGCGGATCGAAGCTCCCCGACCTCAAGGCTGAGTTCAACTCGCTCCCTCACCTTCGCGGCACCGTGGCAGCGGCGCGGACCGCTGAAAGCACCGATACGGCGAACAGCCAATTCTACATCATGTTCGCGCCCAAAGGCTCGCTCAACGGCAATTACACGGTGTTCGGCCGGGTCATCTCGGGGATGGACGTGGTCGACCGGATCGCTCCGGGCGAGCCGCCGGCCGAGCCGACCAAGATCGTGCACGCCAGCCTCGGCGGCTGATGCGCGTCGACCTTTTCGATTTCGATTTACCGTCTGACCGAATAGCGCTGAGGCCCGCGCGCCCGCGCGATTCCGCGCGGCTGTTGCTGGTCGATGATGAAAGGATCTTCGACCGCCAGGTGCTCGAGCTGCCGGAGCTGCTGCGCCCGGGGGACGTGCTGCTTTTCAACGACACCAAGGTCATTCCGGCTCAGCTCGAAGGCCGGCGGGGAGACGCGCGCGTCGGCGTCACGCTCCACAAGCGCGATGGGCCGCGAAGCTGGTGGGCGTTCGTTCGCAACGCCAGGCGGCTGCGCATCGGCGACCGTATCGACTTCGACGAGGGGGTAGCTGCTTCAGCCGTCGAGCGCGGCGAAGACGGGAGCGTGCTCGTCCAGTTCCACGGTGACGAGCCGGTCGAGATGTTGATCGAGCGGGCAGGGCGCATGCCGCTTCCGCCCTACATCGCCTCGAAACGGCCAGCCGACGAAGCCGACCGGGAGGACTATCAAACCCTGTTCGCTCGCGAGGAAGGCGCCGTAGCAGCGCCGACGGCCGCGCTGCACTTCACCGGCCGCCTGCTCGAGGCGCTCGACGCCCGCGGCGTCCTCCGCGAAACTGTCACGCTGCACGTCGGCGCCGGAACCTTCCTCCCGGTGAAGGCGGATGACACGTCCGCCCACCGGATGCACTCGGAGTGGGGCCGTATCGATGCCGATACCGCCGACCGCCTGAACTCGGCGCGGAGGGCCGGCGGGCGGCTGATCGCGGTCGGCACGACCTCACTCCGCCTGATCGAAAGCGCCGCGCGGGAGGGCGGGACGATCGAGCCGTTCGAAGGCGATACCGCGATTTTCATCACGCCAGGCTACAAGTTCAAGGCGGTCGACGGCCTGATGACCAACTTCCATCTGCCGCGCTCGACCTTGTTCATGCTGGTGAGCGCGCTGATGGGCCTCGACGTGATGCAGGCGGCTTACGCTCGCGCAATCGAAGCCGGATACCGCTTCTATTCCTATGGCGACGCCAGCCTGCTCCTGCCAAGGCGCCGGACGTGACCCGTTTCGCCTTTTCCATTGCCGGGACAGACGGCGCCGCGCGCACGGGCACGATCCGGATGGAGCGGGGCGAGATCCGCACACCCGCCTTCATGCCCGTCGGCACCGCGGCGACGGTCAAAGCGATGAAGCCCGACGGTGTCCGCGCGTCGGGCGCCGACATCATCCTCGGCAACACCTATCACCTGATGCTTCGCCCGGGGGCCGAGCGGATCGCGCGTCTCGGCGGGCTGCACGCCTTCATGGGCTGGAAGCGGCCGATCCTCACCGACAGCGGCGGCTATCAGGTCATGAGCCTCAGCGACCTGACCAAGGTGAGCGAGGAGGGCGTCGCCTTCGCCAGTCATCTCGACGGGTCGCGCCACATGCTTTCGCCGGAACGCTCGATGGAAATCCAGGCGCTGCTCGGCTCCGATATCGTGATGGCTTTCGACCAGCTCGTCCCCGCGAGCGCCACGCGCGAGCAGCAGGCGGCGGCCATGGAGCGCTCGATGCGCTGGGCAGAGCGCTCGAAAGCCGCATTTGCCGGCAGCGGCGCCTTGTTCGGGATCCAGCAGGGCGGGCTCGACGAGGAGCTCCGCGGCCGCTCGGCGGAGTCACTCATCGCAATCGGCTTCGACGGGTACGCCGTCGGCGGCCTCGCGGTCGGCGAAGGGCAGGAAGCGATGTGCGCGGTGCTCGACTTCGCGGCGCCGATGCTTCCCGCGGACAAGCCGCGCTACCTGATGGGGGTCGGAAAGCCCGACGATCTCGTGGAGTCGGTCCTCCGCGGGATCGATATGTTCGATTGCGTGCTGCCCACGCGCTCGGGCCGAACGGGGCAGGCGTTCACCGCCGACGGCCCCATCAACATCCGCAACGCCCGCTTCGCTGAGGATCGCCAGCCGGTCGAGCCCGATTGCCCGTGTCCCACCTGCTCGACCTTCGAACGGGGCTACGTCCATCATCTGGTTCGCTCGGGCGAGATTCTCGGCGCGATGCTGATGACCGAGCACAACCTGTGGTTCTACCAGCGGCTGATGCAGGCGATGCGCGAAGCGATCGCTGGCTCACGCATGCAGGCGTTCGCGGCGGACTTCCTCCAGCGCTATCGACGCGCGGGCTAGATCGCGTCGTCCTTCACCGCGTCGGCTTCGCCGAGGCGCTGAAGCTTGTCCTGCGTCCGAAGCTCGAAGTCGCTCGCTTCGTGCCGCTCGTGGAGCTGCTCGGACAGCTCCCCCGTCAGCTTATTGACGATGCGCCCGCGCTTCACGGCCGGCCGAGCATCGATCTGCTTCGCCCAGCGCATCACATGTTCGTATTCGTGCGTCGCGAGGAACTCGTCGGCTCGCTCATAGCCCCTGCCCAGCGCGACTCCGCCGTACCAGGGCCAGATCGCGATATCGGCGATGCTGTATTCGGCTCCCGCGATGAACTCGCTCTCGGCCAAACGGCGGTTCAGCACGTCGAACTGGCGCTTCGCTTCCATCGCATAGCGGTTGATCGCATATTCGAACTTCTCGGGCGCGTAGGCGAAGAAATGGCCGAAGCCGCCGCCGAGGAAGGGCGCGCTGCCCATCTGCCAGAACAGCCACGATAGCGTTTCGGCGCGCTGCGCCCCCGAAGATGGCAGGAATTCGCCGAACTTCTCAGCGAGATAGATGAGGATGGCGCCACTTTCGAAGACGCGGACGGGTTCCGCTCCGCTGCGATCGAGGAGGGCTGGGATTTTGGAGTTCGGGTTCACTTCGACGAAGCCGGTCGAAAACTGATCGCCCTCGCCGATTCGGATCGGCCAGGCATCATATTCGGCGTTGCTATGGCCTTTCTCGAGCAGCTCCTCGAACATGATCGCGGCCTTCTGCCCGTTCGGCGTCGCAAGGGAGTAAAGCTGGAACGGATGCTTGCCGACGGGAAGCGCCTTGTCGTGCGTCGGACCGGCTATCGGGCGGTTGATATTGGCGAACTGGCCGCCGCTCGGCGCGTCCCATTTCCACACTTTCGGAGGCACGTAGTCGGTCATTCCCGCGATCCCTTTTTCCGTTAGGATCGCGAGCTAGGGAGCCGCTCGACACGTTTCCAGTGTCGCGCCTGTGCCCGCAGTGGCCGGCGGCCTCTAGCTGGCGCTGACGGAGAGAAAGCTGGGGAGCGGGCCGTTCCACTCGGCATCCGCGTCGACCGGCTGTTCCTCGCTCGATTGCGCCGGCTTCGGCTCTGGCTTGCGCTGCTCGCGCTTCGCTTCCGGCTTGCGCTTCTCAGGCTCCGTCCGTTGCTCACGCGCCTCTTTCATCGTCTCGGCGGCGGGCTCGGCGGCGGCGCCAAGCCTGGGGATCGGGCTGCCGAGCAGCTTCTCGATCGAGGCGACGGCCTCGGCGTCCTCGCGGGTCGCAAGCGTGATCGCGATGCCCTTCGCCCCGGCGCGGCCGGTCCGGCCGATGCGGTGGATGTAATCGTCCGGCTGCCACGGCACGTCATAGTTGAACACGTGGCTGACGCCCTTGATGTCGAGCCCGCGCGCGGCGACGTCCGACGCGACGAGAATGTTGAGCTCGTCGCGCTTGAATCGGTCGAGCTCGGCGATCCGGTCCGACTGGTCCATGTCGCCGTGGATCTGCCCGGCGTGGAAATGCGCTCGCCGCAGGCTCGTGGTCAGCTCGCGCACCGTGGTCTTGCGGTTGCAGAAGATGATGGCGTTCTTGACGCCTTCCTCGCGGAGCAGCTTGCGAAGCGTTTCGCGCTTGTCGTTCGGCTTCACTTGCACGAGCCGCTGGTCGATGTTGACGTTGGCGGTCGCGGGGCGGGCGACCTCGACTCGCTTGGGCTCCTTCAGGAACTTGGCCGCCAGCTTCTGGATCGGCGGCGGCATGGTCGCCGAGAACAGCAAGGTCTGCCGCGAAGCGGGAAGCTTGGTGCAGATTTCCTCGATGTCGGGAATGAAGCCCATGTCCAGCATCCGGTCGGCTTCGTCGATCACCAACAGGTTGCAGTCGTTGAGCATGATCTTGCCGCGTCCGAACAGGTCCATCAGCCGCCCGGGCGTCGCGATCAGCACGTCGACTCCCTTCTCGAGCGCCTTGACCTGGTCACCCATCTGAACCCCGCCGATCAGCAGCGCCATCGAGAGCTTGTGGTTCTTCCCGTATTTCTCGAAATTCTCCGCGACCTGCGCCGCCAGCTCGCGCGTGGGCTCGAGGATGAGCGAACGCGGCATCCGCGCCCGGCTGCGGCCGTGGTCGAGGATGTCGATCATCGGCAGGACGAAGCCGGCGGTCTTGCCCGTGCCCGTTTGCGCTATGCCGATCAGGTCCTTGCCCATCAGCACCGCGGGTATCGCCCCTCGCTGGATCGGCGTCGGATCGTTGTACCCGCTGTCCTCGACGGCGCGCAGCAATTCAGGGGAAAGGCCGAGATCGGCAAAAGTCATTGAAAACTCGGATGATATGAGCGGCGCCAAGACGGCTGCCGCGCCCTCAAGAGGCTATGATGCGTGCGAGCCGAAGTTTCAAGGCTAACCGTGCTTCGGTTGAAGCGTCCGGAACCGCCTGATCTCGCACGTTCCCCCCATGCGCGAGCGCACGACGTCGCGCTTTATGCAGATCTGCTCGTCGACGGAGCTGAGGTAGAAACCGTCGTAGAAATCGAGCGCCGGGCAGTCGTCGGCCAGCTTCGCGCGAAGCAGCCGCCGGCCGCTGAGCAGGAAATCGACATGATCCTCCCCCGACAAAAACGCGCCGCGGATCGCGCCGGCGTCGATGCACTTGGGGCCCTTTTTCTCGATCCACTCGACCTGCGGGGGCGGCGGCCGCACGGGCACGCGAAGGACCAGCTGGTCCTCGACCAGCAGGCTTCGGACCTTATCGTGCTCGCCGGGCGCGCCGATGCCGATCATCGCGAGCAAGCTCGGGAACAGCGCAAAGAACGCGGCGAATGTCACTGGTCGGGCCCCATCGGTCTCCCGCCGTCGCAGGGAGGCGTTGAACAATCGATGAATTGAAAGCGCCTGCGGGGGCAAGACCAGTTGCGAAACCGCCGGTGCTTGCATAAGGCGTCCGCCAATTCCGGCTCGATGGCGAAAACCAGCACCACCACCCGGAGTGGTGGGTTTCCGGCACGGCCCAGCTAACGCGAAGCCTCAAGACAGAACCCTCGGGAGAATTTTTCAATGGCGACCGAAGCGCCAACCCAGCAGCAGCTGCCGCTCCTTTATTCCGCGCTCGAGCCCTTGAGTTCGACGGTCCACGGAAAGATGAACGTGCGCATCATCGAGAAGGCGCCGGCGATCGCCACGATCCACGCGATCCCCGCGACGGTCGACGAGTTCCCGCTGCTCGCGCGCCACTATCCGATCATCTTCGCTGTCGGCGAGCAGCCGGTGCCGCTGGCGCTGATGGGCCTCACCGAAGGCGTCAACGCGTTCCTCGACGAGAACGGTCGTGCGCTCGAGGAGAACCTCTACATCCCGGCCTATATCCGCCGCTATCCGTTCCTGCTCGCGCGGCTCCGGCCCGAGAGCGACGAGCTGTCGCTGTGCTTCGACCCGACGAGCGGCGCCGTCGGTGAATTCGACGAGGGCGAACCTTTGTTCAACGAGGACGAGACGCCGAGCAGCGCGACCAAGGCGATCCTCGACTTCTGCGAGCAGTTCGAGACCGCGGGCCAGCGCACCGCCGCCTTCATCGAGGACCTGCAGAAGAGCGGGCTGCTGATGGATGGCGAGGTGGCGATCCAGCCGGAGGGCGCCACTCAGCCGTTCGTCTACCGCGGCTTCCGGATGGTGGACGAGGAAAAGCTTCGCGACCTTCGCGGCGACGAGCTGCGCAAGTTCAACCAGAGCGGGCTGCTGCCGCTTATTTATGCGCACCTCTTCTCGCTGTCGCTCGTGCGCGACCTGTTCACCAGGCAGGTCGAGCAGGGGAAGGGACCGATGGGAACCTCGTTGCGGCAACCCGCCCAGGCGTAATCGCGGAAGGCCGTCCCGCGCGGGGGCGGCAGCCGGTGGCGATTGAGCGGTGGACAGACTTGATCCGCCCAGTCCCGTCGCCATCTCGACAAGCGCCGGGCGGCCCCGCGCTTCCCCTTACGGGGTCCCGCCAGGCTCGCGCCCCCGAAGGGCGCGTTTCCTCCCTGAACTGCGCCGCTCCGCACCTGTCGGAGCGGCGCTTTTTCTTGCCTTTACTCGGCGGCGGCGGGGAGGCGGCGTTGCAGCAGCGCGCGGCCCAGTCGTTCGGTCAGCATCTCGATCAGCGCGGCGACCTCGTCGAAGCGGCGGCCCGGCCTCCCGTGAGGGTCGAGGTAACACCGGCGGTCAATCTCGATCTGAAGCGCGTGGACCTGATTCTGCGGCGCTGCGTGGCGATCCAGGATGTGGCCGCCGGCGAACGGGTCATTGGCGGCGGCGGCGAAGCCCCTCTCCGTGGCAACGGCGAGCGCCTCCGACATGAGCCAAGGCGCGGCGCTGCGGCCGTAGCGGTCGCCGAACACGACCTCGGCGCCGCCCTTGGACGGAGGCATCGAATGGCAATCGAGGAGGAGGGCGCAGCCGAAGCGGTCGCCGAGGTGTGCAAGCTGCCCTTCGATCGCGGCGTGGTAGGGCCGGTACGCCTGCTCCAGGCGTGACTCCAGATTCTCGGACGTGATCGGCCGGCTCCAAAGGTGGCCGTGAGCGGCCGTCCGCGACGGCACGATTCCAAGGCCGCCGCGCGCGCGCGGGCTTGGACGGGTCCGCCGCTCGACGTGGATGCTCGCGGGGTCGATTTCGTCTTCCGCCCGGTTGCAGTCCACGGCTGCGCGCGGCGCCTGGGCGACGACCGCCGCGACCCCCAATCCTAGCGCTCGCCAGACCAGCCGGTCCACCAGCGGGTCTTCGAGCGATTCGAGGGGTTTTCGCCCCTGGGTCGAAAGCTCCACGAGCCAGTCGGGATAGTCGCGCCCGGCGTGCGGCACCGAAATCAGCACCGGCAGGACGCCGCGCGACGGGTGAATTCTCGGAGGAGGCAGGCAATTCACGGACAACTGTCCCACTTTAGGACCGGCAGGGAGCGGCTGCAACGCTTGGCCTCCTCATTCGCTTCTGGAAAATGTCGCTTCACGGGCGCATGATAATGGCGATGGCGCGAATCCTCCTTGCCGAAGACGACACGTCGATGCGTGAATATCTGCAGCGTGCGCTGCAGCGCGTCGGCTATGACGTCGATGCCGTGGGCTGCGGCACGGAAGCGATTCCGCTGCTGGAAAGCGAGCGGTACGACCTGCTCCTCACCGACATCGTCATGCCGGAGATGGACGGGATCGAGCTTGCCCAAAAGGCATCTGCGATGGACCCCGAGATCCGGGTGATGTTCATCACCGGCTTCGCCGCGGTGGCGCTGCAGAGCGGTCGCGCCGCGCCCGAAGCGAAGATGCTTTCGAAGCCGTTCCACCTGAAGGATCTCGTCGCGGAGGTGGATCGAATCTTCCAGACCGAAGACCAGCACGGCCGTCTGTAAAAAGCGCCGCAAGGCGGTTGCGCGCTCAATCGCCCGCCCCTAAATGCCTCCCCCGAGTGGGCGTGTAGCTCAGTGGTAGAGCACTGTGTTGACATCGCAGGGGTCGCAAGTTCAATCCTTGCCACGCCCACCATTTTTTCCATTCGATGCTGTATCTGATCGTCTTCGTCGGCGCCGGTCTCGGGGGCGCGATGCGCCACGGCGTCAATGTCGCGGCGGCGCGGCTTTTCGGCTATGGCTTTCCCTTCGGAACGCTGGTCGTGAACGTCGCCGGCTCGCTGGCGATGGGCCTCCTCGCCGGCTATTTTGCCTATCGCATGGGCATCAACCAGCACGTCAGGCTGTTCCTGACGACCGGCGTGCTCGGCGGTTTCACGACCTTTTCCGCGTTCAGCCTCGACGCGGCGCTGCTTGTCGAGCGCCACAGCTACGGGCAGGCGGCGGCTTACGTCGTTGGCTCCGTCGTCGTCAGCATCGTTGCGGTGTTCGTCGGGCTGGCGCTGTTCCGGGCGGGCGGTCAGTTGCCGTAGCGCCTGTTAGAGGCATGCCTCCAGGTAGGGCTGATCGAAGCCGAACTGCTTCGCTTTTTCCAGCGTGTAAGGGCGAAGGCCCATCGACCGATATTCGCCGATGATCTTCCCGTCCGCGCTCTCGTCGAGATATTCGAACTTGAACAGCTCCTGGGTGACGATGACGTCGCCTTCCATCCCGATCACTTCGGTGATGTTGGTCGTGCGGCGCGAGCCGTCGCGGAGGCGCTTCACCTGGACGATGAGATCGACCGAATCCGCGATCTGGCGGCTGATCGCCTCCTTCGGGATCTTGATGTCCGACATCATCACCATGTTCTCCATGCGCGCGAGGCATTCGCGCGGGGAGTTGGAGTGGAGCGTCGCCATCGATCCGTCATGACCGGTGTTCATGGCGGCGAGCAGGTCGAAACACTCGCTGCCGCGAATTTCGCCCAGGATGATCCGGTCAGGACGCATACGCAGGGCGTTGATGACGAGATCGCGGATGGTGATCGCGCCCTGGCCCTCGAGGTTCGCCGGGCGCGTTTCGAGCGGCAGCCAGTGCGGCTGCTGAAGCCGAAGCTCCGCGGCATCTTCGATCGTGATCACGCGCTCGCCCGGGTCGATCATTTTCGAAAGGGCGTTCAGCATCGTCGTCTTACCCGAACCGGTACCGCCCGAGATGATGACGTTCATCCGCGACGCGCCGGCGATCTTCAGCACGGTGCCCATCTTCTCGGACATGGATCCGAAGCCGCGCATCATGTCGATGGTGATCGGCTTCTCGGAGAATTTACGGATCGAGATCGCGGTGCCGCGAAGGCTGAGCGGCGGAATGATGACGTTGACGCGGCTGCCGTCCTGGAGACGGGCGTCGGCAAGGGGCGTGGTCTGGTCGACGCGGCGTCCGACCTTGTTCACGATCCGCTGGGCGATCTGGAACAGATGCTCTTCATCCCGGAACTGGATCTGGGCCAGCTCGAGCTTGCCCTTGCGCTCGACGAAGGTCTGCTCCGGCCCGTTGACCATGATGTCGCTGATGTTCGGATCGGCGAGCAGTTCTTCGAGCGGGCCGAGCCCGAGCAGCTCGTCGACGAGCACTTTTTCGAGCGCGAATTGCTCCCGCCGGTTGAGCGTGATCTTCAGCTCGGCCAGCACTTCCGAAATGATCGGGCGGAATTCCTCCGCCAGTTCGTCCTTCTGGAGAGTCGCCGCGGCTTCCGGATCGACGCGCTCGAGCAGGCGCGGGAGCACTTGCTCCTTGATCTTGTGCACCGAGGCTTCGAAGCCCTCGACCTTGCTGCTTCCCTGCTCGCCGCTGGCATTCTGGCGGCTGTTCAGGCGGTCCATCGCACCGCCCGGAACTGGCGGCGGCGATGCTTCGCCCCCTTCGCCGTCAGTTGGCGGCACGAGGTCTTCGATCGGCGGGAACTGGTTTCCGCCCTCAGGCGACGTCGCGGCCACGCCCCCGGGAGTGCCCTTCATGGGCTTGGCGACGCCGAACGACGGACGCTGACCGGCCGTCAGACTGCCACGCTTTCCGAATGCGTTCATTCCTACCCCGAGTGCAAATCCGCCGAAACGCTTCCGGACAGGGGATAGGAACGAATGTTTTAGGAAAAGCTAACTGCGTTTATTTTCTGGCGCGCGGCGCCTCGCGCCTCACTCGCCGGCCTTCTCCGCGAGGATGGTGAGGCCGTTCGCGCCAACCTCCGCGAAGCCGCCGCTGACCGCGATGCGCTCCGGAGTCGCGCCCGGGCTGCGATAGACGGCTACTTCGTCACCGTCCTTGAGCACCGTCATGTAGGGCGCGTGGCCCGCCATGATGCCCGACTGGCCTTCCGTGCCGGGGACGACGACCATGTGGACGTCGTCCGACATCACCAGCCGGTCCGGAGTGACGAGCTCGAAGTGCAGGTCGGCCAATCAAGCCTCCGCCGCGAGCTTCTCGGCCTTCGCCACCGCCTCGTCGATGCCGCCGACCATGTAGAACGCGCTCTCGGGCAGGTGGTCGTACTCGCCGCTGACGACCGCCTTGAACGAGCGGATGGTGTCCTCGATCTGCACGAACTTGCCCGGAATGCCGGTGAAGACCTCGGCGACGTGGAACGGCTGGCTCAGGAAGCGCTGGATCTTGCGGGCGCGGCTGACGACCAGCTTATCCTCTTCCGAAAGCTCGTCCATTCCCAGGATCGCGATGATGTCCTGCAGGCTCTTGTAGCGCTGCAGCGTCTCCTGGACGGCGCGGGCGGTCTCGTAATGCTCCTGCCCGACGGTGCGCGGCTCAAGCACGCGGCTGGTGGAATCGAGCGGGTCGACGGCCGGGTAGATGCCGAGCTCCGAAATTGCGCGCGACAGCACCGTCGTCGCGTCGAGGTGGGCGAACGAGGTTGCCGGCGCCGGGTCGGTCAAGTCGTCCGCTGGCACGTAGATGGCCTGCACCGAGGTGATCGAGCCCTTGGTCGTCGAGGTGATGCGCTCCTGTAGTGCGCCCATGTCCGTCGCCAGGGTCGGCTGATATCCGACGGCGGAAGGGATGCGTCCGAGCAGCGCCGACACTTCCGAACCGGCCTGGGTGAAGCGGAAGATGTTGTCGACGAAGAAGAGCACGTCCTGGCCTTCGACGTCGCGGAAATATTCCGCGAGAGTCAGGCCCGAGAGAGCGACGCGCGCGCGCGCTCCCGGCGGCTCGTTCATCTGGCCGTAGACCAGCGCCACCTTCGACCCTTCGGACGTCGCCACGCCGTTCGCGTCCTTGGCGATGACCCCGGCGTCGAGGAACTCGTGATAGAGGTCGTTGCCCTCGCGCGTGCGCTCGCCGACGCCGGCGAAAACCGACGTTCCGCCGTGGCCCTTGGCGATGTTGTTGATCAGCTCCTGGATCAGCACGGTCTTGCCGACGCCCGCGCCGCCGAACAGGCCGATCTTCCCGCCGAGCACGTACGGCGTGAGCAGGTCGATGACCTTGATGCCGGTCTCGAACATCTGGGTCTTCGACTCGAGCTGGTCGAAGGCCGGGGCCTTGCGGTGGATCGGCCAGCGCTCGGTGACCTCGAACCGCTCGCCCTCGGCGAGGTTGAGCACCTCGCCGGTCACGTTGAACACGTGGCCCTTGGTGACGTCGCCGACCGGCACCGAGATCGGCGCGCCGGTGTCGGTGACCTGGGCGCCGCGCACGAGGCCGTCGGTCGGCTTCAGCGCGATCGCGCGCACCAGCGAGTCGCCGAGGTGCTGCGCGACCTCGAGCGTCATCGTGAACCCGCCGGACTCCTCGCCCTCGCCCTGCGCGGACAGGTCGATGTGGACGGTCAGCGCGTTGTAGATGTCGGGGATCTGGTCCGCGGGGAACTCGATGTCCACGACGGGCCCGATCACACGGGCGACGCGGCCCACGCCGGGCGTGGCCGTGGTGTCCTTCGCGTCGACGGTGGTCGCGGTCATGTCTGCCTGCCTTCGGTCGTCCGCCGGTGTCCGGCGGGCTGGTTCGGGTCGTGCGGTCGGGCGGTTCAGGAGGCGAGCGCGTCGGCGCCCGACACGATCTCGCTGATCTCCTGGGTGATCTCGGCCTGGCGGGCCTGGTTCGCCAGCCGCGTGTACGTGCGGATGAGGTCCTCGGCGTTCTCCGTGGCGGTGTGCATCGCGCGCTGCCGCGCCGCGAGCTCGGAGGCGGCCGCCTGCAGCAGGCAGGCGAAGATCCGGGTGCGCACGTACCGCGGGAGCAGCGCGTCCAGCACCTCGGCCGCGTCGGGCTCGAAGTCGTACAGCGGGAGCGCCTCGTGCTCGCCGGCGGGGGCGACGCCCTCGACGACCTCGAGCGGCAGCATCCGGATGACCTGGGGGCGCTGGCTCACCATGTTGACGAACTGCGTCGACACGATGTGCAGCTCCCCCACGCCGCCGTCGGCCGGGTCGGCGTCGAAGGCCTCGAGCAGGGTGCTCGCGATCTCCTCCGCCAGCTCGGACGTCGGGGCGTCGGACTGCCCGGTCCACACGCCCGCGAGCTCGCGCTGCCGGAACCGGTAGTAGGACTCGGCGCGGCGGCCGCTGATGTAGAGCGCGACCTCCTTGCCCTCGCCCTCGAGCCGCTCGATCAGCCGCTCGGTCTCGCGGATGACGGACGCCGAGTAGGCGCCCGCCATGCCGCGGTCCGAGGCGATGAGCAGCACCGCGACGCGGTTGGTGTCCTCGCGCTCCGCCAGCAGGGGGTGCGTGACGTCCGAGTGCGTCGCGACCGCGGAGACGGCCCGGGTGATGGCGCGGGCGTACGGCGACGCCGACGCCATCCGGTCGCGGGCGCGCCCGATGCGGGACGCCGCGATCAGCTCCTGGGCGCGGAACATCTTCTTCAGCGACTGGGTGGACTTGATCCGCTGACGGTAGACCCGCTGCTGTCCGGCCATGCGTCAGGCCTTCTTCTGCCGGACGATCTGCTCCTGCTCGACCGGCGTCTCGTCCTCGGGCTGCTCCGCGCCGACCAGCGGCGTGCCGTCGCCCTTGAGGAAGCCGTGGCGGAACTCGTCGACGGCGGCGGCCAGCGCGGCCTCCAGGTCGTCGCCGAGCTTGCCCGTGCTCGCGATCGTGCTGAGCACGTCCGTGTTGCGGCGCAGGTGGTCCAGCAGCTCGGACTCGAACCGGCGGACGTCCTCCACCGGCACGTCGTCCAGCTTGCCCTTGGTGCCGGCCCAGATCGACGCCACCTGCTCCTCGACCGGGAACGGCGAGTACTGGGGCTGCTTGAGCAGCTCCATGAGGCGGGCGCCGCGGGTCAGCTGCGCGCGGGACGCGGCGTCCAGGTCGGACGCGAACATCGCGAACGCCTCGAGCGACCGGTACTGCGCGAGGTCGAGCTTCAGCGTGCCCGAGACCTGCTTCATCGCCTTGACCTGCGCGGCACCACCGACGCGGGACACCGAGATGCCCACGTCGACGGCGGGGCGCTGGTCCGCGTTGAACAGGTCGGACTGCAGGAAGATCTGGCCGTCCGTGATGGAGATGACGTTGGTCGGGATGTACGCCGAGACGTCGTTGGCCTTGGTCTCGATGAACGGCAGGCCGGTCATCGAGCCGCCGCCGAGCTCGTCGGACAGCTTCGCGCAACGCTCCAGCAGGCGGGAGTGCAGGTAGAACACGTCGCCCGGGTACGCCTCGCGGCCCGGCGGGCGGCGCAGCAGCAGGGACACGGCGCGGTACGCCTCGGCCTGCTTCGACAGGTCGTCGAACACGATGAGGACGTGCTTGCCGCCGTACATCCAGTGCTGGCCGA
>JAEZIO010000059.1 GCA_023436615.1 Pseudomonadota bacterium | reverse complement strand
CGGATGTTTGAAAACCGAATATCCCTTACTAACCCTTCGCCTTCTTGATCTCCTCGACCATAACCGGCACGGCTTCGAAGAGGTCCCCGACGATGCCGTAATCGGCGATGTCGAAGATCGGCGCTTCGCTGTCCTTATTAATGGCCACGATCGTTCCGGCGTTCTTCATCCCGACGATGTGCTGGATCGCTCCGGAGATACCGAGAGCGATGTAAAGCTTCGGCGCCACCGTCTGCCCCGAAGAACCGATCTGCCTGTCGATCGGCAGCCAATCGCTGTCGCATATGGGCCGCGAGGCGGCGATATCCGCCCCAAGCACCTGCGCAAGCTGCTCCGCAACGGCGATGTTTTCCTGCGATTTGATCCCGCGGCCGATCGCCACGATCACTTCCGACTTGGTCAGGTCCACCGACGCCTTGGCTTCCTGGAATGGCTCCTCGGCGGTCATCCGGATATCACCGACATTGATGTCGATCGTTTCGACCGCAGCACTGCCCTTCGCGGCATTGTCCCCGCGAAACGCTCCCGACTGGAACGTAACGAAATATGGAGCATCCCCGCCGACGGTGACATCGGCGTCAAGCTTGCCGAGAAAGATACGGCGCGTGAGTACGAGTTTCCCGCCTTCCGCACGATAGCGAATACAGTCGCCCACGACTTCCCGGCCAAGCCGTGCAGCCACCTTCGGAGCGAAGTCGCGGACCTGATAGGTATGGGCCATCACGACATACTGCGGATTGGTGGCCTTGATCACCTGCTCCCACGCATCGGCGTAAGCGTCCGGAGTGTACGTGCCCAGTTTGTCGCTATTGGCAACGATGACCTTCTCCAGATCATATCCCGCGATCTCCTGAACGAGCGGGCAATCGCCGGTGCACGGGATAAAGGCCGAGGCCTTCATCCCCAGATCTTTCCCGATCGCCTGCGCGGCCGCGATGGCTTCGAGCGAAACCTTATTGAGATTGCAATCTTTATGTTCTATGAAAACCAGGATCATATCACCCGCACCTCCGACCGCAGTTTTTCCACCAGTTCGACCGCACCGGCCTTCGCGTCGCCGTTACCGAGCAACTGCGTCTGCTTCGTCTTCAGCGGCATGTAAACCTTCTGGATCGTCTGTGCCCCGGCGAAATCTTCCACCGCCGCGTTCACGTCGCGGATCTCCTTTTTCTTCGCCGCCATGATCCCCTTCAGCGAGGCATAGCGGATCTGCGAGATACCGGACTGAATGGTCAGCAACGCCGGCAGCTTATACGTGAACCATTGATACCAGCCGCTCTCCAACTCGCGTTTGACCCGAAGCGTATCGCCGAGCGAACCGCGGTCGACCTCGATCACGATCGTCGCATGAGGAATACCGAGCAACTCGGCCAGGATCACGCCGGTCTGACCGTAGCTGGCATCGTCGGACTGCAAACCGGTGAACACGAGGTCCGCATTCTCCTCACGGATCGCATCCGCGATCGCCTTTGCGATCTGGTAAGGGGAAAGCTTGTTCGGCTGATCGTGCAAAACGTGTATCGCCCTATCGGCACCGCGTGCAAGGGCATCCTTGATAACTGTCTTGGCAGATTGCGGCCCCAGCGAACAAACGATGACCTCGCCTTCGACCTTTGCTTCCTTGAGCCTCAGGGCCTCTTCGAGGGCGTAGCCGTCGGATTCGTTCGTTTGCTGCGAAACGTCCGCCTCGTTGATCCATTTTTCGTCCGCGCCGATGCGCAACACCGCATCCTTGTTCGCGACCTGCTTCATCAAAACTATGATCTTCATATCGGATTATGAACTGAATGAGTATTCATTCACAAAATACACAAAGAGCGTTTCAACCTCAAATCGGTGGAAACGCTCTGGATTATTCCGAATACCGCTTAAATATAAGGCATGCGTTCGTGCCGCCGAACCCGAAACTATTCGAAAGAGCGTACTCCACTTCCGCTTCCCGGGCTACGTTCGGAATGTAATCGAGATCGCAATCCGGGTCCGGGAATTCATAGTTTATGGTCGGTGGCAGCTTCTTCTCAGTGATAGCCAACACAGAGAACACCGCCTCGATCCCGCCGGCCGCACCGAGCGCGTGCCCGGTCATCGACTTGGTCGAGCTTACCGCAAGCCCGTTCTTGGCGTGGTCGCCAAAGACTTGCTTGATCGCGAGCGTCTCGAACTTGTCGTTGTAGGGGGTCGAAGTACCGTGTGCGTTCACGTAGCCGATCTGATCCGGAGTGATCCCGGCGTCCTTGATCGCACGTTGCATTACGCGTATGGCTCCCGATCCGGTTTCGTCCGGCATCGTAACGTGGAACGCATCCCCGCTCATGCCGTAACCGACGATCTCCGCGAGGATGTTTGCTCCGCGAGCCTTCGCGAACTCGAGCTCTTCAAGGATCAGGATCCCTGCCCCCTCGCCGATCACGAACCCGTCACGCTCGGCGTCGAATGGCCGCGAAGCATGCTTCGGATCGTCGTTGCGAGTAGAAAGCGCCCGCATCGAAGCAAAGCCCGCTACCGACATCGGTGTGATCGCGCTTTCGGCACCGCCGCAGATCATCGCGTCTGCATCGCCGCGTTCGATGAGCCGGAAGCTGTCGCCGATGGCGTGGGCCCCGGCCGAACAAGCGGTCGCCGTGGCCGAATTCGGCCCCTTCGCGCCATGCCTTATCGAAACGTTCCCCGCCGCCAGGTTCACGATCGCCGAGACGATAAAGAACGGCGAAACGCGGTCCGGGCCGGAGTTGAGCAGTTTTTCGTGCTCCCGCTCGATCGCCCAAAAATCGCCGATCCCGGAGCTGATGTACGTGCCAACCATCTCCGCATTCGAATCGTCGATCTTCAAGCCGCTGTGCTTGACCGCCTCGTCGGATGCAGCCAACGCGAAATGGGTGAAGCCTCCCATCCGCCTCGCTTCCTTCTTATCGAGGAAGCTGAGCGGATCGAAATCCTTCACCTCGCAAGCGAATTTGACCGGAAATTTCTCGGTATCGAACTTCTTGATGTAATCG
The DNA here is from genome assembly GCA_023436615.1 of Pseudomonadota bacterium. Classification (GTDB taxonomy): domain Bacteria; phylum Pseudomonadota; class Alphaproteobacteria; order Sphingomonadales; family Sphingomonadaceae; genus Sphingomicrobium. Next base: position 7 of record JAEZIO010000059.1, on the reverse strand, counting down.
GCGCCGT
>JAEZIO010000005.1 GCA_023436615.1 Pseudomonadota bacterium | reverse complement strand
TGCTTCACCCCCAAGCGCACCGACCTCCCCGAGCTCGGCCCCGGCGAGATCGGCTTCATCACCGCGCAGATCAAGGAAGTCGCCGAGACCCGCGTCGGCGACACCATCACCGACGCCAAAAGGCCGGCCGCGGCGGCTCTCCCCGGCTTCAAGGAAGTCCAGCCGGTCGTCTTCTGCGGCTTATTTCCCACCGACGCCGCCGACTTCGAGAAGCTCCGCGAAAGCCTCTACAAGCTCCGCCTCAACGACGCCTCGTTCAGCTTCGAGATGGAGACCAGCGCGGCGCTCGGCTTCGGCTTCCGCTGCGGCTTCCTCGGCCTGCTGCACCTCGAGATCATCCAGGAGCGGCTGACCCGTGAATATGACCTCGACCTCATCACCACCGCGCCGAGCGTGGTCTATGAGGTGCACCTTCGCGGCCAACCGCAGCCGCTCGAAATCCACAACCCGGCCGACTGGCCGGACGCGAATGCGATCGAAATGGTCGAGGAGCCGTGGATCGAGGCGACCATCTACACGCCCGACGAATACTTGGGCTCCATCCTGAAGCTGTGCCAGGACCGCCGCGGGATCCAGAAGGACCTCACCTATGTCGGCTCCGGAAGCCACACGCGGGCGATGCTGAAATACGAGCTCCCGCTCAACGAGGTCGTGTTCGATTTCTACGACCGCTTAAAGTCGATCAGCCGCGGCTACGCGTCGTTCGATTACCACCAGGTCGGCCACCGCGAAGGCGACCTCGTCAAGATGAGCATCCTGGTCAACAACGAGCCGGTCGATGCGCTGAGCATGATCGTCCACCGCGCCAATGCCGAGGCGCGCGGCCGCGGCATGTGCGAGCGGTTGAAGGACCTCATCCCCCGCCACCTGTTCAAGATCCCGATCCAGGCCGCGATCGGCGGCAAGATCATCGCGAGAGAGACGATCGGGGCCCTCAGAAAAGACGTTACCGCTAAATGTTATGGGGGTGACGCCACTCGCAAACGGAAGCTCTTGGAGAAGCAAAAGGAAGGCAAAAAGCGCATGAGGGAATATGGATCAGTATCCATACCTCAAGAGGCGTTCATTGCTGCCCTCCGAATGGGCGACGACGCCTAAAGCGTCATCGCGAAGGGAAGACCGAGCATGGACAGCACCGTTCGAGCGCAGCTGTGAGGCGCAAGCAGAAACGGGCCTAGTCTATCGAGAAAAAAATTATTTGATTCTTTTTTCAAACAGATTTATTTATCTTGGTCGGATGGAGGCTCTTGCATGCCAGACGACCTAGAGAAACTCGTCACCGAACTTGAACTACTGTCCGACGCGCTAGCGGAGGCCGACAAGCATAAGGACAAGCTCTGGCGTATCGTGGAGGGCATGAAGGCAAGTGGCCCGCGAGCGCCGGGCTATAAGGACGAACGCGGCAATCTTACCGAAGCCGGCGTCGTCAAGATTCACAAGATGCTGGCGGAGGGAGCCACTAACACCCAGATTTCGAACTTCTTCGACATATCTGTTCCTGCTGTGATCTATCGCCGCAACCGCTGGCTCGCCTCCCGAGCTCGGAGCGCCGCTTGAGGTTCCTCACGTGAAGGGAGTGAGTCTATTTAGCGGCGCGGGCGGCCTCGATCTTGGATTTCGCGCCGCCGGGTTTTCGATAGTTGCTTCGGTTGAACAGGATTCTGATTGCTGCGAAACGCTTCGGGCCAATGGCTTTCGAGACGTTGTGCAAGATAGTGTCGAGGAATGGCTCGTAAGAGATCAGGTTAAAGCGCTTCGGCCTCAAGTGCTATTTGGCGGACCCCCATGCCAGCCGTTTTCAAAGAGCGCCTATTGGAGCAGCACGTCCGCACAGGGACTGGCAGATAAGCGAGCGGGCTGTGTCAGCACATTCATGGCCGCGGTTGCGAAGCTTCAACCGAGCTGTTTCCTCATCGAGAACGTCCCCGGATTCGTTACAGCTGGCGGTGTTGATTTCGTGGAAGATGCACTCGATCGGCTTCGGGTCCAGGGTCTCGACTACCAGTTTAATTGGCGCGTGCTGAATTGCGCAGACTTTGGGGTGCCACAGAAGCGGGAACGGTTTTTCGGGGTGGGCTCCATCGATGGCCAATTCACCTTTCCAGAGCCTACGCACGCCGACGCACACGTGACCGCTTGGGACGCCCTTAGGAACTTCAAGCGGCCGAGAACGGAAGATGTTCAGCCAAAAGGCAAATGGGCCGAGCTCATCCCGACAATCCCGGAGGGTCAGAACTATCTTTGGCATACGGCGAGGGGCGGCGGAGTTGAATTGTTCGGCTGGCGAACTCGATATTGGTCATTTTTGCAGAAGCTGAGCAAAGCTGAACCAGCGCCCACAATTGTCGCGACCCCGGCGCAAGACGCAGGGCCATTTCATTGGACCAATCGTCATCTCTCTACAAGGGAGCTGGCTGCCCTCCAAACGTTCCCAACCAGTTATCGGATCACCGGCAATCGTGTCTCTCGACGGCGACAGATCGGAAATGCGGTCCCGCCATTGATGAGTGAAATACTCGCGCGCGCTTTGGCGCTGCATCTTGGACATCAAGCGGATGGGCCGTCAGCTCACGCGATCTCGCGCGCCGACTCTGTTCCGCCACCGGCGCGGCTTCAGAAAATTCCGCCGAAATACATCCCACTTGTTGCTAGCCGTCCGAGTCATCCTGGAACCGGGAAAGGCCCGAGTCCCCGCCAACGAGCAGTATCCGTCGACCTCATGCCGGAGTTTCATACTGCGGCAGCACAGCAACCCGGGGCCACAGCCAGTTAATTAACCGCTCTCGAAGAGCAGGCGAAACCCAGTCCTGATCGGATATCCCCGGTTCGAGGAGCCGGTGACGGTCAAGGAGAAGGCCGGCCACGACGACGCTGCTTTGACGGACCTCAGTGTCTGTCACAGCAAAGGGCATCGCCATCGCTCGTCGTGGGTTGACCGCCCATGTGATGATTTTTGACCACGTTTTTGTGTCGGGTGTCTTTCTCTTCCGTTGCCAATCTGTTCCGCTGGCGCACTGCCACAAGTAAACTGGGACACCGACATTATTGTCTGCGAATTGCCTGTACGAAATGAGATCGAGACCGGCCTCCTTCGCTCACCCTTGTCCAGCGATATACATCTCCAGCCGCTTCGTTGAGGAGTGTGCAGATCTCCTCAACAATGGTCTTCAAATGACTGACGCGCGCTTTGCTCCATCCTGTTGACCGCACCTGCCAGCCAGGCAAAACACGACGCAGTGCCTCAGCTGTCAAATCCTCAAAGAGTTCGCCCTGCTCCGTGTAGTCAGCCGTAAAGTTGCCTCGAATCCATCCGGGGTGCGACCGCGCAAGGGAAAGCATCAAACAAAACGCGTAAGGTGCAAAATCCTCCCATTCACCAACGCCCTCATAGCCATCCTCGAAGGGCACTAAAGGATAACCGTGGCCTAGGAGTTGCCGGCGCACATCCAGTGTCGAAAACGCGTTGTTGACAAACTCCCACGCAAAATCCTGATCGCTATAAATATGGTTCTCGATCAAGATATCGACCAAATCGGAGCCACTGACCTCTTGCCCGAGGAAAAGAGCGTTGATCTCGATCCAATCGCAAAAGATTTGCAAATCACAATTGTGCTTCGTCTTCGAAACGAACATTTTTTCCGGCAACGCGAACATTACTCGTCCTCGTCACAGATCAGCGCCTTACTTCGGGGAAAGAGAGTGAGGAGTTGCGCAAAGTCGGTCGCAAGGCGCTCGACCGCTGTGTCGAGCTTCTTAGATTTCACGTACCGATGCGCCCGGCTTAAAGCGACGGAAATATTGTCCGCAGCTTCTTCAACTAACCGAACAACTTCAGGTTCGTCACCTCCGGCCATTTGCCAAGCGATCTCAAAGCTCGGCCGCTCCGATCTTTCGAGATAGTCGACTGCCTTGCGGCTTTCCAAAATGCGACCAAAATCATCCACTTGACGGGATTCGCGCACGATAGGGAGGCGCTTCTCATCGCCGAAAAGCCAAAGCGCGAAATTTCGCAAATTCGTCAGGTGATTTTGTGGAACCGGCCTGCGAGCTTTCTCGGGCTCAGCCTGGATGTCGATGTTTAAATATGTTCTTACGCCCTCAGTCCGAAGCGACAGGAAAAGCACGCTGAACTTCTTTTCCACTGCCTCGAGCGAAATCTCTTCTTCGCCCTCCATTTGAAGTAGCAATTTGTAGGAGATGTAGCTCTGTCGAACAGTCGGAGTCCTGCTTCCGATGCGCTTGCGGACTTCCTCGTATGACATCTTACGGTCTTCAATGAGGTGCGAAATGAACTGTGCCTTTTCGGCTGGTTTCCACTCTTTGATGCCGGTGACGTGACGAAACCCCAGGAAATTCTCGACGTCCTTCCGCTCGTCAGCCTTAATGACGGGTATCTCAGTGAAAAGCTCGTCGTTTGGATCAAGGTCCTCCGCGAACTCTTGCCAGCGAGACTCGGCCGGCTTGCCCTTGGCTGCGTCGTATAGATATTTCAGGGTCGCAAGGCGCCGGTTCCCCTCGACGACTACCCACTGCTCTTTTCCGTAAAGCTTTTCTTTGACGATGATCAGAGCTTCGTGAGGCCAATAGCCACTTTCTAGAAATGACGTGGCCAATTCGTCGAGCGTCCAGCCCTTCATGAGTTTCATGATTTGCGACTGGCGCAGCTCGGGGCCCGTGTTCGAGCGTCCGAGGCGAGGATTCAGCGGATCCAGAAAGAGTTCGTCAATCGGAAGCGCTTCAATCTTACGTGCAATCGCCATGGCTAATTCCCGTTAGATCAGCTCTCTTAGCTGCTTTCGCTGGAAGCTGAACACCTGCCAACATTGATTACACGGGCGAACTCAGGAAGCGTGCTAGGGTGATGCGGAGCTGATCGGCATTCGCTGTCTCGCATTCCCAGATAACTAGGCAAACCCAACCAAGAGAGTTTAGCTTTTCCAGGGCATCGAGGTCCCGTCTCGAATTTCGAGCAAGCTTGGGCATCCAGTAGTCGAGACGAGACTTGGGCTGCCGGGCGAGACGACATCCCGCGTGCTGGTGCCAGAAGCAGCCGTGCACGAAGATGGCCTTGCGCAATCCCGGAAAGACGACATCGGGGGTGCCCGGTAGATCGCTTCGATGAAGGCGAAAGCGATATCCGAGTGAATGCGCGACACGGCGCACAATCAGCTCTGGCAACGTATCGCGCTTCTTTATGCGCCGCATGTGAGCGCTGCGCTCTGCAGGTGTAAGACGATCCGGCATTCCGACGGCTTAACGCATTCAGACGCATTGCGCCGCGCCGACCTAAACCCTCCGAACCCGCGGGCCTTTGTCAGGCCGCGAGTGTTCGCTTGCAGTGCTCGCCAGTCCCCCGGACTGGCTGCGCGCTTCAGCCCTCGGCCCCGGCTCGTCCTGACGAGTGACGGAAGAAGCTGGGTCCCCGATCGTAATCGGTGATGACGAAGTGAGACCCATCTCGGCCTCCACCGCCTTGACCTCCTCCTCGCCGTGCAGCGTCACCCAGGCCGCCCTCTTCTCGGGAAAGGGGATGACCTCCTCGCAGAGCATCGCGCGCCGCATCTTCTGAAGGCGTTCCCAAATCCGCTCGCGGGCGCCTTCGACCTCTTGCTCGAATGAGCTCTCGCCTTCGTCATAGTCGCTGTCGCCCGGGACGAGGCGGCCTTCCGCCTTCGCCTGGGCCTGCTCGGCTTCCGTCCTCGAATGAAGTTCGCCGAGGTTGTCGTGAAGCCGGTTGAGCTCGCGGTCGCGGGCGAGATCGAGCGCCGAATCCCAGGCGGCGGCGAAGCTCTTGCCGCCCTTGGCCAGGCGAAGCTGCTCGGCCCCGAAGGTCGCGCGCCCGACGTGGCGGGCGGCCTGGCGCGCCGAGCCGGTGATCGCGAGCGCGGCGATGAAGGCGCGCTGATGCTCCGGGGTCCAGCCGTTGGCGTGCGGGCGGCGCGGGACCGGCTCGAAATCGAGGAGGTCGGGGGATCGCGGCGAAGGCCTCGTCGCCGGCCATTCCGGCGGCGCGGCACTTGTCGCAGATGACTGGGAGGGGAATTCGCTGGGGCGGTGCTGATGAATCGCTCATCGGCAAGTTTGACGCAGAAAAAAGCGGAGTAGGAAAATGTGCGAGGGGGAAAGTCCTACAGAGCCGTCACGCGAGTGAGGCTGGCCGGACGTCACGAAGTAAATTCGTGACGTCGATCGACACGCCTGCGGCGGTCGTCGGCCGATCTGGCCACGCATCTCTCGAATAGCTTACGTGGCGCTTCGCGCCTGTGCGCTATTCTCGGTGCTCCCAAGCTTCAGCTTGGGGGCGTCGGAGCGCAAAACGGCCGGCCGCCGAAGCTGTCACCCACGAGCGAATTGTCGCGCGACAGCCGCACGCGCGCCGCGCGGACGACGAGGCTTTCGTCGGGCGGCACCTCGCCGTCGCCGCAGACGCGGACGATGACGAAGCGCGCGGGAGGAGCGCAGGTGGCGCCGGCGCTGCCGGGCCCGCCGCCCGACGTCCAGCTGGTGATCTCGCCGCCGGGAAGCATGCACCAGGCCCATTTGCCCTGGGGGATCGCCTGGGGGAGCGCGTGGATCGGCGCCATCGACGTGCAGCCGGCCGCGGCGGGCGCGAGCAAGGCGAGTGCGAGGGCGGCGCGGATCATCCGGCCATCCTAACGGAAGTGCATCGACTCTTCATGAATTGCGCTTAATCATG
>JAEZIO010000078.1 GCA_023436615.1 Pseudomonadota bacterium | reverse complement strand
GCCTTGGGACGCGCGGTCAGCGAGCGACGCATCTCCGTCTGGAGTTCGGATCCGAACGACCAGAAGCTGCTCGAGCAGACGCCGCTGGCCCACCTCATTCCCGATGACCCGGCCCCATACGCGGAAGTCGTGATCAACAACCTCGGCGGCAACAAGCTCGACTACTACCTGGACCGACAGATCGAGTACGTGGCCGACGGTTGTGACGGCGATACCCGCAAGTCCACCGTGACCATCCGACTCACCAACACCCTCAAGGATGCGACAGGGCTGCCGGACTATGCCGCCGGGCGCTTGGGCTTCTTTCCCGAGCTTCAAGGCGACATTCCGCGGGGCACGATGCTCACCTCGGTACGTCTTCTAACGACCAAGGGCGCGGACGTGATCAGCGTTCTCGCCAACGGCAAGCGGACTCGTGTTTTCGGCGCCACGGAACGCGGCCACCCGACCTTCGAGTCTCAGGTGGCAATCCCGCCCGGTCAGACCGTCGAATTGACGTTCCGGCTCACCGAGCCGACCGCTCCCGGCGCGGCGAGGGTCCCCGTTCAGCCGCTCGCCAGCGATGTCACTCCGAAGGTCTCGGTGCCCACGTGCACCGGATAGGTCTCAAACAGCCGGTCGAGGCCGTCGCCCGGCATCTACTCGGCACGGTGTCTCAGGGCCTCCGTTGATAGGCTGCACAGCGGGAGCAAAGGCTCGAAAAGATCGATTTTCGGGGGGTTGCGACGGCGAGCGGAATTTCCTCGCACGAAGAATGCCGGCAAGGGGGTCACGATGAATCTGCAGGACTTCGTGAAACTGCTGCGAACCCGTTGGGTTACCGTTTGCGTGACGACGCTCGTCGCCGTCATGGGCGCGCTGGCGTATACCTTTGCGACCACCCCGCAATATCAGGCCTCAACGAGATTATTCGTGTCGACGTCCTCCGGTTCGTCACTAAACGACCTGTATCAGGGAAATCGCTTCTCGCAAGAACGTGTTTTGTCGTACACCGAACTGCTGATGGGTGAAACGCTTGCCCAACGCACGATCGACAAGCTGAACCTCGATATGCCAGCCGAGGATCTGAAGGAGAAGATCAAGGCCACAGCCAAGCCCGACACGGTCCTCATCGACGTTTCCGTGCTCGATAGGTCACCGGTCCGGGCCCGTGATATCGCAAATGCCTTGTCCGATGAATTCGTCCTGATGGTAAGCGAATTGGAGACTCCGCCCCAAGGGAGCACTAAAGCGGATTCACGTGTTGTCGTCGAGCAGCGAGCATCCATCCCGACGGCTCCCGTCATCCCGAATCCACCCCGGAATATAGCCCTTGGCCTTGCCGCTGGTGTGATTCTCGGAATCGGGCTCGCGATCCTTCGCGACCGGCTGGACAACACGGTCAAAGCCCGCGAGACCCTCGAAGAGATCACCGGGGTGGGCCTTGTCGGCAGCATCCCGACGGACAAGGAACGGCGCAAGGAGCCCGCGATCGGCTTCGAGAGCGACAATTCGTCGATCGCGGAGGCGTTCCGCAAGCTGCGAACCAACCTACAGTTCCTCACCGTCGACAACCCGCCTCGCGTCATCGTGGTGACCAGTTCATCGCCGCATGAGGGCAAATCCACCACGGCGATCAACATCGCACTCGCGTTGGCCGAGGCCGAACACGAGGTCGTCCTCGTCGACGGTGATATGCGCCGGCCGTCGGTGGACCGGTATCTGGACTTGGTCGGCTCGGTCGGGTTCAGCACCGTGCTCAGCGGTGGCGCATCCCTGGACGAGGTGTTGCAGAAGACCAAGTTCCCCCGGCTGACGGTGCTGACGTCGGGTGCCAGCCCGCCAAACCCCAGTGAGCTCCTCGGGTCACAGGCCGCCAAGAACGTACTCGCCGAACTTCGTGAGCGCTTCGACTACGTGGTGGTCGACTCGTCGCCACTGCTCGCCGTCACCGACGGCGCGATTCTGGCCGCCAATTCCGATGGCGCACTGGTCATGGCACGGTTCGGGCAAACCAAGCGCGACCACCTGACGCATGCCATCGGAAACCTCAGGGATGTCGGCGCCACCGTGCTCGGCGCAGTGTTCACGATGACCCCCACCCGCGGGGGCAACCAGTATAGCTACAACTACAGCTACAGCTACTACGGCGAGGACCGCCGCGATTCCGCCAAGGGATCGCCGGCGGCATCGACCGACAAACCGGCCGCCACGGCCAGCAGCCCAGATCCGTTGCCAGTGAACGGCACGAAGGTAGCGGAGCCCGAGAGCGTAGGTAGCAAGGAAGCCACTAAGCCAGCGGGTGGAAAGCGCGAGTCTCTCGAGTAGCCAGAGCCACCAAGGATGAGCGAGATCAAATCACGCCGGGTGTCAGCGGTCATCCGCGCTTACAACGAAAGCAAGCACATCGGCCGACTGCTGCGCGGACTGGAACAGCAGACGGTCAAGCTCGACGAGATCATCTTGGTCGACTCGGGATCGACGGATGACACCGTGGCCATCGCCGAAGCAGCCGGCTGTCGCATCGTGCACATCGCCAAGGAGGAGTTCTCGTTCGGGCGAGCGCTGAACCGCGGATGCGCGGCGGCCACCGGCGACATATTGCTGTTCGCTTCCGCGCACGTCTATCCGGTCTACAACACCTACGTCGAACACATCGTCAACGCCTTCGACCGGCCAGGAGTCGCCATCGCCTACGGACGTCAAGTCGGAGATGAGCGCTCCAAGTTCTCCGAGTCGCGGGTGATGCTGAAATGGTTCCCCCACCAGAACATCTGGGATCAGGGCCATCCGTTCAGCAACAACGCCAATGCCGCAGTCCTGAAATCCGTTTGGCAGGAGTCACCTTACGACGAGCAGCTAACCGGCCTCGAAGACCTTGATTTCGCGAAGAAGGCGCTCGCCCGAGGCCACAAGATCTCGTACGTCGCGGACGCCCCGGTGGTGCATGTGCACGAAGAGAGCTGGAACATCATCCGCAATCGCTATCGGCGCGAAGCGATGGCGTACGCGCGGATCGTCGAGGGTGCCAAGATGTCGCTTCCGAACGCGGTGGGCCTGGCGCTATCGAACATCGCCAGTGACTACAAGGAAGCAGTCAAGGTGCACCGGCTGCGCACCAATGTGTTGAGCATTCCGCAGTTCCGGTTCGCTCAATTCATCGGCGCTTGGGAAGGTTTCCGGGCGCCAGATCATGTATCAGCACGGTTGCGCGAACGCTTCTATTACCCCGCTGACGCGAATAATGCTGAGGTCCCCGCAGAACCGGGACTCAAAATCGAATATTCCGAAGACGCTTAAGAACCGACCGGCCCTAGTAGGAACCAATGACCACCACCGTCGCGATCGTCCCGATGCGCCACAACAGTGAGCGCGTGCCAGGGAAGAACTACCGCCCACTGGCCGGAATTCCGCTCTACCACCACGTCATTCGGACGTTGAGCGCCGTGTCGGAGATCGACACTATCGTCATCGACACCGACAGCGACTTCATCATCAAGGACTGCGAGGAGCACTTTCCACTCGTGAAAGTGCTTCTTCGTCCCGAGCATCTGCGTGACGGCAACATCGCCATGAACGACGTTCTGCTCAACACACTCGATCAAGTCGAGGCCGATGTCGTCCTGCAGACCCACTCGACCAACCCGTTCCTGAAGTCCGAGACGGTCGCGGCAGCCCTGGCCGAATTCAATGCAACCGGGCGACAGTTCGACTCCCTCTTCAGCGTCACCAGGCTGCAGGCCCGACTCTGGGATGGCGACACGCAACCCGTAAACCACAATCCGGCGGTCCTGTTACGTACTCAGGACTTACCTCCACTGTTTATCGAGAATTCCTGCTTCTTCATCTTCACCCCAGAGTTGTTGCGTGAGCGCGGAAACCGCATCGGCGCCCACCCACGCATGTTCGAGATGTCGGCCTTGGAGGCGGTCGACATCGACACTGAGGAAGATTTCGCGTTGGCGTCGGCCATCGCCCAGGCCAATGCGATCAACACATGAGCGCGCCGCTGATACTTGTCACCTGCCGACAGATGCAGGTCGAGCTCCCGCGCCACCGCGAGCGCATCGAGAGTCTCGGTTACGAGGTCGTCGCGCCGGATCTCGCTGGGCGCCAACAATTCACCGCTGCCGAACTTCTCGCGCACGGTGATCGACTGGTGGGCATCATCGCCGGTGACGATGAGCTCGACCGTTCGTTTTTCGCCGGAGCCGGCAACCTGAAGACCGTGATTCGCTGGGGAATCGGCATGGATTCGGTGGACCACGAGGCGGCCCGACAGCACGGTGTGACGGTTCGCAACACTCCCGGTGTCTTCGGTCAGGAGGTCGCCGACTCGGCGTTCGGCTACATCCTGAATCTGGCGCGCGGTTATCTCGCGGTCGATTCCGCTGTTCGAAGCGGTGAGTGGCCGAAATGGGAAGGATTCACCCTCGCCGGAAACCGGCTCGGGGTGGTGGGGTTCGGAGCAATCGGCCGAGAGATCGCGAAGCGGGGCAAAGGATTCGACATGGATGTCGTCGCCTACGACCCGTTCGTCGAAAAGGCCCCTTCCGGCGTCGGTATCGTGGACCTCGAGACACTCATGCGCACAAGCCGCTTCATCGTCCTGGCCTGCCCGCTGACCCCCGATACCGCTCATCTGATCAACGCGGAGACCCTCGGCTGGGTGCGGCCCGATGCCTACCTAGTGAATGTCGCGAGGGGTCCGGTCGTCGATGAGACAGCACTGATCGACGCACTCGCGACCCACCGCCTCGCCGGCGCGGCCTTGGACGTGTTCGAGGTCGAGCCGCTGCCGCTGGACAGCCCGCTTCGATCGCTTCCGAACGTGGTATTGGGCGCCCACAACGGCTCGAACACCCGTGAGGGTGTGGCACGGGCAAGCGCCGCCGCCGTCGACTTCCTGATCGAGGAGTTGACGAAGTGACGGCTGCGGTCGTCATCACCGGCGCTGCCGGCGGGATCGGCGCTGCGCTGTGCCAACGCGTACGCAAGGACGGTTACCTGGCCATCGGAATCGACCAGAACACCGCTCCCGAAGCGGATGTGGACATCCGCATAGACCTGAGCGACACCGATCAACTCATCGACGTGGGCGGCCGGCTGGCCAACGAGTACGACCTCAAAGCGGTGGTTCACAACGGAGCAGTGCAGCCAATCGGCGGAGCAGGCGCAACCTCATCCGCAGGATGGTCTGACGCGCTGCGCGTCAACGTGGTCGCCGTCGACGCGCTGGTCTCGAGCATGCGCGGCAGTCTTGCGTCCAACGACGGGTCTGTCGTGGTCATCAGTAGCGTCCACGCCCGGGCCACCACCGGGGGGATCACCGCGTACGCCACGACAAAGGCCGCTTTGGAAGGCTGGGTGCGCTCGGCGGCCCTCGATCTCGGACCGGCGATTCGCGTCAACGCCGTGGCGCCAGGCGCGATCGACACCGCAAAGCTGCGCGAGGGTTTCGCGCGGTGGGGAAAAGCCTCCGCCGAGGAGCGAATGGCGGTGCTATGCCAGCGGACGGCACTGGGCCGCATCGGCAAACCGAGCGACGTGGCGGGAGCGGTGTCGTTCTTAATCGGCGACGACGCGACCTTCATCACCGGGTCCGTCCTCGTCGTTGATGGCGGAGCGACCGCTCGGTTGGGCTCGGAATGACACCGCGAGCTCAGTGAACATGGCGCGGATCGGAATCACCGGGCGGGCAGCCGCAACGTACATCGTGCTCGCGGGACTCCAACGTGGGGTCGGCCTGCTGATCCTGCCTTTCGTCACTCACGCAATGCCGCCGGATGAATACGGTGCGGCATCGACGTTGTCAGCGGCAGCGCTGCTACTGACCGCGATGATCGCCACCCCCTTCATTCAGTTGATCGTTCGCGCAGCAGCGCGAGGTGAAGACAACGGACCGGCGCTGCTTCGTCTCATCGGCACCTACTGCTACCTGGTATTGCCCCTTGCCATCGGTGTGGTGGCGGCGGCAGTGGCACTCTCTGTGCCGACCTTCCTCGGCGTCGCGGGATACATCTGGGGAATCGAGCTGCTGGCCATCGGATTCCAACCTGCGTCGTCCACTTTCGCGATGTGGGTCGCTCAGGCTCGTGAGGATCTCCGCCGATTCGTATGGCTGTCGTTGACTTCGGTCATTGTCGGAGCCGCATCGAAGATCTTGTTGGTCGTGGTGATGAAGCTCGGCGTAGTGGGATGGGTCGTGACTGACTTGCTC
>JAEZIO010000008.1 GCA_023436615.1 Pseudomonadota bacterium | reverse complement strand
GGCGCTGCTCGTAGCCGGGAACGTGCGCCAGCGCCGCTTCCGTTTCGGCGTTCCACGCCTTTACCGTTGCGAGCGGCTTTGCGCCTTCGATTTCCTCTAGCCACAGATAAGGGTCGTCGGCCTTCGCGAATGCAGCCGTCGCGATCAGCGCCGCGGCGGCGGCGAGAATGATTTTACGCAAGGAATCGTCTCCCGGTGATGGCGTCCATCGTGGGGAGCAGAGGCGAGCAGGTCAACGCAAGCTGCGCTGATGACGGCTCAGTCGCCGCTGATGCGCGGGTCAATGTCTTCCGGTTGTGCCGGAACGTGGATCTGCGGAGTCCCGACGTCGCCCTTGCCGACCGTGCCGCCGGCCATTTCCAGCATTCGCTCGAGCGGCACTCGCGCCCGGTCCATGATCTCGGGCGAAAGCTCGATCCGCGGCTCCAGGTCTCGAAGCGCGACGTACAGCTTCTCCAGCGTGTTCAGCGCCATGTACGGACACATGTTGCAGTTGCAGTTCCCGTCGCCGCCGGGGACGCCGATGAACGTCTTGTGCGGCGCCGCTTTCTCCATCTGGTGGATGATGTGGGGCTCGGTCGCCACCAGGATCGTCTCCGCCGGCGAACTCAGCGCGAAATCGAGGATCGACCTGGTCGAGCCGACATGATCGGCATGATCGACTATGTGCGGCGGGCATTCCGGGTGCGCCGCTACCGGCGCTTCGGGATGCTCGGCCTTGAGCTTTAAGAGCTCGGTCTCGCTGAACGCCTGGTGGACGATGCAGATGCCCGGCCACAGAAGCATGTCGCGGCCGGTCTTTCGCTTGAGGTAACCGCCCAGGTGCCGGTCTGGGCCGAAAATGATCTTCTGCTCGGGCGGAATCTGGTCGAGGATGGTTTGCGCGCTGCTGCTCGTCACGATTACATCCGACAGCGCTTTCACGGCGGCCGAGCAGTTGATGTAGGTCAGCGCGATGTGGTCGGGATGGGCCTTGCGGAACGCGGCGAACTGATCCGGCGGGCAACTGTCCTCGAGGCTGCAGCCCGCGTCCATGTCAGGCAGGATCACGGTCTTGTCCGGCGACAGAATCTTCGCGGTCTCGGCCATGAAGCGGACCCCGCAGAAAGCGATCACGTCGGCGTCCGTTGCCGCCGCGCGCCGCGACAGGTCCAGGCTGTCTCCAACGAAGTCGGCGAGATCCTGGATCTCGGGCTTTTGATAGTAATGCGCGAGGATCACCGCATTGCGTTCGCGCTTCAGCCGCTCGATCTCGGCGAGGAGGTCGAGCCCTTGGAGGCTCTGCGGTTGTGCGGTCATTTCCGTCCTTCTGCGGCCCGGCGTCTCTGCGCCTCGGCAATCGCCTCATTATATGAGATCGACTGGTCCAGATAACTAGGGTCTTCCTCCGCCTCGCCGGGGAAGCGTGCGACCACTTTCGCATTGTCGAAACCAGCCGCCTTGAGCGGCATCGCGAAGCTTCGCTCGACAGCCTGGCGCGCCGATTGCCGGGCAAGGCGCATCGGCACCTCTCCCATCGCCTGCTTGCGCAGGTCGGCGACGGCGCGGGCCCGGTTCGCCTGATCGAGTCCCTGCTCCGCATTGGTCACCGCTGCCAGCAGGCCGCCCGATCCGTATTCGCGGGCGTTTGCGAGATCGACATCCGGGCCGGCGATCTCGACGTCGGGAAGCTGCACCCGAAGCGTGCTTGTCCCGCTGTCCCACTTCACGTCCTGCTGCTTGAGCTTCGACAAATCGAGCTCGTAGCGGACGTCGCCCGGCAGGATCAGCGTGCGCTCGGTCGAGAAGCCGAAGCGGCTCTGGCGAGCCGATGTGACCGAGACGTAGCGCGCCACGAAGACCACGAGCCGGTTCTGCGCGCGCATGGACTCCAGACTCGACGTGGCGATCACTTTCGGGTCAAGCCCGCCGAACAGGCGTCCGACGAGCCCCGCGCCGCCGAGGACGACGCCCAGCAGCAACGCTATGGCCACGGCTCCGATCAGGAGCGGGAGGCGGATCCGGTCCCTGTCCATAAGTCTCCGTCGTCAACAACGAGGCCGCGGCGCTGCAGGTCCAGAAGGTGGGCATGGACGGACCCGCCCGCCGCCGTAATCAGTCGCCTATCCAGGCCTGGGTAGGCGTTGGCGACGATGTCGGGAATGGTCCGCGGTCTTTCGGACACCAGCCGAAGAATCTGGCTTTCGCGTTGCAGGCGGTGCCCGACAAGGTGGCGCACATATTGCCGCGGGTTGGTGACCGGTGGACCATGCGCGGGGAAATAAATCCGGTCCTCGCGCTTCCGCAGCTTGTCGAGGCTGGCCATATATGCGGCCATGTCGCCATCGGGAGGCACGACCACAGTCGTCGACCAGCCCATCACGTGGTCGCCGGTGAACAGAGCATCACCCCACGCGAAGCACAAATGGTTGGACGTGTGACCGGGGGTTGCGACGGCCACCAGATCGCGCCCGTCGACCGCTACTGAATCGCCGTCCTCGAGAATGCGGTCGGGCGAGTAGTCCCCGTCGAATGAGGCATCGGCTCGTGGGCCGACCGTCTCCAGCGCGAGGGGAGCGCAGCCGACGACCGGTGCGCCTGTGCGGTCGGCGAGAGGCCGCGCGGCCGGACTGTGGTCGCGATGCGTGTGCGTGCACAGGACCGCCGCTACGCGCCGATCGCCGATGGCGGCGACGATAGCGTCGACATGGGCGGGATCGTCGGGGCCCGGATCGATCACGGCCACTTCGCGGTCACCCAGGAGATAAGTCTGCGTGCCGTAATACGTGAACGCCGACGGGTTGCGCGCCACGACCCGCGATATCCCCGGCTCGAGCACCTCTACCGTCTCGTACGTGGCGTCCACCGCTGACCTCTGCCACGCGGCACTCGCCGTGGCAAAGCGCCGGTCAGCAGCGAAGCAGGTACGGCCCCGTCTTGTCGACCATCCGGCCGGCCCGGACGATGAGGAGCTCGACTTCGCTGGTGACCACGCCCTTGCAGACGGCGGTGGGGAGCGAGAGCCGAACCGTCTGCCCCTTGCGCATGGCGCCCAGGTCCACGCTGTCGCGCGTGTCCCCCTGCCGAACGAATTGCAGAGCGATGCCGGCGGGAAGCGGCTCGAGCGACTTCACGGATACGAGTGTGTCGCGGGTGAGCGTCACGCACTCTCCGCCGCCAGGGAATTCGGGGCTGATGCAGGTAAGGCTCAGGCGCGGCTTCGGGCCGATCGGCGCCGGAAGCAGTGGCGAGAAAAGTGGCGCCGTCGCAACGGGGGCAGCCGGAGCCGTCGATTGGGCGACGATCGCGGGAGCTGGCGCGACGGCCTCCGGCGGCGCTGCCTTTTCCGTCTCGGCGGCCTTGAGCTCTTCGACCTTCGCGCGCATCTGCTGCACGAGCGCCGCGCGCCTGTCCTCCGCGATCGAGGTCGCCCCCTCGATTTTCGCGGCGGCATCTTCGATCATCCTTATGACCTCGTCGGTGCTGGCGCCCTTCTCGCTGCAAAGCGTCACCTTCGTGGGCTTCGCCCCGATACCCCACGCGAATACGAACTTCTCACCCGCGCATTCGGCGACCTTCTCCTTGGCGAGGTCGAACTTGGAAGGATCGGATTTCGGCGCGGCAATCGCCGGAGCCGCGCCTTGAGCGGCGACGGTGGCAGGCGCCGCAACGAGCAGCGCCGACGAAAGCAGGAAAAGGCGAGTCATGAGACGTTCCTAGCAAAGCGCGCACGCGATGTCGGCCCGCGAAGCTGCACTTTCGATGAATGGCTCAGCCGGCCGGGCTTCCCACGTAGGCGCCAGCCGCGTCTCCCTGCAGGGACGCCTGGCGCGCCGCGAACGCCTGGGGATAGACCTCCCCGAACAGCGCCTGGAAGGTGCGGTCCCAGCTGAATCGGCCTTCGACATGCTCGCGTGCTGATCCCGCCATCGCCGCGCGGTCGGAGTTCCAGACCTCCAGGATGTTCCTTGCCATGGCCGCCGCGTCGTCGACTGGCCCGAGCCGACCGGTTTCCTCATCGACTCGATCGAGCATCGCTCCCGCCGCTACTCCCACGACTGGCAGGCCCGACGCTTGCGCCTCGATAACCGACACGCCGAAGGTCTCGTCCGCCATCGCCGAGACATACATGTCAGCGCTTGCCAGCCAGCGGGCCAGCTCGCTGCGGTCGCGCAGGTAGCCGGGAGCGATAACCCGTGCGTCGGTTGCCTCCGCGATCGCGTCCCGGACGGGGCCGTCGCCGAGCAGCACCAGCCGAGCCCCGAGCTCACGGGGCAACTTGAGGAATGCGTCGACCACGACCTGCGCCCGGCGTTCGCGATCGAGGCGACCGACATAGATCAGCAGCGGCTGATGATCGTCCACGCCAAGCGAGCGGCGGAGCTCGGGATCGCGCCGCTCGCGGCTGAACTCCTCGAGCTCCACCCCCAGCGGGACGATGCGGACGTCACGAACGCCGAGCTCGCGAAGCTTCCGCGCGCCGCCGCTCTCGCTCAACGCGTAGACGGCGTCGAACCGGCGATAGAGAAAGCCGCAATAGCGATAGGCCAGCGAGCGAATCTGGCCGGCGACGCCATCGCCGACGAAACGCTTCAGCGGCCGCTGCACGTACGCGGTGGGAAAGTCGGTGTAATAGCCGGCGACCGCCGCTGTCTCCGGATGACGCTTGCGATAACCGAGCACTGCCCACGGGAGGTTGTAGGCATCCTGGCATTCGATGATCTCGGGACGAAACCGCTCCAGCACCTCGCGAACGGCGCCATTACGGAGCAGAAGGCGGTACTTCGGGCTCGTGGGAACAGGCGGCGACTTGATTACTGCCGTAATCGCCCGCCCGTCTTCACGAACCGAATCCTCTGCGCCGGGGACGATGAGCAGGTGACGGTGCGGCGTGTGGGACAGGAGGTAATTGCGCTTGCGCCGCAAATAGGTGCCGACGCCGCCGCCGACTTCCGACCAGCTCTGCGTCACATCGCAGATCAGCTGTGCGCCGGGCGAAGAAGCCATGTCCCTCATCGACGCCTCAACACCGTGCGCCCCGTAAAGTGCCGCTGAAGCCCTCGCGACGCGGAGTGTCGGCAAGCTTTACACTTTGGGGCGCTCCGCGTTTCGCTCATTTAGATTTTTCCCCGGAAAACTGCGAAATATTTTATTTGGCACGCGCGTTGCTTAGTTTAAGCCGTCCACTTGGTTCCACAAACCACCAAAGGGGCGGTGCAGCGGTTTCTCTCTGGTCCCGCGCACCGCCCCTTCTTGTTTGGTCAGGCAGCCCCGGCGCCCACGAGCTGCTGGAGCTCGCCATTTTCGAACATTTCCATCATGATGTCCGACCCCCCGACGAATTCGCCCTTAACGTAGAGCTGGGGGATCGTCGGCCAGTCGCTATATTCCTTCACGCCCTGTCGGATCTCCGGGTCCTGCAGCACGTCGACGGTCCTGAACGGCACGCCCAGGTGCTCGAGGATCGCGACGGCACGGCTGGAAAAGCCACATTGCGGGAACAGCTCCGTCCCCTTCATGAACAGTACGACGTCATTGCCGTTGACGATCTCGCCGATCCGGTCGCTTGCACTAGTCACTTCTCATCTCCTCCGGCGCTGCTGTGTGGAGCTGCAGCGCGTGCAATTCCCCGCCCATCCGGCCGCCAAGCGCGGCATAGACTTTCTGGTGCTGGCGAACGCGGCTCAGTCCCGCGAAGCTCGCGCTGACGACTCGCGCGGAATAATGATCGCCGTCGCCGGCGAGATCCACGATCGTCACTTCGGCGTCCGGGATAGCAGCCTTGATCAGCCGCTCTATCTCATTGGCTGCCATTGCCATTCGAACGGTTATGCCTGCTCCTGGATGATCTGCCGCCGAGCCTCCACGGTCTTGTGCTCCAGCGCCTCGCGGATCTTCGCCTCGTCGATTTCGACGCCCGCGGCGGTAAGGTCCCCGAGCAGCTTGCGAACGACGTCGTCGTCGCCTGCTTCCTCGAAATCCGCGCGCACGACGTCCTTGGCATAAGAGGCGGTTTCTTCCTCCGAGAGCCCCATCTGGCGTGCGGCCCATTCGCCTACCAGGCGGTTGCGGCGCGCGATCATTCGGAAGTTCATTTCTTCATCGTGCGCGAACTTCGCTTCATAGGCGCGCTCGCGATCGTCGAACTGGGTCATTCGCCTGCCCTTAGCTGTGTCGGGGAGCGAGATAGGGGCGCCGGCTACGCCAGTCCAGAAGCGTTTCGAGCGCCCGGCTTCAGGCGGTGGCGACGCATCGCCGAACGGTCGCGGCGACGATGCGACCGAGAAACAGCAGCAATTGCGAACCGTGACCGCTGTCGATTTCCAGCGCGGCACGCTGCCCGAGCGCGAGCATACCGCACGGATAAGGCGGCGGCCCGTCGATCCGGATCAGCGCCTCGGCGCGGATCTGGGGGGATTTGGATGGGCCGAACAAGGAATGCCCGGCGTCGACGGAGCGGACTTCCACGCAAGGCATGCCGGCCATCATGCGTTCGACGAAGGCTGCCTCGACCCGCTCGATGCTGCCCGCTTCGGCGCGGAATGCCCGGTCCCCCACAAGGAGCGCCACAGCGACGGCGTCTATCCCCAGGATTCCGGGCCATTGCGTGGTCACGACGTCCAGCAGCCCTTCGATCGTGGGCGCCTCGACCGCAAGCAGCACGGCCGCATTGATCGATGCGACGGCGCCGGAGTGGCCGCGCGCGAAGGCGATCAGGTCTTCGTTGGCCTCCTGCGCGACGCCCAGGCGCTCGCGTAGCCGCGCCACAGCGCGCTCTTCGAAGTGAATCAACTGCCCCACGATCGCGCCCTTAGCCGCACAGCGGTTAATTTCCTGTGGCCACGGCCCCCGAGTGGAAGTAGCTTCCGCGGTTCAACTTGCTGGAGGGCAGACCGATGCTGGGCGCCAGTCTTTCGATGCTTCTGGGGACCGTCAGTGCCGCAACGCCGCTGACGCCGCTGCCGTGGTTCGAATTCCGGGACTATCCGATGAAAGCCTTCGAGAAGAAGGCCGAGGGCGTCGCTCGCTTCGAGCTTCTCGTCGCGCCCGATGGCAAAGTCAGCGATTGCAAGATCAGCTCGTCAAGCGGGAACAGAGAGCTCGACGACGCGACTTGCTATCTCGCAAGCAAGCGCGTGAAGTTCCGTCCGGCGCGCGGCGCCGACGGCCAGGCCGTGTGGGGCGTCTACCGCAGCCAGGCGCTCTGGGCGCTTCCGGAGCATTTCATTTCTGCACCGCCCGCGGCCGACCTCGAAGTCAATGTGAACCATCTCCCGAGCGACACGAAACAGCCGGCCGCGGTGAAGCTTGCCTATGCGGTCGACGCTCAGGGCAACCCGAATCCCGCGTCATGCACAATCATGCCGACGTCGCTTCCGCAGCCGCAGGTCCTGGTTCAGCTCGGCTGCAAGGAGCTGCTCGAGCGGACTCCCAAGGTGCCGGTGATCGGGCCGTCCGGTTGGCCGGTGCCGGCGGTGAAGACCGGCTCCGTGCTGTTCAAGGCGAACGGCTAGGCCTTAAGCGATCTTCTGACCGCTCGCCTGCCAGTCCTTGAGGAAGGCAGCGAGCCCGGCGTCCGTCAGCGGGTGCTTGAACAGTTGGTGGATGATCTTGGGCGGCGCCGTCATGACGTCCGCGCCGATCTTCGCCGCTTCGACGACGTGGACCGGATGACGCACCGAGGCGACGAGGATTTGCGTCTCGAAGTCGTAATTGTCGTAGATCATGCGAATGTCGGAAATCAGGTCCATCCCGCTGAAGCCCACATCGTCGTGACGCCCGACGAACGGCGAAATGAAAGTCGCGCCGGCCTTGGCCGCGAGGAGCGCCTGAGCGGCTGAAAAGCACAGGGTGACGTTCACCATCGTGCCGTCTCCCGTCAGCGCCCGGCACGCCCTCAATCCGTCCTCGGTCAGGGGGACCTTGATCGTCACATTGTCGGCGATTGCGCGAAGCACTTCGGCTTCGCGCATCATCCCGTCAAAATCGAGCGCGACCACCTCGGCCGACACCGGCCCTTCGACGACTTGTGCGATCTCGCGGACGACATCGAGGAAGTCCCGGCCCGACTTGTGGACGAGCGATGGATTGGTCGTGACACCGTCGAGCAGGCCGGTTGCGGCAAGGTCGCGGATTTCGGAAACTTCGGCGGTATCGGCAAAAAACTTCATTATCATCCCCGGTTGATTGCGGGTGGATAGCGGCTGCGACACAAGCAGTCATCCGATTCGGGGGCAACAGCATGGACGAACATGTGCGCGTCGAACGCGGCGAAGGTGTGCTGGCGATCACGCTTGCCCGACCGGAGCGCCGAAACGCGATCACCGTCTCGATGTATGCGGCTCTCGCGGAAGCGGTGGAGAGCGCCGGCGAAGATGCCTGCATCCGGCTTATCACGATCAGCGGCGAGGGCCAGGACTTCACGGCGGGCAACGATCTCAACGACTTCCTGACCGCCCTGCCGCGCGACTCCGACGATATTCCGGTCTGGCGCCTGCTCCGGGCGCTCGCGCGCAACGGCGTCCCCCTGGTCGCGGGCGTGCAGGGCAACGCCGTCGGAATCGGAACGACGATGCTGCTTCACTGCGACCTCGTGGTCGCGGCCGAGGATGCTCGCTTTTCGCTGCCGTTCGTCGACCTCGGCCTGGTCCCGGAAGCTGCGAGTTCGCTCTTGCTGCCGCGCCTCGCGGGCCGGAAGCGCGCTGCACGCTACCTGCTGCTGGGCGAGCCGTTCGGCGCGCAAGAGGCGCTCGCCGCCGGGATTGTCAGCCATGTGGTAGCGAGCGAGCTTGTCAGCGACGGGCTGCGCGACCTGGCCGCTGCCCTGCTGGCAAAGCCCCCCGAAGCGCTGCGGCTGACGCAGAACCTGCTCAGGCATGCTTCAGCGGACGAACTGATCGCGCGCATGGAACTCGAAAACGGCCACTTTTCGGAGCGACTGCGCTCGCCCGAGGTCGCAAACGCGATCGCGTCCTTTTTCCAGAGCCGCGCGGCCGGCGGCGGTCAAACGGAGAGGTAAACGACCTTGGACTTGGTGATGCTGACGCTCGGCCCGTTGAACAACAGGAAGTTCATCGGCTGCGAATAGGTGACCGTGATCGTCTTCTGATTGGCCACGCTGTTGTCAATCTGCGGCGTGCTCCACGTCCCGCGGCCAAGGCCAAACTTGTGGGAAGTAATCATCGTCTGCAGCTGAGTATCCGTGGGCGTCGGGTAGATGGTGGCGTAGCGCGCCGCCTCGCCAAGCGCGTGCTGCATTCCGGCATTGGCCTGGTAGACCATGCCGATCTGGAACAGTCCCCAGATCATCATGGCCAGAGCCGGCACTGCAAAGGCGAACTCGAGCGCCGCGGCTCCGCCGCTGTCGGTCCACAGCTTGCGAAGGGCCCGGGTCATTGGACGCGAACTCCGGCGGTAGCGCGGATCGTGACAACCCCGTTGACCGCACCCGGGAAGAAACGGGCTCCGAACATGGGCGTGAACGGCTGCTGGACGGTGACCTGCACGTAGCGCGCGTAAGGATCGGTGGAATTGGCGCACGTGCCCGTATCGATGTCGAGCTTGGTGCCGTCGTTGTTGCATTCGAGCCAGGGGTCGATCGTAGCCGAAGAGCCGGTCCCGGCGGCCGTAGTCGCCACCGCCTGGTACGTCGAATTATCCGCCGTCTTGTACTCGGACCGCTGGATGAGCTCGATTGTGCGCTGCGCGGCCTGCTCTACCTGCAGCTTGGCCGAATAGGCGCGGCTGATGTCTACCGCGCCGATCATCAGCGTTCCCAGCACTGGGGCCACGATCGCCATTTCGATCAGCGAATTGCCGCGATCGTCGGCGAGGATGCGCTTCGCGAGGCAAATCATGCGACTAGCCTCACCTGCTTGGCGGTGACGGTCTGGTTGGCCGAGCACCCGATGGTGTTGTTCTGCAGATTGGTGTTGCCGCCGAACGCGACGGTGTAGCCGACGACCATCGCGCACTTGGTCATGGCGCCGCTGGACCCGGTAAAAGTGATGTTGCCCTTTGGCGTGTAGATCGCTCCGTCGTAGAAAGACGAGCTGTTGCCGTTGATCTCGTTGACATTGTCGGCTGTCGCCGAGCCGCTCTGGATGAACAGCATCTTCGAGTAGGTGCCGGACGTCGGAGCCGTGAGCTGGATGCCCACGTTGCCGTTCGTCTTGATCGAGCCCGGCGTGGTGCCGGTCAGGATGATCGTGACGCCGGTGCCCTTGATCGTCGCGGTACCGCCCATGTCGAAGTCGGTGCTGTTCAGATAATAGACCCCGGGATCCATCGTGTAGGTTTCGTTGCCGGTGATCTGGAACGAATTGTAGCAGCCCGGCGCCAGGTGATAGTCCTTGTTGTTGCCGGTGCCGAGATTGGTCAGCTTTTGCTGGAAGTTCGTGCAATTCGTCCCCGACGGCACGGTTGTCGGATATTTGTTGGCGAACGGATC
The DNA here is from genome assembly GCA_023436615.1 of Pseudomonadota bacterium. Classification (GTDB taxonomy): domain Bacteria; phylum Pseudomonadota; class Alphaproteobacteria; order Sphingomonadales; family Sphingomonadaceae; genus Sphingomicrobium. The sequence goes on along the minus strand of JAEZIO010000008.1, from coordinate 37,988 downwards.
CGGCAGCGCCATGTGGTGCGGCTGCAGCTCGGACACGCCGTTGACCGCCGTGGGAAGAGTGCCGACGCCGGCGAGCACCGGCGCGGTGAATGTATAGCTGCCGCCGTTGGTGGTCACCGCAGGATTCGCGTTGGAGTTCGAAATCCCTCCGCATCCCATGTTGGCCATCGCGCTGCCGCCAAGCGTGATCCCTGCGCCGCCCGATTTCTTCAGCGCAACCAGGCAATAGGTGCCGTCGTCGACCATGGCCGCGGTGCCCGACGCAACGATCGTCGGCGCCGTTGAGATGAACAGCGAGGAAAAGCCGAGCGTCTTCTGGATGGCGATCGTCACCTGGACGCCGTTGGTCCAATTGGGCGAGGTCGGGAACGCGATCTGGCACGTTCCGCCGCAGCCCGAATAGCCGGTTTTCAGCGCGATTCCGGTCTTGTTGTTCTTGCCGAGATCTGCGGCGACGGCGCTGCTCGCGCTGGCGCTCTGGGCGAGCGCGTAGACGCCGGCGAAGGCGGCGGAGTCGGCTGCGCGCTGGAGCTCGCGCTTCCACAATGTCCACTGGATGGTGTCGGTCGCGAGGCCCGCCGCGCCGACGACGAGCGGCATGGCTGCACCTGCAATGAGGATCGCATTGCCGCGACGGTCTTTCCAAAGCCGCTTCATGAATTTGATCATCGATGTGCCCCAGAACGTCGTGCGCTTTGGGGAAGCTATGGCCCGTCAAGGTGTTCAAATCGTTCAACGGAATGGTTAATGTTGCTCAACCGTACCGAGCGCGGGCCTTGCGTGGCAGCGTATTAGACATATAATACACTCAAATCGCTTGCATGGCACGGGCCTGCCGTTCACCGTCGAGCCGCGCCCGCGAGCACCGAAAGGCACAGGGAATGGCCAAGGAAAGCACGAAGACCGACACCAAGCTCAAGCTCGATCCGCCCGACGCGCTGAACCCAATCGCGCCCGCGGAGGCAGCGGGCCTGGTGCCGCTGAAGGACAAGGAGGTCAGCGAGCTCGACAAGCGCGTCGCCGAGTTCGTGGATGAGCTTGCGAAGCTCGATTCCAACAGTCCTGAGTTCGGCAAGAAGGTCGATCAGCTGACGGCGATGGGCCGGAAGGAGATCGCGGAAGCTGCAGGCGCCTCGAACCGCTTCCTCGACCGGCCGGTAAAGGCGATCGACAAGGATACCGGGATCGGCGCCGACCTGACCGAGCTTCGGCGGACAGTCGAGGCGCTCGATCCCAAGGACGCGACGAAGACGAAGAAATTCCTCGGCATCATCCCTTTCGGCAACCGCATCGACCGCTACTTCGACAAGTATCGAAGCTCGCAGACGCACATCCAGAAGATCCTCGGCAGCCTCGCGAACGGCAAGGACGAGCTGCTCATGGACAACGCGGCCATCGATACCGAGCGCGCGAACCTGTGGAAGACGATGCACAAGCTCGAGCAGATGGTCCACATATCCAAGAGCCTGGACAAGCAGCTCGAGGACAAGGCCAACGACCTCGACGCCACCGACCCCGCCAAGGCGAAGGCGATCCGCGAAACGGCGTTGTTCTACACGCGCCAGCGGACGACGGACCTGCTGACACAGATGGCGGTGACGGTGCAGGGCTATCTTGCGCTCGACCTCGTCAAGAAGAACAACGTCGAGCTCGTGAAGGGCGTCGACCGCGCTTCGACTACGACCGTCGCCGCGCTGCGCACGGCGGTGACCGTCGCGCAGGCGCTGACCAACCAGAAGCTAGTCCTCGAGCAGATCGGCGCGCTCAACACGACGACGGCCGGAATGATCGACACCACCGGCGAAATGCTGAAGAGCCAGACCGGCGCGATACACGAGCAGGCCGCTTCCTCGACCATTCCGCTCGAGACGCTGCAGCGCGCGTTCCAGAACATCTACGACACGATGGACCAGATCGACCGCTTCAAGCTGGAGGCGCTCGACAACATGAAGCAGACGGTGAACACGCTGGAGAGCGAGGTGGAGAAGTCGAAAGGCTATATCGCGCGCGCCGAGGGTGTGGAGAAAGGCCGCATCGAGAACCTTTCTTCCCCTTTGACTCCCATCGGCGCCAAGTGAGCGGATGAGCGAGGTCAACGCCAAGGTCGAACGCGCCCTCGCCCGTTTCGACCGGGTAACGCGAGCGCTGGACGAGCGGGACGGCGCGGCGCGCGAGGCGGCGCGGCGCGAGCGGCAACGCGTGAACCGCGACCTCGGCCGCCGCCTTGCCCGAGTGGGCGTGGCGGTCGGGGCAATCAGCATCGCGACGATCATCGTCGGCCTGATCATGCCGATCGGCATGTTCGGGTTCCTTGCGGCCGTCGGCCTCGCGATCGGTATTGCCGCACTGCTTGCTTTCGTGCCTAGCGAACCGGCTGCCAAAGCCCCGAGCACCGATCTGCCGAACGGGCAGATGGTTCAACGGTTCGATTCCTATTTGTACCGCTCGCGAGCGGCGCTTCCGGCGCCGGCGCGCGCCGAGATCGATGCGATCAGCGCACGGCTGCCCGCGCTCAAGCAGGCCCTCGAGCGTGTCGACGCACTCGACCCGAAAGCGCAGGATGCGCGCCGCTTGATGTCGATCCACCTGCCCGGTCTGATCGACCGCTATGTGAACGTCCCTACGGAATTCCGGCGGCAGGCGGACGGTGAAGGCCTGACAGTCGACGAGCGGCTCGTCGACGGCCTGTCGGCGGCACGGACGGCGCTGGACGAGATCTCGGAAGACCTTGCCCGCGGCGACCTGGCAGCGTTCGAAACCCAGGGCCGATTCATCAAGTCGCGCTACGGCGAGCAGACGATCGACACCTGATCCCAAGCTCCAAGCGCCTGCGCAAGTTCAGGAAAAGCTTGCAGCGGCGCCTTGCCGAGAGCAGTCCGTCAGAGAACGGGGTTGAACGGGGCGGTTGAGAATGGCGCTGCGCTTCTATCGATTGGGCACCGACATGCCCGACGGAAAGCGGTGCATTCCATGAACGTGGAGCTTGCCGCTCCTGCGCGGACGACGCGGCGACGCCGAATGCGCATCCCGGAGCGCATTCCGCAGTTCACCAACGGCTTTTATTACGTTTTTTCCGCGGTCTGGCTTGCGGCGCTGCTGCTCGCGCTCGCCGGACCCGCCATCGGCCTCTACAATCGCTACACCGCTCCAGGCGACAATTCGCAACTGATGCTCGGCAGCCGCGCCGGCTTCGCCGTCTCGCCTCAGGATGCGACGAAGATCCGGTTCCTGGTCGGTCCCTACTCGCGCGACGCCGGCCTCCGGCCCGGCGATGACATCGTCGCCATTTACGGGCTTCCAATGCCGGCGATGATGCCGGTCACCGAGCAGGCGCTCGCGACCCACGCCGATGACCCCGCCTATATCGCCATGGGGACGATGCTGTTCGGCACCGAGCAGCTGCCAGTGCCGCTGACGGTCAGGTCGCCGGACGGCACCGTGCGCGAGGTCACGGTCGAGACCGGCGAGCAGCACATCCAGGCCGGCGCGACCGACCTTGGCGTCAGCCCGGCTTTGCTGAGCTTCGTCGACGTCGTGCACGTCATCTTCTACCCCTTCCTCCTGTGGGCGGCGTGGATTCTGCACCGCCGCAATGCCCGTGACGTCGTCAGCTCGATCCTTTCGCTCGCGATCCTGCTGATGATCGGGTCGGAGCTGCCCTCGTCCGCCTTCCTCGGCGACATCGGCGTGCCGCGGTTCGTAAACGTCGCGCTCTACGATCTCAGCAATGTGCTGCTGCTCGCGGGAATCCTCTTGTTCCCGCACGGGGCGCTGTCGTCGAGGCTCGTGGCCCTGCTCGTCGCCGCACCGGTCCTGATGCTCCTGCACGGCCAGGTCTACCAGACGTACCTCGTGGTTTTCATGATCATCGCGGCGCTGATGCTGTTGCGGCGCCTGCGCCGCGCGGAATCCACCGACACCTTGCAGCAGATCCGCTGGGCGCTGCTCGGCTTCAGCGGCTATGCGGTCCTCCGCGCGCTCTCCATCGTCTGCGACTATTTCAAATGGTCGACGGGCAGTTTCGGCCAGCAGCTGCTCGTCGAAATCCTGGCAGGCGTCTGCCTGGCTCTGGCGGTACTGGTGCTTCAATTCGGCCTGCTCATCGCGCTGCTTCGCTACCGCCTTTACGATGCCGAGTTCGTCATCAGCCGGTCCGCGAATTTCGCGCTCATCACGCTCGCCGTTGCGGCGATCTTCGCGGGCGCCGCCGACGCGCTCAAGCAGGTCGTCTACAATTACTACGGCAACACCGGCAGCGAGGGCCCCGTCGTGATCGCCGCGGCGCTCGCCACGGTGCTGATCAACCCCATTCAGGAACGGATCCAGCGCTGGTCCGAGAAACGCTTCCAGAAGAATCTCGTACTGCTTCGCGACGATCTTCCGGACTGCGTCCGCGACATGCGCGAGACGGCGTCGCTGGGCGAGATGGTCGACGAGGTCCTGGCGCGCGTCGATGCCGGCGTGCGCGCCGTCCGCAGCGCGGCGATCGTCAACGGCACGATCTTCCGGAGTCGCGGAATCGCAACCGAAGACGTGGCCGAATGGCGCAAGTCGAAGTTCGCGGAAGATTATGCCAGCGACATCTGCGAGGCGTCGGACAAGGTCTTCCCGCTTCGCGTCCCGCTCGTGCCCAGCTCCGGCGACGAAGCACCTCTCGGCTTCCTGCTGGTCGGCCCGCGGCCGGACGGCTCCATTCCCAGCAAGGACGAGCAAAAGGCGCTGGCCGGCGTGTCGGAGGCGATCGCGCGCGCCATACGCACCGTCATCAAGCGGGAGGCGCGCGAAGCCCAGGTGGCCGCGCTGATTGACTCGAACAGCCGGCGAATTGCCGACCTCGAAGCGCTCCTCGGCCAAGGGCGAGCAAAGCCGCAGCCCGGTACCGCCTGATCGTTTCGCGCAAGTAGCGGATTCGTTGACCGCGTTAACCGCCGCCAATAATGTAACTTCTTTCCAGGGGGAGTCGTAATGGCGCGTATCTTGATCGCGGCCGCGTTGCTTGCAACTGCGCCGTCTGTTCCCGTTTTGCCGACCCAGGCCGCATTCGCGGCGGCAACGCCGGCGCAGTGCGCCGACACCGCTCAAAAGAAGGCCAAACGGTCGATGTTCGGCAACATCCTCGGCGGAATCGCGGGCAGCGCACTCGGATCCATCGGTGGGACGGCAGGAGCGGTTGCTGCGGTGGCCTTCCCGGCGGCTTCCTACCTGACCGACGAGCTGCTCAAGATGCTCGACTGCAAGGAGCAGCAGCAGGCGGCAAAAGCCACCGACGAAGCGATCCGCGGCGGCGTCGGCAGCGAATCGAAATGGCAGAGCGAGAGCCGCGCCAACGTCCACGGCTCGTCGAAGGTGATTGCGCAGGAACAGCTTGCCGACGGCGGCCAATGCCTGACCGTGACCGACGTCGTCATTGTCGACGGCGAGGAAACGACGGTCCCGAAGAAGATGTGCCGGTCCAAGGGCGCATCGGGCTACGCGAGGGTCTGATGCGAAGCCGCGGCGCCCTTGCGGCCGCAGCCGCCGCAGTGCTGCTGCTGTCTTCACCCGCAGCCGCGGCTCCCGACCTGGACGCCGACAATCCCAGCTGCCCCAAACAGCTCAACTGGTCGACATACCGGCAGATGCGCTTCACCGTGGAGGAGGTCGACGGCCTTCGCGTGATGAAGGCGGAGGGCGCGATCGACGAAGGGGTGCCCGATCGGCTCAAGGAGGCGCTGGCGGCCAATCCGAACATCGACGAGATCTGGATCCGCTCGCCGGGCGGGAACGCGCGCGCGGGCAATGCCGCGGGCAAGATCATTCGGACCGCCATGATCCCCACCCGGATCCCGAGCAGCTGGGCGTGTTTCTCGGCGTGCAACTTCATGTTCATGGGCGGCGCGATCCGCTATGTGGACGCGGGAGGTCATTTCGTCGTCCACATGTTCACGCACCTTGCCGACAAGGACGCGGTGCGGGCCGAGGTTCAGCGCGACGCCGACAGTGCGATCGGACTCATTGGCGACGTTGAACAGGATTCCGCACTGCTCGCCAGCGAGGACAATGACTTTCTGATCCGGATGGGCGTGTCGCGCAAATTGCTCACCGACGTGATGTACCAGCAGAAGGCCGTCGCCGACGATCAGGACAAGTCGACGCGGCGCTGCCTGACGGCCGAGGAAACGGCGAAATACAACGTCGCGAACGCGCACTGATTCGATCTTTTGGAGGGCCGGGAAATGAACGCTACTGGGCTGTTGAAACTTGGAGCGGCAGTGGTCGCCCTCGCCGTCTCATCGGCGTCACTGGCAACCGTTCTCGTGGTTCGGGCCGCGGGCCCCTCGGCGAAGGTCTATCCGCCGGGAAAGGCGCTACCGGAAAGCGCCAAGGTCCAGCTTCGGCCAGGCGACAGCCTGATGCTCCTCAACACCAACGGCGCGCGGACGCTTCGCGGGCCGGGAACCTTCGCCGTAGCTTCGTCGGGTGAAGGCCTCGCGGCCGCGGCCAACAGGCGTGCCCGCTTCAGCGCAATGCGCGGCAACGACGTGCCGCTCAATCCGAGCCCGTGGAACCTCGACATCACTCAGAGCGGCAAGCTGTGCGTCGCCAATGCCGGCAAGCTGACCCTGTGGCGTCCGCAAAAGGACGATTCCATCAAGCTGACGATCAAGGGGAGTGGCGCGGAGCAGACCCTCGAATGGCCAGCGGGCAAAGACACGATTGCATGGCCGGCGTCGCTGCCCGTTACGAGCGGGGCCGAATATCAGCTAAGCCAGCCTGACAGCGGCGATACCGCCCGCGTGACCTTCATCACGCTTGCCAGCCAGCCGGGCGACACGATCGGCACGGCCCAGTCGCTGATCGCCAACGGCTGCGAGAACCAGTTGGACGTGCTGGTCGACGGGTCTCCCAACCTCGACTGAGCACGGCGGCGGCTAGCCGACTATTCCCGCGTTCCTGAGGCGTGTGAGCTCGCCCGCCTCTATGCCGATCGCCTGAAGTATCTCGTCCGTGTGCTCGCCGAGCGCCGGCGGTGGGAGGTCCGAGTCCGCGCGCTCCCCGTCCATCCGTACGGGCGATCCGACAAGCTGGGTGCCGGCAATGGTGCGTATCATCGCCCGGTGCCGCGCCTGCACGTCCGACAGCGCTTGCGTGACGCTGTTGATGGGGCCGGCAGGAATGCCTGCCCGGTCGAGCTTATCGAGCCATTCTGACGCCGGACGCTCGCGGATGCGCCTGGCCACGCTTGCGACGATCTCCTCGCGGTTCGCGACACGAGAGGAGTTGGTCGCGAAACGCGCGTCGGAAGCCCATTCGGGATGGCCGCAGAGCTCCGCCAGCCGGCCGAACTGGCGGTCGTTCCCAACAGCTATGATCAGCTGCTGATCGGCGGCGTCGAAGAGCTGATACGGAACGATGTTGGGATGGCTGTTGCCCTGTCTCGGCGGGTCGTTACCGGAGATCAGCGCGTTCGATGCCTGATTGGCGAGCATTGCAAGTTGCGCATCGAACAAAGCCATGTCGATGACGGAGCCTTCGCCGGTCTTTTCGCGCCGGTACAGCGCGGACAGGATCGCCACGGCCGTGTACATGCCGGTGAACAGGTCGACGACCGCCACTCCGACCCGCATGGGGCCGCCGCCCGGCTCGTCGTCAGGAAGGCCGGTGATGCTCATCAGCCCGCCCATCCCCTGGATGATGTAATCGTAACCGGCGCGCGCCGCGTACGGGCCGTCCTGCCCGAAGCCGGTGATCGACGCGATCACGAGGGCCGGGTTGTCCCTGCGTAGGGATGCGGCATCGAGACTGAACCTGGCTAGGCCGCCGACCTTGAAATTCTCGACGACCACGTCGGCCTGGGCGGCGAGTCGGCGAACGAGCCTGGCGCCCTCTTCAGTCGCGAAGTCGATCGCCGCCGAGCGTTTGCCCCGATTGGCCGACAGGAAGTAAGCGGCGACCTTCTCCCCGTCGCGCTCGTGCCACGGAGGACCCCAGTGACGCGTGTCGTCACCCGCCCCGGGCTTTTCGATCTTGACCACGTCCGCGCCGAGGTCGGCGAGCAACTGGGTGCACCAGGGCCCGGCAAGCACGCGGCTGAGGTCCAGGACCTTGATGCCCGCGAGCGGAGCGCTCACCGCCGGCGCTTCCACGGCCGCCGGTCCGCCAGGATCGCCTGAGCGGCGTTGTGACCGGGCGCTCCCGTAACGCCTCCTCCGGGATGCGCTCCGGATCCGCACAGGTAGAGGCCGCGCACGGGCATCCGGTAATCGGCCGCCCCGAGCATGGGACGCGCGCTGAACAGCTGATCGAGGCTCATCTTCCCGTGGAAGATGTCGCCGCCGATCAGGCCGAAGCGACGCTCGAGATCGAGCGGCGAGTGGATCTGGCGGCCGAGCACCGATTTGGCGAAGCCCGGCGCGTGGGCATCGACCGTGGCGATGATCGCGTCCGCGGCCTTGTCGCGCTCCTTGTCCCAGTGTCGGTCGGGGCCCAGGTCGTAACGGAAATGCTGGCAGAACAGCGACGCGACATGCTTCCCCTTCGGCGCAAGGGTCGAGTCCAGCGTCGAGGGAATCAACATTTCGATCACGGGCTGGCGCGACCAGCCGTTCACTCGCGCGTCCACATAGGCGCGATCCATGTAGCCGAGGCTCGGGGCCATGATGATGCCCGCAGTCAGATGGTCACCGCGCTTGGGGAGTACGGTGAACTTCGGAAGTTCCGACAGAGCGACGTTCATCCGGAACGTTGCGCTTTCGCAGCGCCAGTTGCGCATTCGCGCGGCAACGTCGTGATCGACAGCGCCTTCCGGAACGATCCGGTCGAACACCAGCTTCGGATTGACTCCGGCGACGACGGTGCCCGCCCGCCACGCCTTGCCGCCGGCAACCACTCCGGCGGCCCGGCCTCGCTCGACGATCAGCTCCTCGACGGGCGTCCCTAGAACGATGTCTACGCCTTTCTCGCGTGCAGCGCGCGCCATCGCCTGGGTGATGGACCCCATGCCGCCGATCGCGTGTCCCCAGGCTCCCTCCACTCCGGCCGCCTCGCCGAACAAATGGTGGAGGAGGACGTAGGCGGACCCCGAATCGTAGGGTGACGCGAAATTGCCGACGACACCGTCGAAACCGAACAGCGCTTTCGCGAGCTCGCCCTCGAAGTGGCGGTCGAGCACGTCGCCTGCGCTTCGTACCGCGAAATCGTGCACGACCCGAGTTTCGGCCAGCGCCAGGCCGGCCATGTCGCGGCCGAGGCCGATGATCTTGGGCAGCGCGCTGAGCTTCGATCCGACGTTCGGCGGCGCCCGCAGCAGCCACTTCTTGAGTAGCCGGACGACGACCTCGAGCTCCGCGATGTAGCGGTCATAGGCTTCGCCGTCCGACTTGACGTGCCGAGCGATTTCCTTGCGCGTCAGGCCGCCGCGCCCCGCAAGCAGGTAATCGCCATCGCCCGGAAGGAAGTTGTCGCGCTTTCGAAGCACGACCTTGAGCCCGTGCCGCTCGAGCTCCATGTCGCGGATGACCTTGGGCTGAAGCAGGCTGACGGTGTAGCTGGCGGCGGAATTGCGGAAGCCGGGAGCGAACTCGTCGGTGACCGCCGCGCCGCCGACCTTGTCGCTTGCCTCGAGCACCGTGACCTTCAGGCCCTTGCGAGCGAGGTAGAAAGCGCAGGTCAGCCCGTTGTGGCCCGCTCCGATGACAATCGCGTCCTGCATCAGCGCATCAGCACCAGTTCTTCGGCCATCGTCGGGTGCAGGGCGATCGTCGCGTCGAAGTCGGATTTCTTGAGCTTGCCCTTCACCGCAATGGCGGCCGCCTGGAGCATCTCCGGAGCATCCGGACCGATCATGTGAATGCCGACGACGCGGTCGCTGCTTTCGTCCACCACAAGCTTGTACAGCGAACGCTCGTTGCGGCCGGCGAGGACGTTCTTCATCGCGCGGAAGTCCGAGGTGAAGGTCTTCACGACGCCCAGGCTCTCCCGCGCCCGGCTCTCGGTCATTCCGACGGAGGCGATCGGGGGATGGCTGAACACCGCGGCCGGGATGCAATTATAGTCGACGCGGGTCGGCATGCCCCCGAAGAAGGTGTCGGCGAATGCCTGGCCCTCGCGGATGGCGACCGGCGTCAGTTGGACTCGGTCCGTGACGTCGCCGACCGCGAAGATGGATTCCACGGACGTGCGATTGTCCTCATCGACCTTGACGGCGCCGCGCTGCCCCAGCTCCACGCCCGCATCCTCGCAGCCTAGCTCTTCGGTGTTCGGCTGCCGCCCGACAGCCACCAGGAGCTGATCGGTTTCGATGTCGTCACAACCGGTCATCGACAATTTCAAAGCGCCGTCCGCCGTCTTCTCGATCCGGTCGATCGTCGCGTTGAACTTGAAGTCGATGCCCTTGCGCACGGAAATCTGGATGAGTCGGTCGACGACCTGCTGGTCGTAGCCGCGAAGCAGCACGTCCGTCCGATTCACCAGCGATACCCGCGATCCGAACTCGTTAAAAATGCCGGCGAACTCGTTGGCGATGTAGCCGCCGCCGACGATGACGATGCGCTTCGGGATTTGCTCGAGGTGGAAAACCTCGTTGGAGCTTATCGCATGCTCGATCCCCGGGATGTCGGGCATCAGCGGGCGCGCGCCGGTGGCGATCAGGATCTTGTCCGCGGTGACCTCCCGGCCCGATGCCAGCCGTACGGAGTTGGGCCCCGCGAGCACCGCGCGCTCGCGGACGATCTCGACGTCGTGGTTAGTCAGCGTGTCGGTATACGCGCCTTCTATCCGCGTCACTTCGGCAAGGACGTTGTCTCTCAATACCGGCCAGTTGAAGCTCTTCTTGGGGATATCCCAGCCGAACATCGCGGCGTCGTTGATGTCCTCCGCGAAATGGGAGCCATAGACGAGCAGCTTCTTGGGCACGCACCCGCGGATCACGCAGGTTCCGCCGACACGATATTCCTCCGCCACCGCCACGCGAGCGCCGTGCGCGGCCGCCACCCGCGACGCGCGAACCCCGCCGGAGCCGGCTCCGATCACGAAGAGGTCGTAGTCGGCCATCTAGATGTTCGCCCTTTCGATCAGCGCTCGCGTGGACGGATCGAGCGACTTGTCGTCCGACCCTTCCGACAGCTCGCGCGCAATGGACTTGCCGAGCTCGACGCCAAACTGGTCGAAAGGGTTGATTCCGAGCAGGACGGCGTTGGCAAAGGTTCGGTGCTCGTAGAAGGCAAGAAGCCCGCCGAGCGTCCGCGCATCGAGCCGATCGAGCAGGATCGTCGAGCTTGGCCGATTTCCGGCGTAGCTCCGATGCGCGTCGTCGCTGGCCGAGCCCCGCATCAGTGCCGCGCCCTGCGCGAAGGCGTTCAGCAGGAGCTGGCGGTGGTGACCAGGCAAGCGCGTTTCGTCCTCGGCGACAGCGACAAATTCCACCGGCACTTCGACCGTGCCCTGGTGGAGAAGCTGGAAGACAGCATGCTGCGCGTCGGTGCCAACGCCGCCCCAGACGATCGGAGCGGTCGGGCGGCCGACCGGCCTGCCGCCCGCGGTGACCGACTTGCCATTCGACTCCATCTCGAGCTGCTGAAGATATGGCACCAGCAGGCGTAGGCGTTCGTCATACGGGAAGACGCCGCGCGTCTGGCATCGCAGCTTCTGCGTGTAGAGAAGATCGGCGAAAGCGGCGAGCAGCGGCAGGTTCTCTGCCGTCTCCACATACCGGAAGTGCCGATCCACTTCCGCTGCCCCTTCTAGTAGCTCCTCGAACACTGCCCAGCCGAGCGCAAGCGCGGCGGAAATCGAAACCGCGCTCCACAGCGAGTAGCGGCCGCCGACTCCCTCGGAGAACAGCAGCACCCGGCTCTCGTCGATGCCCGCGTCCACGGCGGCATCGGGGGAGGCCGTGACCGCGATCACCCGGCCGTACGGATCATCGACTCCGGACTCGGCGAGCCAGGCCATCGCCGCGGCAAGGTTGGCGCGCGTCTCGGCGGTGGTGAAGGTCTTCGACACGGCCACGATGAGCGTCGTCGCCGGGTCGAGCTGCTCCACCGACTGCTCGAACGCCTGCGGATCGATGTTCGACAGAAAGGCCGTACGAAGCCTCGAGCTTCTGCGGCCGAGCGCATCGACCAGCAGCGCGGGACCAAGCGCGGAGCCGCCGATGCCGATGTGCAAGATGCCCGTGACGTCACCGAACGCGCCCGCCTCGACCGCATCGACCAGAGCCCGCATCCGGGACCGCCGCGATGCCGCGAGCCGCACCGCATCGGGGCTGCCGGACCCGCGCTCGGCGACATGCTCCGCCGGGCGCTCTTCGGTAACGTTGACGATGTCCCCGGCGAACAGGGCCTCGCGCGCGGCGGCGAGCCCCTGTTGTTCGGACAGCCGCCCGAACGCCTCGATCAGGGTCTGGTCGAGGTGCGTCTTCGAATAATCGAAATAGATTCCGCCGAGCTCACCCGCGAGGCGGTGCAGCCGGTCCGGCTCCGCTGAAAACAGCGCATCCAAGCGCTTGAGCGGATGCTCCTCGATCAACTTCCAGGCGTCGCTCGGCATTGGCGGCCTCAATAGTGGCGACGCCGACAATTGCCATAGCTTGACGGCAGCGCGTGAGCCCTCACAGAAGCGGCCGATGGCCCGCTCCCGCGCCCGCAAGACCGACAGAGCCGAGGGCTGGAGCCTGCTTCGCGGCGCGATCGTAGTCGTCATCTTCGCCTGGGCGTTCCGAAGCTTCGTCTTCGCGCCCTTCACCATTCCCTCGGGATCGATGCTGCCGGCGGTGTACATCGGCGACTATGTCGCCGTCGCGAAATGGCCGTACGGTTTCTCGCGTTACAGCTTCCCCTTCGACTTCCCCTCCTTCCGCGGCCGAATCCTCCCGAATCTTCCCAAGCGGGGCGACGTCGTGGTTCTCAGGCCCGCCGGCGAACAGGGCGAGGATTTCATCAAACGGGTCATCGGCCTTCCCGGCGACACGATCGCGGTGCGGGGCGGCGTCGTCCTTCTGAACGGAAAGCCGCTGCGCCGCGAGCCCATTCAGCCCGTCGCAATTCCCGTTTCCGAAAACAGCCCGTGCCGAAAGATCACGGCGCAGGGCATCGCCGTGGCGCCCGGGAGGGATGGACAGTGCCTCTATCGCACCTACCGGGAAACGCTGCCGGACGGGACCGCCTATCGCGTGATCGACCAGCTGGACAATCCGCTCGCCGACAATCTCGCACCCACCCGAGTGCCGGACGGCCAACTGTTCCTGATGGGCGACAATCGCGACGACAGCCTCGACAGCCGATTCGCCCCGGCGGAAGGCGGGATCGGCTTCGTTCCTGTCGAAAACCTGGTTGGTCGAGCGACGACGATCTTCTGGTCGACCGACGGCAGCGCCGATTATCTCAAGCCATGGACTTGGTTCACCGCGCTTCGCTGGGGCCGGCTGGGCTCCGGATTCGGAGGGGGCGAGTGACGGGCGAGATCGCCGACTTCATCACCGAGCAGCTTGGCCATCCGCCGAAGGACGCCGCACTGTTCGAAAAGGCGCTGACCCACTCCAGCACCCGCGCGGACAATTACGAGCGGCTGGAATTTCTCGGCGACCGCGTGCTGGGGCTCGTGATCGCGCGCTGGCTCTTCGAACGCTTTCCCAACGAGCCCGAAGGCAAATTGTCGCAGCGGTTCAATTCGCTCGTCGCTCGCGAAACCTGCGGCGAGATAGGCCGCGAGATCGGCCTTCCGGCGGTCATCCGCCTCGGCAAGCAGGCGCGGGACGACGGCGCGAACTGGAGCGACAATGTCGTCGGGGACGTGGTCGAATCTCTCATCGGCGCCGTCTTCATTGAATCCGGCCTGGAGACGGCTGAAGCGCTCGTCCGCCGCCTGTGGGAGCCGCTGGTCGAAGAGCAGCGCCGCGCACCGAAGCATCCCAAGTCGGCGCTCCAGGAGCTTGCGGCCGGCCGCGAGCTTCCCAACCCCAGCTACGAAGTCATCGGCAAGAGCGGCGCCCATCACGCGTTGCGCTTCACCGTCCGGGTTTCAATCGAGACGCTTGGGGAGGCGGAAGCCGAAGGATCGAGCAAGCAGGAAGCGGAAACCGAAGCGGCCAAGGCTTTGTTGTCGAAGCTGCAATGACGGGCGGAACATCACGCGCGGGCTTCGTCGCCGTCATCGGCGCGCCCAACGCCGGAAAGTCCACTCTGGTGAATGCACTGGTGGGCCAGAAGGTGGCCATTGTCAGCGCGAAGGCGCAGACGACGCGCGCGCGTCTCATGGGCATCGCGATCGAGGGCGACGCCCAGATCCTCCTCGTCGACACGCCGGGAATCTTTCAGCCCAAGCGGCGGTTGGATCGCGCGATGGTGAAAGCGGCATGGAACGGCGCGGAAGATTCCGACCTGGTCCTGCTGGTCATTGACTCCGCCGCCGGCCTGAATCGCGAGGTCGAGCGCGCGATCGCCGGGCTCGAGAAGCGCCGGCATCCGCTGTTCGTCGCGCTCAACAAGGTCGATTTGGTGAAAAAGGGCGAGCTTCTCGGCCTGTCCGCTGGGCTAACCGCGCGGCTGGCGCCCGAGCAGGTATTCATGATCAGCGCGGCGCAGGGAGACGGTGTCTCGGACCTCAAAGTCGCCCTCGCCGCGGCAATGCCCGAGGGTCCGTGGCTCTACCCCGAGGATCAGGTTTCCGACGCGACCGACCGCATGGTCGCCGCCGAGCTGACGCGCGAGCAGATCTACGAGCAGCTTCACCAGGAGCTGCCTTACGCGTCTGCCGTGGAGACGGAGACATGGGAAGAGCAGCCCGACGGCTCGACGGCGATCCGCCAGCAGATCCTGGTCGAGCGCGACAGCCAGAAGGCCATCGTCATCGGCAAGGGCGGCCGTCGGCTGAAAGACATCGGCCAGCGCGCGCGCGAGGCGATCGCGCAGCACCTGGGCCGCAAGGTGCATCTGTTCCTGCACGTGAAGGTCAACCCGCGGTGGGATGATGATCGCTCCCTCTATCGCGAGATCGGCCTCGAGTGGGCTGATTAGCCTAGGATTTCGTTCACCCACTGAGGAACGAGCGTGCCTGCCGGCCCCGTCCGGCTCTCGTCGAACAGGAAGCTGCCCATGCTCGGCTCGAGGTTGAGCTCGAGCGTCCGAGCGCCGCAATAGCTCGCCGTCTGCACGAAGCCTGCCGCGGGATAGACCGCTCCAGACGTCCCGATCGAGACGAACAAATCGCAGCGGCGGAGCGCCTCGTCGATGCGCTCCATCTCGTACGGCATCTCGCCGAACCACACGATGTCGGGGCGAAGCATTCCCGACGTGCCGCAACCGGGGCATTCGGCCCCCGTCCCCATCGCTCCGCTCCAGCCGAAGCGGGCGTTGCAGCGAAGGCACCAGGCTTTCGCAAGCTCGCCGTGCATGTGGATCAGCCGCTTCGATCCCGCGCGCTCGTGCAAATCGTCGACGTTCTGGGTGACGAGCAAAAGCTCGCCCGGCCACTGCGCATCCAGCCGCGCGAGTGCGTTGTGGGCGGCATTCGGCTCCACGGTCCCGAGCTTGGCTCGGCGCGCATCGTAGAAAGCGTGCACCAGCGCCGGGTCGCGCAGGAAGGCTTGCGGAGTGGCGACGTCTTCGACCCGGTGCCCCTCCCAAAGCCCGTCCGGCCCGCGGAAGGTGGCGACGCCGCTCTCGGCGGAAACCCCGGCGCCGGTGAGGATCACGATGTTGCGAATGTCTGCTGGCATTGTCGCGGCCTAGCGCTGCGGCGCGCCTTGCGCGACTCGCGCCGGCATGGTTGGTTCGACCGCAAAGGGGAAAGCGCATGACAATCAAAGTCGCCGCAGCCGCTCTTGGCGTGCTTGCCATCGCCGGATGCTCGCAGGAGCCGCCGAAGGCCGACACGGCCGCCATCAAGCAGCAGATCCTGCAGCAGGAAGCGCGATGGAACGAGGCTTACAAGAAGCGCGACGGCGCCGCTCTGGCCGCGATGTATGCGGATGACGCGACGCTCGCGAACGCCAACGAATCGCTCATTCGCGGCAAGGATGCGATCCAGAAGACGACGGCTCAATTCGCTTCCGATCCGAACATGAGGGTGACCTTCGCTGCCAACCGCGTCGAAGTCGCGCAATCCGGCGAGCTGGCCTACTCGCGCGGTCAGTACATGATGACGACGAGCAACCCGGCCACCAACGCGCCACAGACGACCAACGGCTATTATCTGACCGTGTGGAAAAAGCAGGCCGACGGCAGCTGGAAGGCGCTGGAGGACTTCACCACGCCGGGCCCGGCCCCGGCCGTTGCCGAGCGGGCGCGCATGATCACGAGCGGCTTCTGACGCGCTGAGTTCCGCTCAGCGCTTGCGTTTTCGCCGGCGCGATTCCGTTTCGACGAGCTGCTCCGCCGCAACGGTCTTCTCGCGCGAGCGGAATCCGTCGACGTGGGCGATGATGAATGCCGCGAAGGGCGTGGCGACGAGCGCTCCCATGAAGCCGAAGCCGAGCGCCAGGATCACCAGCGAGAGGATGATCAGGAACGGGTGGATGTTCATCTGCGCGCCGCTCACCTGCGGAGTGACGAGGTTTCCCAGCGTTTCGTTCATGACGAGGTAGAACAGCGCCACCCACACCGCCATCATCGGGCTCACCGTGAGCGCGATCAGCACGGGCGGCGTGGCCATGATGTACCCGCCGAGCCGAGGCACGAACTCCGAGAAGAAAGCGAGCGCCGCCCAGACGAGCGCGCCGGGAATGCCGACCAGAGTCAGGAAGGTGCCGACGAGCACGGCCTGGATCGTCCCGACGATGGCGTTCGCGCGCATCCATCCGCCGACCATTGCCGAGAAGCGGATGAAACTGCGCATCGCCTTGGGACGGAGGCGGTCGCTGTAGAGGCTGAAATAGCGCACCAGCAGCGGACGCGGATTGAGCGTCAGATAGATGATCGACGCGAAGAAGACGATCAGCGCGGCCGCAATCTCGAAAATCTTGAACGACGCGCCGACGCCGCCGACCAGCAACCGCACAGCGTCGGGCGCCAATCCCTTCAGCGCGTCCCCGTCGAGCTTCACCGCGCGCTGCAGGTCGGGATAGTTGCGAAGGCTGTGCGACAGTCGATCGGACGCCGAACTGATCAGCTCGGGAAAGCCGTTGACGAGCGCCACGAGCTGGTTGGCGATCTTCGGAAGCACCATCCAGCAGACACCGATGACCACGGCGAAGAAGGCACCCAGCACGACGAGCGCAGCCGCGTGGCGCGACCAGCCGCGACGTTCGAGGCGCATCACCGGCCCGTTGAGGCCGATCGCGACGAACATTGCGAGGAACAGCAGCAGCAGACCCGAAGCGACCGTGTAGAGGAACCAGGCCGCCGCAAGGCCGATTGGCACCGCGAACAGCTTCAGGAAAAGATGGTCGTTGGATTCGGTGCGTGCCGCCATTCGCTGTCCCAGTCCCGTTTCGGTGCCTTAACGAGCATGTGCGCCATTGGCTGCGCGACTTTGCCTTTTCAGCGCGCTCCGGCATTGTCCGGCTGTGGCGCGCGGCAAGATCCGGATCGGAATCGGCGGATGGACCTTCCCGCCTTGGCGGGGCACCTTCTACCCGCCCGACCTGCCGCAGAAACGGGAGCTCGACTATGCGTCGCGGCAGTTCGGCGCGCTCGAGATCAACGCGACCTTCTACGGCCGGCAAAGCCCGAAGAGCTGGCAAAGCTGGGCGAACAGTGTTCCCGACGGGTTCCAGTTCGCGGTCAAGGGCTCGCGTTATTGCGTGACTCGTCCGAAGCTGGCCGATGCCGCCGAAGGCGTCGGGGTTTATTTCGGCCAAGGTTTGACGGCGTTGGGCGACAAGCTCGGCCCGGTTCTGTGGATGCTCGCCGCGCGCCGCCAATTCGATCCCGACGACATCGGAGGCTTCCTCGACATTCTGCCGCGCGAGGTCGACGGCATCCGGCTCCGTCACGTCATTGAGCCGCGCCACGAAAGTTTTCGTGACGAGCGTTTCTACGCTCTGTGCCGCAAGCGCGACGTCGCGGTCGTGTTCGGCGATGACGAGGACTTCCCCTGTATCGACGCGGACACGGCCAGCTTTGCCTATGCGAGGCTGCAGTGCATGAAGGAGGATATTGCGACCGGCTATACCGAACGGCGCCTGGACGAATTTGCGAAGCGCGTGGACCGTTGGGCCGACGAGGGCCGGGATGCCTACGTCTTCATGATCAACGGCGCCAAGGTGCGCGCTCCGGCGGCCGCGCTGGCCCTGCAGGAACGGCTTCGCTAACAGACGCGGATGCGAACCGACCAGCAGCCGATCCGGATCAGCTTGATCGCGCCCAATGGCCGGATGGGACAGGCGATCGCCGCCGCGGTCGCCGACGATGCGGAATTCGCGATCGACCAGGACAATGGCGACGTCCTGGTCGATTTTTCGGCCCCGGCTGCCCTTCAGGCGAGCCTCGACCGGGCAACCGCCGCCGCTGTTCCGATCCTTGTGGGAACGACGGGCCTCGACGAGCTCGCGGACAAGCGCATCGCCGATGCTGCGAAAACCGTCGCGGTGCTCAGAGCGGCAAACACGTCGCTCGGAGTCGCCGTCCTGTCGGACTTGGTGGAGCGGGCCGCGCGGGTGCTGGGGTCGCAATGGGACGTCGAAGTCGTGGAGATGCACCATCGGATGAAGGCCGACGCGCCGTCGGGCACGGCGCTGGCGCTCGGCGAGGCCGCGGCGACGGGCCGGGGCACGCCGCTGGAGCCCGAGCAGGGCCGTCACGGCACCGGGCTCAAGCGGTCCGAAGGCGCGATCGGTTTCGCCTCGATCCGAGGCGGCACAGTCGCCGGAGAGCATGACGTGATCTTCGCCGGAACCGACGAGCGGCTGATCCTCTCGCACCGCGCGGAAAACCGGATGATCTTCGCCCGCGGGGCGCTTGCCGCCGTGCGCTTCCTCGTGGGCAAGCCCGCAGGCCTCTATTCGATGCGCGACGTCGTCGACGCATTGTGAAGAAGGCGCAGGTTTTCGAGTTCTTCCGGCGGCTTGCGGAGGACAATCCCGCGCCCACGACCGAGCTTGAATCGGGCAATCCGTATCAGTTGCTGGTCGCGGTCGTGCTCTCAGCCCAGGCCACGGACGCCAGCGTCAACATCGCGTGCCGGCCCCTGTTCGAGCGAATCCGAACGCCTCAGCAGATGGTGGACCTCGGCGAGGACGCGCTCCGCGACGCGATCAAGACGATTGGGCTGTTCAACACCAAGGCGAGGAACGTCATCGCTTTGTCGGAAGCGCTGATCCGCGACCATGACGGAGAGGTGCCGCGGACGCGCGACGAGCTTCAGAGGCTGCCCGGCGTGGGCCGGAAGACGGCCAACGTCGTTCTCAACACGGCGTTCGGCGAGGAAACGTTCGCCGTTGACACCCACGTCTTCCGGGTCGGCAACCGGACCGGGCTGGCCCCGGGCAAGACACCGGACGAGGTCGAGGCGAAGCTGGAAAAAGTCGTCCCCCAGCCGTTCCGGCGCGATGCGCACCACTGGCTGATCCTGCACGGGCGCTACACGTGCAAGGCGCGAACGCCCGAATGCTGGCGCTGCGTCGTTGCCGACCTCTGCCGCTACAAGCCGAAGACTCCGGCGCCGGGGGCTAGGACCAAATCCGCTCGAACCGGCTCCCCAGCGTCGTCAGCAGCTCGTACTGGCTGAGCCCCGACGCCGCCGCAGCGGTCGTCAGGTCGTAGTCGAGCTCGACCCAGTCGCCTTCCTTGAGGTCCGTTGCCGCATCGCATCCCACGGCGATCAGGTCCATCGACACGCGGCCCAGCACGGGCAGCGCGAACTCGCCGGCAAAGGCGCTTCCGCGCGACGAAAACCCGCGCAGATAGCCGTCGGCGTAGCCAATGTTGAGGATCGCCGCCTCGGTGTCGGCGGGAGCGACGAAGGTGGCGCCGTAACCGCAGCTCTCACCGAGGCGGATGCGGCGGCGCTGCAGTACCTGCGCTTCCACTCGCGCGACCTGGCGGATGCTCCCTTGCGCCTCCGGGCGCGATATGCCGCCGTAGAGCGAGAGCCCAGGGCGGACGAGGTCGAAGCTGTAATCGCGCCCGAGGCAAATGCCTGCCGAATTGGCCATGCTGTAGCGCTTCGCCTCCACCGCCGCCGCCACCTCGCCAAAGGCCGCGAGCTGCCGGGCGTTCATCCGCGAATCCTCGTCGGCGCAGGCGAGATGGCTGTGGAGGGTGTCGATGGCGACGCCGTCCAGCGAGCCGATCTCCTCAGGCCGCAGGCCGAGCCGGTTCATGCCGGTGTCGATCATCACGTCGCACGGTCGGTCGGGCGCGATCTCGCGCCACCGCTTCACCTGCTCGACGCTGTTGAGCACCGGCCGCGCCTTCGACTGTAGTGCGGTCTCGGCATCCTCGCGCGCCACGCCATGCAGCACGACGACCGAGGAGTCATCCGGCACCGGCCCGAGCTCGGCGGCTTCCGCGTAAGTGGAAACGAAGAAGGTGCGGCATCCGGCGGCGTGCAGCGCGTTCATCGTCTCACGAGCGCCGATGCCGTAGCCGTCTGCCTTGATCGCTGCGCCGGCCGGCACGCCGGCGCGGTCCTGCAGCCAGCGCCAGTTCTGCTGCAGCGCAGCGGCGTCGATCCGAAGTCTCAGCGGGCGATGCATTCGCTGCCGCCTAGCCCCGGTACCGCTGCGCGTCGAGATTGGCCTTCGCAGAGACTTTCAGGAGCCTTCGCCCGGAAGGCCCTTGATTGCCTCTTCCCAGTTGCGTCCGTCGAACTCCTCGAGGGCAAGCTCGAGCGGCTCGTCGAGGCAATTGGCGTTGAGGCTCCAGGATTCCGGATGGGACCGCGGCTGATAGAAGCTCTTCACCCCGCATCTCAGGCAGAAAAGGTGCTCCGCCGCTCCGCTGCCGAAGCGATAGCTGGAAAGTGCGTCTCGGCCGGCGAGCAGCTCGAACTGCGCGTGCGGAACCATCACGTGAAGGAAGCCGGTCATCCGACACACCGAGCAATTGCAATCGAGCGCGGGCACCGGCGGTTCGGGCACCTCCGCCTCGAACCGAACGGCTCCGCAATGGCATCCGCCTGTCACCTGCATGCGCTAGACGTAATGTGGTTCGGGGCGCTCGCGAAGCTCTTCGTAGTGGACGAGCGCAGGGACCGGTCCGAGCGCGACTGGGCGCCCGCTGCGAAATGCCCATTCGCCGCGGTCGCAGTCCGGGGCGCGCACGTAGCCGTTGATATAGAAGCGCCGCCTGTGATCCGCGCCATTCGGGCCCGAGCCATGCACCATGTAGGCGCTCCACAGCGCGACATCCCCGGGCTCCAGCACCAGGTCGACGGCATCGTCGGGCGAGAGGCCGACAGCTTCGAGGCTTTCATCCATCAGTGGCGTACCGAGGGCCTTGGTCGTGCAATCCATGCCGAGATCGCCCCGCGAGTGGCTCCGCGGGATGACTCGCAGCCCGCCCGCTTCCGGCGTGTGCGGATCGATGGCTATTCCCGTCTGAACGTAGGAATCCGCCAGGTTGCGGTAGGCCGACGCAGGCCGCCGCGAACGGCTGTCCTGGTGCCAGGCGAAGTCGCCGAGCGTCCCCGGCGCCTTCCAGTGCACCTGATTGATGATCTGCTTCACGTCGCTACCGATCAGCGGCTGCAGGAGCCTGGCAATTCGCCTGTCGAGACGCACGGCGTTCAAAACAGGCTGGTGATAGGACGGCCACTGCACCATTCGAACGACTGGCTCACGCGCGTCGTTCGCCGCGACATTGTAGAACAGGTTGCCGTGGCGGAAACTTCGGCCGTGGGCCACGCCTTCCGCGTAAAGCTGGTCGGCGGCGGCGCGAAGCTCGGCGACTTCGACCGATGAGAACAGGCCGCGGACGATCGCGTAGCCGTCGCGAAAATAGGCCGAGACATAATCTTCGGCGGTGTCGCTAACGCGGAGCCCAAGCGGCTGCGGGCAACCCATCACTTCCCTCCACCCTGTTCGGAGGATACAGGAAGTGATTGAGATTGCCAGCGTTTTCGGAAGCGACCGCGGCCGACGAAGCGGCGGTCGCGGCGAAGCTACCTGCTCGCGGCGAGCACCACCGCCCGATTTCGCGTGCCGCTGGCGACCATAGCTTGCGCGCGGTCGCGAGCGGCCGAGAGAACGTCGGAGCGGCACTTGGCCTCCGCATTGCCGGCCTTGAGATCGACGGGCGACGCCGTGTCGCAAACCGCGTGCGCTGCGACGATGAGGCGCTGCTCGAGCCGGGACTGGCCGGCCGCGTCCGCGAGGTTCAAGTCACCGGTCTCGACCACGGCGACGTTCACGTCTGCCGGCTCCGCCAGCGCGGGGACGCCCTTGATCAGAGCAGCCGTGGCGAGGGCCGAAAAAAGGATGATCCTGAGAGTCTGCTTCATTGGTCGCCTCCTGTTTGGGGCCGGACGAGAATCCGGGGCGACCGTCCAATTAGTCCGATTTTTCGGTGCGCGGCAGCAACGATGTCGTGGTATCGTTCTGCAGAAATGCAGAACACCGCTGCAACAGAAAGTGCGTAAGCTCGCCAAGATGGATTGGGACGACCTTCGCTATTTCCTTGCGGTCGCGCGGGCGGGAAGCACGCTCGCGGCCGGCCGGACGCTGCGAGTGAGCCAGACGACTGTCGCCCGCCGGATCGCCGCGCTGGAATCGGCGATCGGCTTCCCGCTCTTCGAGAAGCGGCAGGCAGGCTATGTGCTGACCCCGGGCGGCGAACAGCTCGTCCAACAGGCGCGGCGCGTAGAGGCGGCCGCAACCGCCTTTGCCGATGCCGCACGGGCGACGACCCGCGAGCTGAGCGGCACCGTGCGGATCACCACAGACGAAATCTTCGCGATGACGCTGCTGCCGCCGATCCTGCGCGAGCTCCACGAGCTGCACCCGGACATCCACATCGAACTCGACACGAGCTCGCTGGTTCGCGACCTCGGTGCCGGCGAAGCGGATATCGCGCTTCGCGGTACCAAGGCGCAACAACCCGCTGGAGTCGTCGGCCGCGCGCTCTGCAGCGACGACTGGTCGCTATACTGCAGCCGGGACTATGCGGCCCGTAAGGGCGTGCCGGGTTCAAGGGACGAGCTGAAACAGCACACGATCATGGGCGGAGGCGGCGGCAATCTCTGGCGGCATTACAAGGCGTGGATCGAAGAGCTGGGGCTGGAAGAGCAGGTTGCGATGCATCAGGGCTCCTCGACGGGCCTCCTCGCGGGCGTTCGCTCGGGGTTCGGGCTCGGCGTCCTGCCGGCGATAATCGGAGACGCCGATTCCGACCTCATCCGCTGCTTCCCGCCGCGCGAAGGCCATGGCCGGACGTTCTGGCTGCTGACGCACGAGCGAGTCCGGCACTCCCCGCCGGTGCGCCTGGTGATCGATTTCCTCTACGAACGGCTGAGCCGCCACATTCGCGAGCTCGAAGCGAGGACGGCCGCAGCCTAGCGCCTATTCGACGGTCACGCTCTTCGCGAGATTGCGCGGCTGGTCGACGTCGGTCCCTTTCAGGACCGCCGTGTGATAGGCCAGCAGCTGCACCGGCGCTGCATAGACGATCGGGGCGATCAGCGGGTGCACCTCGGGCATCTCGATGGTCGCGAGGCAACCGTCCCCGGCCTCGGCGATGCCGTTGGCGTCGCTGATCAGGACAATTTTCCCGCCGCGCGCGCGCACTTCCTGCATGTTGCTGACGGTCTTCTCGAACAGCGGTCCCGACGGCGCGAGCACGATCACGGGCACATTGTCGTCAATGAGCGCGATCGGCCCATGCTTCATCTCGCCCGCGGCATAGCCTTCCGCATGGATGTAGCTGATTTCCTTGAGCTTCAGCGCTCCTTCGAGCGCCATCGGATAATATGGCCCGCGCCCAAGGTAGAGCACGTCGCGCGCGGGCGCGATCAGATGCGCCATTGCGGCGATGTCGTCATCATGGCCAAGCGCCGCATTCAGGGCCGCCGGCGCCTGCTGCAGATCGGCGACGATCCTCTTTTCCTGGTCGCGGTCGATACCGCCGCGGGCGCAGGCGAAATTGGCGGCGAGCGCTGCGAGGACCGCGAGCTGGCATGTGAAGGCCTTGGTCGAGGCGACGCCGATTTCGGGGCCGGCGTGCGTCGGCAGCAGCAAATCCGCTTCGCGCGCCATCGAGCTGGTCGGCACGTTCACCACGACGGCGATGCGCTGACGCTCCTCCTTGGCGTGGCGCAAGGCGGCGAGCGTGTCGGCGGTTTCTCCGGACTGGCTAATGAAGAGCGCCAGCCCGCCCGGCTCAAGGACCGGGTTGCGATAGCGGAATTCGGACGCGACATCGATGTCGACGGGAATGCGCGCGAACTGCTCGATCCAATATTTCGCGACAAGCCCGGCATAGTAGCTGGTGCCGCACGCGACGATGGTCAGCCGGTCCACGGCCGCGAGATCGAAGTCGATGTCCGGCAAGGCGACCTCGCCTTCGAAGGGCCGCACATAGCTCTGGAGGGTCTGCGCGACGACGACCGGCTGCTCGAAGATCTCCTTCTGCATGTAGTGCCGATAATTGCCCTTCTCCACGGGCGCGGATGAGGCACCGGACTCGACGATTTCGCGCTCGACGGACCGGTTGTCCCGGTCGTAGATCTGGATGCTCTCGCGCCGGACCGCCGCCCAATCGCCTTCCTCGAGATAGGCGATGCGCTGCGTCCACGGAGCGACCGCGATCGCGTCCGAGCCAAGATAATTCTCGCCCTCGCCGTAGCCGACCGTGAGGGGCGCCCCGGCTCGCGCGCCGATGATGAGATCGGGATGATCGCGAAACAGGAAGGCGATCGCAAAGGCCCCCTGCAGGCGTGGAAGCACGGCCGCCACCGCGTCTTCCGGCGACTGGCCTTGCTCGATCTCGCGAGCGACGAGATGCCCGACGACCTCGGTGTCGGTCTCGCTTTCGAAGCGGCGACCCTGCGCGATCAGCTCGTCACGCAGTGGCTTGAAATTCTCGATGATGCCGTTGTGAACAAGCGCTACCGGCCCGACGATGTGGGGATGGGCATTGCCGACGGTCGGCGCGCCGTGGGTAGCCCAGCGCGTATGCGCGATGCCCACGACGCCGCCGAGGGGATTGGCGTCGAGCTCGTGCTTCAGCTTCTCCAGCTTGCCTTCGGCGCGGCGGCGCTCGAACGCGCCGCCTTCGATCGTGCAGATACCCGCCGAGTCATAGCCACGATATTCGAGGCGCTTGAGCCCGTCGAACAGGCGTCCGGCAACCTCCGCCTTGCCCACAATTCCGACGATTCCACACATTATTCGGCGGCCTTCCGGGTCATCCGCTCGCGGAAGCGCCGTGCCCAGCCGGCGATCCCCTTCTGCTCGTTCCGCTCGATGGCGAGGCTGTCGGGCTCGACATCGGAAGTGATTACCGATCCCGCGCCGACAATCGCACCGTCGCCGATGGTCACCGGCGCCACCAGCGCGGTGTTCGACCCGATGAAGGCGCCCTCCCCTATGACCGTCAGATATTTGCCGAAGCCATCGTAATTGCAGGTGATGGTGCCCGCGCCGATGTTCGCTTCCGCACCCACCTCGGCGTCTCCGACATAGGACAGGTGATTGACCTTCGCGCCGGTGCCGACGGCCGCTTTCTTGAGCTCCACGAAATTGCCGACCTTGGTGCGCTCCGCCAGCGTGGTGCCCGGCCGTATCCGTGCGAACGGGCCGATCGCCGCGCGGGCGCCGATCACCGCCCCTTCGATATGGCTGAAAGCCTTGATCGTCGCCCCGTCGGCAACCTCGACCCCGGGGCCGAAGACCACATGCGGCTCGACAGTGACGTCGCGGCCGAGCCTGGTGTCGTAGGCGAACCAGACGCTTTCCGGATCGATCAGCGTCGCGCCCTCGTGAAGCGCCTGCTCCCGGCGGCGGCGCTGCCATTCCAGCTCGAGGTGCGCGAGCTCGGCGCGGCTGTTGACGCCCGCGGTCTCGTAAGGGTCGCCCTCGATGACGACAGCCTCGCGCCCCTCGGCGGCGGCGATGTTGACGATGTCCGGCAGGTAATATTCGCCGGCTGCGTTGTCGTTCTTCACCTGCCCGAGCCAACGGAGCAGGTCGGGCGCTCGAACGGCCATCATTCCCGAATTGCAGAGCCGGACCGCGCGCTCTTCGTCGGTGGCGTCGCGATATTCGACCATCTTCTCGATGCGGTCGCCGTCGCCGAGGATGATCCGCCCGTATGCGGCCGGATCTTCCGGGCAGGACGCGAGCACGACGACGCCCGGACCGCCCGGGCCGTCGAGCCGCTCGAGCATGCGTGTAAGGGTTTCTGCGCGAACGAACGGAGTGTCGGCATAGAGGACGAGGACGGCGCCTTCATATCCGTCCAGCGCGTCTTTCGCCTGCAGAACCGCGTGGCCGGTCCCCTTCTGCTCGGTCTGGTGAGCCACGGCGACGTCATGGCCCGCGAGGGCCTTTTCGACCTGGTCGCGTCCCTTGCCCACCACGACGACGCGCTTCTTCGCGCCCAGGCCGTCGACGCAGTCGAGGAGATGCAGGAGCAGCGGCCGCGACGCAATCGGATGCAGCACCTTGTGCGTGTCCGAGCGCATCCGGGTGCCCTGCCCGGCAGCGAGTATGACGACGGCGAAGTCCGGCACCGGGTTCATCCTGCTGGCGTGAATGGCACGCGCTACCGGCCAGCGCCAGTGGTCGCGACGACGAAAAAGGGCGGCCCGAAGGCCGCCCCGACAGAAGAAAGTGCGATCCGCGGGATCAGAAGGTCGCGTAGGCCTCGTTGCCCACGAAGCCCATCTTCTCGACATGGGCCTTCTTCGTGATGGCGAGCACCTGGTCGACCAGCTCGTAACGCGCATTCGGCTCCGGCTGCAGGTGAAGCTCCGGGATCGGGTCCATCTGCTGCGTCGCGTCGAGGTAGAGGCGAAGCTGCTGCGGGGTGACCGGCGAGCCGTTCCACAGGATCTGGTTGCTCGCCGTGATGACGACCTTGTTCTTGGTCGGCTCGATCGGCGGCGGCGGCTGATTCTGCGAATCCTGCGGCAGGTCGAGCTTCACCGCGTGGGTCTGCACCGGGATCGTGATGATGAACATGATCAGCAGCACCAGCAGGACGTCGATCAACGGAACGACGTTCACGTCGAGCATCGGCTCGCCCTTGGTGTTGTCGGTGGTGGTCTGCACTGCCATGGCAGCGAACTCCTAGTCTGCGCGAACGCCGGTCAGCGGCGGCGGCTCTGAAATGAACCCGATGCGGGCGAAGCCGGCCCGCTGCATCGTGAAGATTGCTCCCCCGATGCACTTGTAAGGCGTGTCGACGTCACCGCGGATATGCGCTTCAGGCATGGTTTCCTCGGTGAGGTTCTCCACGCCGCCCACCTTGCGGATCTGCTCTTCGAGCTTCTTCACGGCCCGGTCGAGAAGGTCCTGGCTGCTGACCTTCGTCAGGTTCCAGTACACTTCGCAGCCGCCCTTGCCGTCGCCCTTCACCGAAAGGTTGACGTTGTCAGGCTTGGTCGTCGTCGCCTCGTAACGGACGTTCGGAAGCTTCACCGGCACGTTCTGGATCACGACAGGCACGGTAATCAGGAAGATGATCAACATCACCAGCATCGTGTCCGCGAGCGGGATCACGTTGATGTCGGAGATCGCCTCCGCTTCATCGTCGTCGGTGGGGCCTACATTCATTGCCATCGCAATTGTGCCTTCATGCTACGCATTCGTATCGGGGGCAGGCCGCCAAGCTGCGGCCCGCCTCCATTCACGTGGTTAGGCCGACGGCGTCTCGGCGCCCGTCTGGGTCGCGCCGGTGCGCAGTGGCTGGCGTCCGCCCGGGTTGCCGGCCGTCGTCGTCGCCGCCGTCCGCGAACCGGCGGTGGCGGTCCCCTTGGCGTCGCCGAAGCGCGGCTTCACCGCACCGTTCGACATCAGGTAGCCGTGCAGGTCGTTCGTGAAGGCCGCGAGGTCCTCCATGATCGACTTGTTGCGGCGGATCAGCCAGTTGTACGCAAGCACGGCGGGCACCGCGACGACCAGACCGAGCGCGGTCATGATCAGCGCCTCGCCGACCGGACCGGCGACCGCGTCGATGGACGCCTGGCCAGCGGCGCCGATCTTGATGAGCGCGCGGTAGATGCCGATGACGGTGCCGAACAGTCCGATGAACGGAGCCGTCGAGCCGACCGTCGCGAGGAAGGCGAGGCCTTCGCCGAGACGGGCGCCGATCGCACCCTGGCTGCGCGCCAGGCTGTTCGCCATCCAGTCGTGCTGGTCGATGGGGTCGGTCAGCTTGCCGTGCTGCTCCTGGGCAACGAGCGCGTCATCGACGATCGCGCGATACGCGCTCTTCGAGTCCAGCTTGGTGGCGGCTTCGCGCAGGTTCGGCGAGTTCCAGAAGCTCGCGCGGACCTTGCGGCCCTGGCTGATGATCTTCTGCTGCTGCATCAGCTTGGTGAACAGGATGTAGAACGAGAAGACTGACATGCCGACCAGGATGATGAACACCGACCAGGCGATGATTCCGCCCTGCTGGAGTGCCGGCAACAGGCCGTAGGGGTTCTCGCCGGCCGGGGCTGCGGCGGCGGCGGCGGTAAGAGTGAGAATGGACATTTCGGCTACTTTCCTCTGCTTAAGTGCTCAAAGCGGCGGCTACTGCAGACGCCAGGTAATCCGTTGCGTGTAAGTGTCGGTCGTCGGCTCGCCATTGCTCAGCTTCGCGGGTGTGAAGCGTGCTCGGCTGCGCAGCACCCGGCAGGTCGCATTGTCGAGCGAACGCGAGCCGCTCGAGCCGGTCACGTTGCAACCGGTGACGCGCCCGTCGGTACCGATGCTCAGGCTGACGGTCACGGTCCCGGTCTCCTCGTTGCGCAGGGCATCCTGAGGATAATCCTCCGCGGAGAAGAGCGACTGAAGGTTGCCGCGGGCGCTCTGCGCCTTGACGACCTTCTGGGCCGGCGGCGGCGGCGGCGGCGGAGCCGGTGGCGCCTGCGGCGTGATCACGGGCGGCGGCGCTTCGTGGACCTGCTGAATGATCGGCGGCGGAGTGACGTTCGTGCGCACGATTGGCGGCGGAGTCACGACCGGCGGCGGCTGGACTTGCTGGGGCTGTTCGGGCGGCGGCGGCTCCTCGGGGGGCGGCGGCTCCTCCTCGACGTCGAAGGTCTTGAGATCCTCAGCCGCCTTCTTGATGACGTTGTAGGCGAGGCCCGTAACGATGGCGTAGCCCAGCGTGAACTGCAGGATCACGACGATGATGATCGCCAGTGTCCGATTGCCGCTAAGCTCTTTCCGTTGAGCGTAAGACATTAACGCACAATTCTCCTCGAGACGCCGTGAACTCCACGGTCGGACCGGGCCTCCCCATGCAGCCCCGTCGCCAGGATTAGGAAGCTACTCATGTACTAAAGTCACATGGGCAACAAGCGGGCCTCCTTATGGCCGCATGAAGTGCCGTGCAAGCGCTTTTGTTCCACTTCGGGAACCCTCCAAATCAAATGTCGGGAGCCGCCCCGGCGAAGGAGGCGAACTCGACGCCCACCCCGCCCGCGTCGGGATAGACATCCGGCTTGGAAGTGCTGACCCGAAGCGCCTTCACGCCCCGCATTGCGGCGAGGCGCTCGTAGATGGATTCCGCCAGCGTTTCCTGAAGGTTGTAACGACGCGCCGTGGCGAGCTCGATGACCTGGCCGCGCAAATAGTCGTAGTCCCACGCGGAAGAGGGATCGTCGGCCGACGGCCCCGCTGCGGAATCGAGCCACACTTCGACCGTGACGAGAAGCCGTTGCGGCGAGCCGATCTCGAATTCGTGGAATCCGATGTCCGCCATCACCTCGAGCGAATCGAGCACGATCTTCGCGCTTCGCCGGCGCAGGCTGTCAGGAACGAGGCCGCTCAGCTTTGGCTGGTCCATCAGGTCTCCAGGAATTGAACGTCGCGTGCCGGCGGGTCGAAGCGCTGGCCACCGTCGATGGTGAGCACTTCGCCCGTTACCGTCCGTGCTGCAACAAGGTAATCGATCGCTGCCACGATGTCGGCCGGCGACACGCCGCGGCGAAGCGGGTTGCCGTCGTGCATGGCGCGGTAATTGGCCTCGCTCTGCCCCGGCGAGCGCAGCATCAGCGCGGGAGCGACGCCGTTCACCCGGATGCCCTTCGGCGCCAGCGCGCGAGCGGCGATCTCGGTGAGGCCGGCAAGCGCCTGCTTGGACAGGGTGTAGCTGAGATAATCGGGGTTGGGAGCGGCAAGCTTCGAATCGAGGACGTTTACGACGAGCGCATCCCCCTCCGAGTGCTGCCGGGCCAGCGCCTCGATCAGCATGAGGGGGGCACGAACGTTCGTGTGCATGTGCGCGTCGAATTCGGCCGCGTCGGATTCGCCGAGCGCGTCCCAGGCGAAGCGGGCGGCATTGTTGACCAGCAGCCGGACTGGCGGGAGCCTCGCTGCAGCGGCGAAGATCTTCTCCGCGCAATCGGGATCGGCAAGGTCGGCGGCAACCGCAGTGCAGCCGCTCGGCACTGGATCGCGTTGGCGCCGCACGTGCGCGAGCACCGTCCATCCGCGTCCGGCCAGCGCCTCGGCGAGGGCCGCCCCGACGCGCTTGCCCGCGCCTGTAACGATCGCCGTACGCTCGCCATCCATCGCTGCTTGTTGTCATTCCCGGCGAAGCGACGCAATCCAGTGCCAATGCCGGAGAGCCGCCCACCGATCGAGCTGAGGGGGATCAGCCTCGCCGAGCTGCAGTCGCTGATAGACGAGCGTCGCCTGCCTCCGGTCGATCGCTGGAACCCCGGCCATTGCGGGCATTCCGGAATGCGGATCGCGCGAGATGGCACCTGGTACCATAACGGAACACCGATCGGGCGGCCTGCGATGGTGCGCCTCTTCTCGACCATTCTCCGCCGCGAGCCCGACGGCAGCCACGTGCTCGTAACCCCTGCCGAAAAACTGACGATCGACGTCGATTCGACCGCCTTCCGCGCAATCGACATGACCACCGAGGGGTCCGGCCGCGGACGGCGCATTGCGCTGGCGCTCGACAGCGGCGACGCAATCATTGTCGGCAATGATCATGCGCTGCGCGTCGTCGAGGATCACAACGGTCCGTCGCCCCGCGTCGCCGTCAGGCACGGGCTCGAGGCGGAGCTTTCGCGGCCCGTCTATTACGAGCTTGCGGAAATAGCGTTGGCTGAGGGCGCCAACCCGCCCGGCGTATGGAGCGACGGCTGCTTCTTCCCGTTCGCGGCGGCCGAATGAGACTTGCCCAGCGTCTGCGCGCTGCGCTCGCTGCGCCGCCTTCGAGTCCGCCTGTCGAGGCCGACCTGCCCGAACTTCGCAACCTCGCCGGAATTAGCGCCGCGGTGCTCATCGCCGTTACCGACCGGCCCGAGCCGGGCGTGATCCTCACCGTAAGACGCGAGCATTTGCGAACCCATGCGGGGCAGATCGCCTTGCCTGGCGGCCGGGTCGATCCCGGCGAGGCCCCCGTCGCTGCGGCCCTTCGCGAAGCGCAGGAGGAACTCGCCCTCGACCCGTCCGCGGTCGACGTGATCGCGCCGCTCGAAGAATATCGGACCGTTACCGGTTATTCGGTCACGCCGGTCGTTGGAGTTGTCCCGCCTGACCTGTCGCTGACGCCGCACGACCACGAAGTCGCCGACTGGTTCGAAGCACCGCTGGCACACCTCCTCGACAGCCGCCATCACCAACTGGAGACGGCTGTTTTCGCGGGGCGCGACCGTCGCTACTGGCAGATCGAATGGGACGGTCGGCGGATCTGGGGGGCGACAGCGGCAATGATCATCAATCTGTCGAGGCGGCTCCAGTGGCCGTGAAGCTGGACGCCGCGCGCTGGCGCCGCCGTCCCGGCGTCGCGAAGCTGCTGACGGCACTAGGGGCCAAAGAGGGACTGACGCGGTACGTCGGCGGTGCAGTGCGCGACGATCTGCTTGGCCTTCCGGTCAGCGACGTCGATCTCGCCACCCGGCTTCTTCCGGAGGATGTAATCGAGCGCCTGGAGGCTGCCGGCGTCAAGGCGGTTCCGACGGGCATTGACCACGGTACCGTAACGGCGGTCAGCGAAGGCCAGCCCTACGAGGTCACGACGCTCCGCCGGGACGTGGAGACATTCGGCCGCCGCGCCACCGTCGCCTTCACCGACGACTGGCAGGAGGACGCGGCGCGCCGCGACTTCACGATCAACGCGCTGATGGCGGACCCCGTCACCGGCGACATCTTCGATTATTTCGGCGGCCTCCACGATCTCGAGCAACGGCACGTTCGCTTCATCGGCGACCCGCTCGAGCGCATCGCCGAAGATCACCTGCGGATCCTCCGCTTCTTCCGTTTCCACGCGCGCTTTGCCGTCGGCGCGCCCGATGAAGACGGGCTCGAAGCGTGCACCGCGCGAGCGAACGACCTGATGGCGCTGTCGCGTGAGCGAATTGCCGACGAGCTGCTCAAGCTCCTGGCGGTCGAGGAGCCGTCCGTCACCGTGCGCGTGATGCTCGAGCGCGCCATTCTGAAGCCCGTCCTGCCCGAGATTGCCGAGGATGCCTGGCTGGGGTTGCAGGCGCTGATCGAGGCGGAACAGGCCGCGCGTGCGCCCGGCGACCCGCTTCGCCGCCTCTCGGCCCTCCTGCCTCGATCCCAGGAAGTGGCGAGCGGTGTCGGCGCTCGGCTGAAGCTGTCGAACCGGGCCCGAAAGCGCCTTGGATGCGCAGCGGAGCCCGAAATCGCGGCGGACCCCAGGGTGACAGCATATCGCGCCGGCCTCGAATGCGCGGTCGATCGCCTCCTACTTGCCGGCCGCGCCGACGAAGCAGCGGCGCTGATGGCCTGGAAACCGCCCCGGCTACCGATCGGCGGCGGCGCGCTCATCAAGCGTGGCGTCACCGAGGGGCCGCAGGTTTCGCGCACGCTGCGCGCAATCGAGGACCGCTGGATCGATGCCGGCTTCCCGACCGGGTCCGATTTCGAATGCATCGTCACCGATGCCCTCGCGGGCGAACGCCGTTAACCCTGTTTCAATAGGGTCCGATTAGAAGCGATGGTTAACGCCGCGGTGACACTTCATCGCGCGATGGGGCGGAGGGGACGTCGTGACCGTGCGGTTCGCCGGCATTGCTGCCATTGCAGCCGCATTCGCGGCCGCCTTCGGCTCGCCTGCGGCGGCGGCGAGCGTGACTGCACAGGCCAAGGCAAAGGTGCTCAAGCCGCTCGTCCTTCAGTCCCTGCAGGACCTGGATCTGGGAACGCTGCTTCTCACTCCAGGCAATTGGTCGGGGGCGACCGTCAAATTGTCGCGAACCGGTCAATTGACCTGCTCGGCCAATGTCATCTGCTCCGGCGTGGCGCAGGTCGCGCGTTTCAACGTCGCAGGCTCGAATGCCGAGACGGTGATCATCACCGTCCCTTCGGGGACGCTCGTGAACCAGAACGACGCTTCCAAGACGCTGACGCTCGTGCCGGACGCACCGGCGAGCATCCTGCTAACGAACTCGGGAGCGCCCGGATCGAATTTCGAAGTGGGCGGCACCATAACGCTCGATTCGAGCACCGCCGCAGGCACCTATGTCGGCACGATCCAGGTGACGGCCGACTATCAATAGCAAGCTTATGATTTGGCTCGGCGCCGCGATTTCCAGAAATCGAGCGCCGCCTCCGGCTCGAGCGGCCTGGCGAAGTAGAAGCCCTGCCCGCTTGCGCAGCCGAGCGTCGCGAGCGTGGTTGCAAGCTCCACCGTCTCGATGCCCTCTGCGGTCGTCGACATGCCGAGCGCATCTGCGAGGCTGAGGACCGCCCGGACGATGGCGACGGCGTCCGGATCGATCATCATTCCGGAAACGAAGCTCTTGTCGATCTTCAGAACGTCGATCGGGAGCCGCTGAAGATAGGCGAGGCTCGAATAGCCGGTCCCGAAATCGTCCATGGCAACGGTGGTGTCGAGCGCTTTCAAGGCATCGAACACGCGCGTCGCGCGCGCAGGGTCCTGGACGATCGAGCTCTCGGTCAGCTCGAGCGTCAGCCGGTCACCGGTCAAGCCGCTCGACTTGAGCGCGCTGGACACGATTGCCGGGAGATCGTCCCGAGCGACCTGGATCGCTGACAGGTTCACCCCGACATAGAGCGGAAGCTTCTCCCCCATTTGGCGATCCCAGTCGGCAAGCGTCTGCGTCGCCTTGTCCATGGCCCACCGGCCGAGCTGAAGGATGAGCCCGGATTCCTCTGCCACGGGGATGAACTCGCTGGGCGACACCTCGCCGCGGTCCTCCTGGGTCCAGCGGGCGAGCGCTTCGAAACCGGCGACCTCGCCGGACTTGAGGTCAATGAGCGGCTGGTAGAATAGCTTCAGCTCATCCTTGTCGAGCGAGCGGCGTAGTTCCGTTTCGATCGAGAAGCGGCGCCGCGCGAGGCTCGCTTCCCTCGGCTCGTACACTTGGGGCGTACCGCTCTGCTTGGCCTGCTTCACCGCGAACTGGGCATTCCGGAAAAGCTCCTCCGCCTCCTGACCCTTCTGCATCAGCGCGACGCCGATGGCGCATTCGACGCGAATATCGAGATCGCAAATGTGGAAGGGCGCGGCGAGGACCTCCTGGACCCGCTCCGCCGCGGTCAGGGCGTCTTCTATCCCACGTCCGAGGGCAACGAGGATCCCGAACTCGTTGCCGCCGGTGCGCGCAAGCACGTCTCCCGTCCGAAGCGCGGACATCAGCCTGCGAGCGAACGTGATCAGCAGCTCGTCGCCGGCGATGCTCCCCATGCTTTCGTTGATCCGCGAGAATCGGAGAAGATCGACCACGAGGACGGCATGGCCAAGGTCGCCGGTCGTGGTTTCGGCGATGCGTTCGATGGTTTCCGTGAAGCCGAGGCGGTTGGCGAGCCCGGTCAGGCTGTCGCGCACCATTTCCGCGCGAAGGGCATGTTCGGCCTGGACCTCCACCGTGCGGTCGACCACGCTGACGAGGCAACGCGGTTCATCGGCCGTGATGGAGCGCAGCGGCGCGAGCTTCATCTTGAGGAAGCGCCGCCGCGGCCCGTCGCCGTCGGCGAAATCCATTTCATCGCCGGCAGTCCCGCTTTCGCTTCGCAGGAACGTACGGATGAAGTCGCCTCCCGGCCCTTCGGAATAGCGCTTGAACAGCTCGGCGAAGGCTTCAGTGGATCCATGGCAGCCGGCCAGCTCGAAGAAGCGCTGATTGACGCCGAGCACCCACAGATTGCCCTGGCGAAGCGTGAAGATGCCGGCGGCGATCGGAAGCGCGGCGAGAAGCGCCGTGTCGTCGTCTGCGGCAGGGCGCGATTCGACAGCGGGCCCGGCCGCGGGACGCGCACGGGCCGACGTCGGGAAACGCTGTTCAGCGGCCTGCATGCGCCCGCTATGAACAAGACGGGTTAATTCAACGTATCCAGAAGCTCGAAACGGCGATTGTTGCCGCGGATTTGGTTAATCTTCCAAAGCCCTCGAAAAGCTCAGGAAAAACGATTATTTCTGGGAAAGCCGATGGGCGGCATTCGGCCGGCCGCGCCGCGAGCAGCCCGCCACGGATTCAAATCCGTTTCCGTTCGGGTCCGGCCGCTGTCGCCGCCAAGGCTCCAGCTCAGCCCGTCGGCCAGCCGAAGTGCGACCGCATCGGACAGCCCGCCGTCGCGATAGCGCTGCAACAAGACCCCCTGCCCCCTCGCGAGCTCGGGGAGCTCGGAAAGCGGGAAGACCAGGAGCTTGCGGTTCTCGCCGACGACCGCGACGGCATCCGCGCCTTCGGGTATCGGACGAACGACGGCGACCTTCGCTCCCGAGCGAAGGTTGACGAGCTGCTTGCCCTTGCGCGTTTCGGCGAGGGTTGCATCCGCCGACGCGATGAAGCCGCGGCCGTCCGAAGATGCGACCAGCAGCCGCATGTCCGGAGCGATCGTCAGCAACGTCACGATGTCGCTTTCGGGCTCGAGATCGATCTGGAGGCGCACGGGCTCCCCGAAACCTCGGCCGCCGGGCAGCTTGTCACCCAGGAGGGTGTAGACGCGGCCGTTGTCGCCAAAGAGGGCCAGCTTGTCCGTCGTCTGCGCATGGAAATGAATGAACGGCGCGTCGCCTTCTCGCCATTTGAGCTGCTCCACCTCCTCGAGCGCGACATGGCCCTTCATCGCGCGAATCCAGCCGCGCTGCGACAGGATGACCGTGATCGGTTCCTTCTCGATCATTGCCGACCAGTCGATTTCGCGAGGGGCTGCGCTTTCCTCGATGCGGGTGCGCCGCTCGTCTCCGAACTTGTCGCGAACCGCCAGCAGGTCCTTTTTCAGCCGGGTACGCTGCCTGGCGGGGCTTTCGATGAGCCTTGCAAGCTCCTCGCGCTCCTTCAAAAGCGAATCGCGCTCGCGCCCGATCTGCATTTCCTCAAGCTTGCGCAGGCTTCGAAGGCGCATGTTGAGAATCGCCTCCGCCTGGCGGTCGGAGAGGCTGAACTCGCGCACCAGAACCGGCTTCGGCTCATCCTCGGTGCGGATGATTTGAATGACTCGATCGAGATTGAGGAAGGCGATGAGGAAGCCGTCGAGCAACTCGAGCCTGTCGTCGATCTTTTCGATGCGGACCTGGCTTCGGCGGACCAGCACCTGGAACTGGAATGCGAGCCAGGCGACGAGCGCCTGCTTGAGGCTCATCACGACCGGCGTACGGGTGGCGTCGAGCACGTTGAGGTTGAGCGGGAAGCGCACCTCGAGGTCGGTCATCCTGAACAGGCTCTCGAGCAACAGATCAGGGTCGACCGTGCGGCTCCGCGGCTCGAGGATGAGCCGCACTTCCTCGGCGCTTTCGTCCTTCACGTCCGCCAGGATCGGAAGCTTCTTTTCGGCGATTAGCGCGGCGATCTGCTCGATGAGTTTCCCCTTCTGCACGCCGTAGGGAATTTCGCTGACGAGCAGGTGCCAGCCGCCGCCCTTCTCCTTTTGCTGAGTCACCGTCGCGCGAAGGCGGAATGACCCGCGGCCGGTCTCATAGGCGTCGGCGATCGAGCGGCGGCTGTCGACGAGCACGCCTCCGGTTGGAAAATCCGGCCCTCCGACGAAATCCATCAATGCCGAATTTTCGGCCTTGGGATTGTCGATGAGGTGGATTGCGGCGTCGATCAGCTCGCCGACATTGTGCGGCGGGATCGACGTGGCCATGCCGACCGCGATCCCGCTGGCGCCGTTCGCGAGAAGGTTAGGGAACAGTCCGGGAAAGACTTCCGGCTCGTCCTCTTCGCCGTTGTACGTCGGCCGGAAGTCGACAGTGCCGTCGTCAACACCGCTCATGAGCTGTATTGCGACAGCGGTCAGCCGCGCCTCCGTGTACCGGTAGGCGGCCGCATTATCGCCGTCGATGTTGCCGAAATTGCCCTGCCCGTCGACCAGCGGGTAACGGAGCGCGAAGTCCTGGGCCAGGCGGACCATCGCGTCGTAAACGGATGCGTCGCCGTGGGGGTGATACTTGCCGATGACGTCGCCGACCACTCGCGCCGACTTCTTGTAGGCGCCGGCGGGGTCGAGCCGAAGCAGGCGCATCGCCCACAACAGCCTGCGATGAACGGGTTTCAGCCCATCGCGGACATCGGGAAGCGAGCGCGCCGTAATCGTGGACAGCGCGTAGACGAGGTAACGTTCGGACAAAGCCGCATCGAACGGGGTTTCGATGACGCTGTCATGTTGAGGATCGGCCATGGCCGTTCGCTAGCAAGGCGAAGGCGAGCTCGCCACTGCTTACGAACGGCGTTCGCGCATCACTTGTCTGGCGGACGGTCGATCCCGATGGGGTCCCATGCCGTGGGGTCCGCGCCGCTCGTGACGCCGGTGTCGATGATGCTGTCGTCGCCGTAGAGCCAGCTGTCGTCGACGACGTTCCGCTCGTCGTCATCCTCTCCCTGGTCGTCCCGGCTCGTGCTGTCGTTGAGCCACGGAATGACGTCGTCACGGAACAATGGCGGCGGCTGCGCAGGCGGCGGGTTGTTGACCGGCGGCGGAGGCGGAGGCGGAGGCGGAGGCGGCGGCGGCGGAGACGGATTGTCCACCGGCG
>JAEZIO010000075.1 GCA_023436615.1 Pseudomonadota bacterium | reverse complement strand
TTGTCGGGATCGTTGTGATAGGAGAAGGCGCGGCCGTCGGAGAAGTAGATCAGACCGGTCTCGCCCACGGGAAGCTCGTCGCCGTCGTCGTTGCAGATGCGGACCCTGCCAAGGACTGCGGGGCCGACCGAGCCCTTGTGGGTCAGCCAGTCGGCGGAGTTGATCATTGTCAGGTCATTGCCCTCGGTTCCGGCATAGTATTCGACCAGCACAGGGCCCCACCAGTCGATCATGGCTTCCTTGACCGGAACGGGGCAGGGGGCGGCGGCGTGGATGGCCAGCCTGATCGTCGAGACATCGTACGACTGGCGCACGGCGTCGGGCAGTTTCAGCATACGGACGAAATGGGTGGGCACGAACTGGCCAGCGGTGACGCGGTGGTTCTGGATCGAAGCCAAAGCCAGTTCGGGATCGTAGGATTCCATGATGATGGCAGTGCCGCCCAGGCGCGTGACGGCCATGGTCCAACGCAAGGGCGCGGCGTGGTATAGCGGGGCGGGAGACAGATAGACGGTCTGGTCGTTGATGCCGAACAGGCCCGCCGCCATCATGGTCAGGGCATCGGGTACGAGGATGTCGGTGGTTTCGAACGGCAGGGCGATGCCCTTGGGGCGGCCTGTTGTGCCGGAGGAATAGAGCATCTCGGTGCCTGCGGATTGATCGGGCAGGGGTGTCGAGGGCTGGGCCTCGCTGAGGGGCTCCCAGCGCGGCAGGTCGGCGAGATTACCGCCATAGGCATAGGCGCGGGTGTCGGGGGCATCCGACAGGTCCAGATTGCGGGCGACCTCGACATCGGGCGACAGCACCAGAATGCGGGCGGCGCAATCATTGAGGATGTAGGTCAGTTCGGAGGCCGTCAGGCGGCTGGATATACAGACGTATCTTAGCCCTGCGCGGTGGGCCCCCCAGACCAGAGGGATAAAGCCCAGCACATTGGGCAGACAGATGGCGATGGTCTCGCCGGCCTTGGCTCCTGCGGCGCGGAAGGCGTGGGCGTTGCGGTTGGAGAGGGCATCCAGTTGGGAATAGGTCAGGGACTGGCCGGATCTGGCCATGACCAGGGCCGGTTTATCGGGCGTGGTCTGGGCGTGGACACTCGGATGCATGGGCTGAACCCCTCCTCTCCCTATTTTAATTATTCAAGTAATGAATACCAAAAAAAGAAGGGCCGCAACCGGAGTTGCGACCCTGAAGCCTAGTGGGGGCAGTCTTAGTAGGCGTAGGAGAGATTGAGACCGAAGGTCCGGGGCTTGCCGGCAAAGCGGACGACAAGGTTGGCGTTCGACGAAACCGAGGTCCAATAGTACTCGTCGGACAGGTTGCGGCCCCACAGGTTCAGCTTCCAGCGGCCGTTCAGGTCATAAAGACCGATCGAGCCGTTGAGCGTGCCGAAGGCATCGACCTCGAACAGCGGACCTTCGGAAAGGTCCGAGGCGGTGTCCGATTGCCAGCGATAGTTCAGGGTCGCTTGCAGGCCGAGGCGTTCGTTGATGGGGGCGTCATAGTTGGCCGTAATGCTGGCCGTCCATTCGGGGGAGTTGGGGAAGGGGACGTCGTTGTAAAGCTGTGGCAGGCCGTTGGCGTTGGTGCCGTTGTAGTTGATGACCTTGGTTTCGAGCTTGGTGGCGGCAAGGTTCAGGCTGAAAGCATCGGTGACGCGCCAGTTCAGTTCGGCATCCACGCCATAGGCTTCGGATTCCGGTACGTTCTGTAGGCGGCGCAGGGCGGTGTAGATCGGGTCTGCGAAATAGACCGAGATCTGCTTGTCGGTGTAGTCGTAGTAGAAGCCTGCGACGTTCAACTGAACGCGGCCATCGGCCAGACCCGATTTGATGCCCAGCTCATAGGCGAGCAGTTTTTCCTGCAGGGCGGGTTCGTTCTGGGTCGAGACGTTGGCGGCGTTGATCGGGGTGTTGCCCGCCTTATAGCCTTCTGAAATCGAGCCATAGATCAGGGTGCTGTCTGAAGCCTGCCAGTCGAGGCCGAGGCGCCAGCTGACATTTTCCTCGTCGATTTCGTGGGTGCCTTCGGCGAAACGCTCCAGAGCCGGATTGTAGGTGTTGCAGCCGTTGCGGGCGATGGTCGGGGCGAAGACGCCGCCGAACAGGTTGTAGATCAGGGCGCGGTTGACGACGTTGACGTTGGGCAGCATCGAGCCGTTGTTGTCCGCCGAGCAGCCGACATAGGACTGGGTA
Source organism: Pseudomonadota bacterium (assembly GCA_023436615.1). Lineage (GTDB taxonomy): Bacteria > Pseudomonadota > Alphaproteobacteria > Sphingomonadales > Sphingomonadaceae > Sphingomicrobium. Next base: position 3,806 of record JAEZIO010000075.1, on the reverse strand, counting down.
TCATTGGTCCAGCGGATGCCGGTGGTCAGGTTTAGCTGGTCCGACAGTTTCCATTCGCCGTGGGCGTAGATCGACTTGGTATCGGCATTGATCCGGCCAAGGTCGCGATAGCCACGGAAGGCTCCGAGCATGTCGGTAGAGGTGTAGCCTAGCGAGTTGAACGGCGTGCCCAGCAGCAGATTGCCCTGATAGCGGATCATGCTGACGTTGGCGTTGTCGTTCAGATTGGTGACATTGTTGTCGACGATCTTGTCCTCGGCATAGTAGCCGCCGATCAGCCATGTCAGGCGTTCGGTCTGGCCCTCAAGGCGCAGCTCTTGCGAGAAGGACTTCACCTCGCCGTCCAGACGCTGGATCATGATCTCGTAAGGGGCACCCGACCAGTCAGAAAGGGCGTTACGATCCAGATAGTTGTAGCCCGTCAGAGAGACGAGACGCACATCGTCGCTGAAGTCCAGAGTGGTGCGAAGCGACGCGCCGAGGAAGGTCGAGTTTTCCTTCAGGTCGCCATCGAGGCCAGCAATGGTGCCGACAACGCGGTTGCGGACATTGCGCGGGGCCCAGCTGGCATCCTTGCCGTGGGTCGGCTGGTTATTGGCGACGTAGTTGACCAGACCCGGAGCATTGAACAGGGCAAAGCGGCCCGGGATGCCCGGATCGGTGGCGGGGGTGTAGCCGATGGCCTGACCGGTAATGGTGTCGGACTCATTGTGCCAACCCGACAGGCTGAGGTTGAAGCTCAGGCGCTCGGTAGGCTCCCAATCGAGGCGCAGGCGGGCACCGATGCGGTCGATCTTGCCCTGGGTTTCGCCCGAGGACATGTCCTCCTGCCAGCCTTCGCCGGAATGTTCCTTGCGGATGGCCAAGCGCATGGCGGCCTTGTCTCCGAGGGGACCGGAGACTGCGGTTTCGAAGTTCAGGGTCTCGTAGTTGCCGACTTCGATAGTGCCGCCGGCTTCAAACTCGCGGGAGGGGGCGTTGGTGACGAAGCCGACGAGGCCTGCGGTGCTGTTGCGCCCATAGAGCGTGCCTTGCGGGCCTTTCAGAACCTCGACGCGCTGGATGTCGAAGATGGGGCCGGACAGCATGAACGGATAGGCATAGGCCACATCGTCAACATAGGAGCCGACAGTGGAGGTCGAGGACAGGTTGATGGTGTTGAAGCCAATCCCGCGCAGCGTATAGATCGGCACGCCGTGATAGCCCTGTGTCACGGTGAAGGAGGGAGCAACGATGCTCAGATCCTTCACATCGGTGACCTGAAGGTTGTCGAGTGCCTCTGCGCCAAAGGCCTGAATGCCCATGCCGACAGAGTTGATGCTTTGCTCGCGGCGCTGGGCGGTGACGACGATATCACCGACGGCAGTTGCCTGTTCGTTATCGGCCTGTTGTGCATAGGCCGGCATGGCAAACAGGGTCGCCATAGCGGCCCCCGCCATCAGTAAGGTCTTGGCTTTGACCATTCTCGACATAACCCTTCCTCCCTTGATGCAGCAGCTTCAGCCGCTGTCATTGCTGTAACGATCATCGGAAAGACGAATGGCGCGACCCTTGGAATACTGACGCAACGGGGCGGTACTGGCGCTTATCGTTCAAACGACGCCGTTATTTAGTCGGACGATTACATAGAGCTTGTCGGTCGAGAACCTGTTAGTAATGATAGGGGGCAGGGGAACAGCGGACGAGATGACAGCCAAGGACCTGAGCATCACCGAAAGGGCGGCACGGATCGCCCAGTTGGGAGCGGATATCGGGGTGCCGCATGTGGCGGCATGGGCGGATATTTCCTCCACCCGTCCTGTCACTGATGCCAGCGGCGAGCCAGTGCCGCATCTGTTCGACTTTGGCACCTATGGGCGCGACTATTGGCGCCAGCCCGACCTGACACTGCGGATGGGGATTTTTGCGGTCGTGCGACAGATGGCCGAGCCGTTCTTTTTCAACGACGGTAAGGTCGGCAGCTGGCGCACCATGCCGCTGGATGCCAGCCTGATCGAGCAATTGGCATCGTTTGAAACGCGAATGAGACAGTCCATCGTTTGCCCCGTGCATCTGCCCGGCAATGTGATTGGCGCTGTCGTCTGGGCGGCGGACGAGCCGAGCGATATCGAGGCCATTTTCGAGCAGCACTCGATGCAGATGCAGGTCGAGGCATTGCAGTTCATCGCCCTGTGCGACGAGACCCACAAGGGTCGCGAGCCGATCCGCGCCATTCGTCTGACGCGGCGTGAGATCCAGTGTCTGAAACTGGCGGCGGGCGGAAAGACCGATGCCGAGATTGGTGTGATCCTTGATCTTTCCACGCCGACTGTTCGCTTCCACCTGAAGAATGCGGGCGAGAAACTGGGACGGACGGGGCGTCTGCGCATCGTCCAGCAGGCTGCATCTCTCGGGTTTGTCAGCACAAGGTGATCAAAACCTATCGGAAACGATAGTTGTCAAAGCGGGCTAAGCGGTCAGTTAATATTCTCTACAGCCCCATGAAGAGGGCGGCCCGCTGACAGGGCAATCGGGAGGATATCCATGGCCTTGGCCCGTGCACAGACCGTCGTGTCCGATATCGACTATGACGCCATGCCGACATTGGGGGATATTCCGCGCCATTATGGCCGCACACGCCCCCTGAATATCGCCAGCGTCTTCGAGGGTCGTGAAACGAGCTGGTCCGAACTGGACCGCCGCTCGAACAAGGTGGCCAATGCCCTGATTGCAGCCGGAGTTAACAAGGGTGATCGCGTCTCCTTTGTGGGCAAGGGTTGCGACGAGTTTTTCGAAATCTATTTCGGGGCTGCCAAGGCAGGGGCGGTCAATGTGCCGATCATTTGGAGACTGGCACCGCCCGAGATTGCCCATATCGTCAATGATGGCGAGGCAAAGATACTGTTTGTGGGGCCGGACCAGTTCGAGCGTCTGGACACCTTCAAGGCATTGATGCCGCAAGCCAAGCTGGTGACGCTGGAAGGCGGGGCGGCAGGCTATCCGGTCTATGGCCAGTGGCGTGATGCGGCACCCGATAGCGATCCCTCGGTGGGTGTTGATCCGTCCGAGGTCTGTCTTCAGCTCTATACCTCCGGCACGACGGGGCTGCCCAAGGGGGTGATGCTGAGCCACTTCAATATGCTCGGTAACCGTCACCTGCCGGATGATCCCAAACTGGATTGGGCGCGCTGGGAAGCGGACGATGTGAACCTGATTGCCATGCCCTTGGGCCATGTTGGCGGGGTGGGCTGGGGCACCGTTGGCTATTTCAACGGGGCCAGAAACATCATACAGCGCGAGTTCATTCCCGATCAGGTGCTGGATGCGCTGGCGGCGGGGATCAACAAGCTGTTTGTGGTGCCGACGGCGCTGCACATGCTGCTGATGAACCCGCGTGTAAAGGATATTGATTACAGCCGTCTGCGCTACATCCTTTACGGGGCGTCGCCCATTGCGCTGGAGTTGCTGAAACAGGCGACGGCGGTGTTCGGCTGTGGTTTCGTGCAGCAGTATGGCGCAACCGAAACCACGGGCACTATCGCCTATCTTCCTCCACAGGATCACAGCGCCGAGGGCAACAAGCGGATGCGCGGGGCGGGTCTGCCTGTGCCGGGGACGGAAATCCGCATTGTCGATACCAAACGCAATGTGCTGCCTGACGACGAGATCGGCGAGATTCAGGTGCGTTCGACCTGCAATATGGTTGGCTATTGGAAGCGCGAGGATGCCACGAAAGAGGCGCTGAGCGAGGACGGCTGGTTCTCGACCGGAGATGCCGGATACCTCGACAGTGACGGCTATCTCTATATCGCCGACCGCTTCAAGGA
>JAEZIO010000006.1 GCA_023436615.1 Pseudomonadota bacterium | reverse complement strand
CTCCCGGCCGACGACCTGCCGAGCCCCGAGGGGCTGAAGCAGCGGGAGATGCGTCAGGTCGCGGTCCAGGCCGTGCTGAACGGTGAACTGACCCCGCAGACGATCAACGGAAGCACCGTCGTCAAGGTCGGCTCGTCCGACAACGCGCGCCAGCGCGGCGCGTCGATCTTCAGCTACAAGGACAAGTACGTCGAGCTGGCCCGGGAGGCGACCGACCGCATCTTCGTCGTGCTGGTCGACTTCGGCAACCAGCGTGATCCGGCCTATCCCGACGTCGACACCGACCCGACGATCCCTGGCCCGGCCCGGTTCGACGGACCTCTGGTGAACCAGATCCCGCGGCCCGACCGGAGCGTGGACAACTCCACGGTGTGGCGGTCGGACTTCAGCCAGCCGTACTTCCAGGACCTGTACTTCGGCGGCGGCGAGTCACTGCGCAGGTACTACGAGGCGCAGTCGTCGGGCCGGTACAGCGTCAGCGGCACCGTCACCAACTGGGTCCGGGTGCCGTACAACCAGGCCCGGTACGGCCGCTCCGACGGCTTCCCGTGCGACTCCAACATCTGCGCCAACGTCTGGGACCTCGTCCGCGACGGCGCCAACGCGTGGGTCGCCGACCAGTTGGCCCGGGGCCGCACGCTGGCCGCGGTGACCGCCGAGCTGGCCACGTTCGATGTGTGGGACCGGTACGACTTCGACGGCGACGGGAACTTCAACGAGCCCGACGGCTACCTCGACCACTTCCAGATCGTGCACGCCGGTGGCGACCAGGCCGACGGCGACCCGATCTACGGCGAGGACGCGATCTGGAGCCACCGGTCGTTCGCGTACCAGAACCGCCGCGGGGACGTCGGCCCGCCCGGCAACCCGTACGGCGGCACCCCGGTCGGGGACACCGGGCTGTGGATCGGCTACTACACGATGCAGCCGGAGAACGGCGGGCGCAGCGTGTTCTACCACGAGTACGGCCACGACCTCGGCCTGCCGGACGACTACAACATCCTGTCCGGGGGCGACAACAACAACGAGCACTGGACGCTGATGGCCCAGAGCCGCCTCGGCGCCGCCACCGACGAGGGCATCGGCGAGCGGGGTGGCGATCTCGGCGCCTGGAACAAGTTGCAGCTCGGCTGGCTCGACGCGGTGACGGTCCAGGCCAACCAGCCGCGCCTCATCACGCTGGGGCCTGAGGAGTACAACTCCACCAAGCCCCAGGCGATCGTGGTGGTGCTGCCGGACAAGGTGGTGACGACCACCTACGGCGCTCCGGCGGCCGGAGCCCAGCAGTGGTACAGCGGCGACGGCAACGACCTCGAGAACACCATGACCCGCCAGGTGACGCTGGGGGCCGGCACCGCCACGCTGAGCCTGCAGGCCCGGTGGGACATCGAGGACTGCGGTCCCGACCCGTGCGACTACGCCTACGTCGAGGTGGACGCCGGCAGCGGCTGGGACGCGGTCGCCGGCAGCATCACGACCGCCGCGGAGGGCGAGGGCATCGACGGGACCCAGGCCACGTACGTGACCGGCACGTTCGACCTGTCCGCCTACGCCAACAGCACCGTCGGGCTGCGGGTGCGCTACTCCACCGACCCGGCGGTCGGGGGCAACGACCCCACCCTGGTCAACGGCATCTTCCTCGACGAGATCAGCCTGGTCAGTGACGGCGTCACCGTCTTCGCCGACGGGGCGGAGTCCGGCGCGAACGGCTGGGCCCTGGACGGCTTCACCGCGGTGGGCGCGTCGGCGACGCAGTCGTTCGACCACTTCTACATCGCCGGTCACCGGTCCTACGTGGGCTACGACCAGTACCTGAAGACCGGCCCGTACTACTTCGGGTACCAGAACACCCGGCCGGACTTCGTGGACCACTACCCGTACCAGACCGGCCTGCTGGTCTCGTACTGGGACACGTCCTACCGGGACAACGACACGTTCGCCCACCCCGGCTCCGGCCGCAACCTGTACGTCGACTCCCGACCGGAGCCGATGCTGCGCGCGGACGGTCTGCCGTGGCGGGCCCGGATCCAGGTGTACGACGCGCCGTTCTCGACCCGGCGGGCGGACACCATCACGCTGCATCACAACAGCGTGGCCCAGACGGTCGGTGGACGGGCGGCACAGCCGCTCTTCGACGACCGGGGCACGTACTTCTTCGAGCAGCAGCCCAACCACGGGGTGAAGCTGCCCGGCGTCGGCGTGCAACTCCGGGTTCTGGCCACGTTCGGCACCTCGATGCTGGTGCTCGTGACCTGACCCAGGGGTGTGACGCGACGAGCCGGTGGGGGAGACTACCCGGGTGCGTGGTCTCCCCGCTCGGCATCGACGGACCGTGGTGCTGAGCCTGCTCGCCAGCCTGGTGGTCCTGCTCGTGGTGGTCGGCACCCTGGTCGAGGGTCGGGAGCCCGGTCCCGGCCCCGGCGACCCGCGGGGTGAGGTGGCGGCTCCGCTCGGTGAGGTCGGCACATGCGGGGGTGTGCCGGCGGTGGCCCGGCGCGAGCTGCGCGCGATGTGGCTGACCACCGTGTGGAACATCGACTGGCCGAGCCAGCCGGGGCTCGACGAGGCCACGGTGAAGGCGGAGTACCTCGCCTGGCTGGACCTCGCCGTCCAGCACAACCACAACGCGATCTACGTCCACGTGCGGCCCAGTGGCGACGCGCTGTGGCCGTCGCAGTTCGCGCCCTGGTCGGAGTGGCTGACCGGGAAGCGTGACGGCGCCGGCCCGGGCTGGGACCCGATGGAGTGGATGGTCGCCGAGACCCACAAGCGCAACATCGAGTTCCACGCGTGGTTCAACCCCTACCG
>JAEZIO010000033.1 GCA_023436615.1 Pseudomonadota bacterium | reverse complement strand
CGCCCACCCGCCCGCGCCGCGCGCCGGCGATCCGGCGCGCGCCGGCGATCAGCTCGGACAGCACCATTGCCACGGTTTGCAGCGCCTCGATCTCGAGATCGGCATAGCGCCGCGGTTCCGCGTGCTGGACCGAAAGCACGCCCACCGGGCTCTCGCGATAGATGATCGGGACTCCCGCGAAGCTGTGGTAGCGCTCTTCACCAGTTTCGGGGCGATAGACGAACTCGGCATGGCCGGCCGCCTCGGCGAGGTTGAGGATGCGCCCTTCCGCCGCGATCGTGCCGACGAGCCCTTCGCCGAGCTTGAGCCGCGTCACGTGCACGGCTTCCTTGCGCAGGCCGCGGGTTGCGAAGAGCTCGAGCTTGTTGTCCCGAAGCAGATAGATGGAGCACACCTCGCTCTCCATCGCCTCGGCGATCAGGTTCACAACCTTGTCCAGCTTCGACTGCGCCGAGCCGCGGCTCGCCATCACCTCGTGAAGGCCCGTCAGGATCTCGCGGGCGGACGCAGCGGCGGTCAGCGGCATTCGAGCTGCGCTATCAGATGGGCCGCGCCCGTGTCACGCGGAAGCGCAGTGGTTAGCCGCGACTTTCCAGCGCCGCTGCAGCTTCGTCGACGAGCTCCTTGATGATGTCGGCGACCGGCTCTTCGCGGTTGACCATTCCGACCGACTGGCCGGCCATCACCGAGCCCGTCTCGACGTCGCCGTCAATGACGGCGCGCCGCAGTGCGCCTGCCCAATAATGCTCGATCTGAAGCTGCGCCTCTGCCATTTCGATCGCCTGCCTGTCGAGCAGGTCGGCGACTTCCCGCTGCTTGGCGGCGAAGCGCTCCGTCTCCGCATTCCTGAGCGCGCGAACCGGGATGACGGGAAGGCGCGGGTCGATCTGGACCGAGAGGATGGCGTCGCGGGCGGATGCGCGGATGAATGCCTTCTTGAAATTGTGGTGCGCGATGCTCTCGTTGGCGCAGACGAAGCGAGTGCCGAGCTGTACGCCGACTGCGCCCATTTCGAGGTAGGCGGCGATCGCTTCGCCGCGCCCGATGCCGCCCGCGATGAAGACCGGGATGTCGTGGCTGACGTGGGGCAGGATTTCCTGGGCGAGGACCGACGTCGAGACCGGGCCGATATGGCCGCCGGCCTCCATCCCTTCGATGACCAAGGCGTCGACCTTCGACCGAATGAGCTTCTTCGCGAGGCTGAGCGCAGGCGCGAACGCCATCAGCTTCGCGCCGCTCGCCTTGACCTTGTCGATCGCCCATCCGGGCGGCAGGCCGCCAGCCAATACGATGTGGCCGACGCCATGCTTGACGCAGACGTCGATCAGCTCCGAGAGCTGCGGATGCATGGTGATGAGGTTGACGCCGAAAGGGCGGGTGGTCCGCGCCTTGGTTTCCGCTATCTCGGTATCGAGAAGATCGGCGGTCATCGCTCCGCACGCGATCACTCCGAAGCCGCCTGCGTCGGAGATCGCCGAGACGAGGTTGCGCTCGCTGACCCAGCTCATCGCGCCGCCCATGATCGCCCACTCGCAACCGAGGAACTCGGTGCCGCGATGCATCAGCTCCTTGAGCCGCGAATGCCCCGCGCCGGGGTGCACCGCGCGGGCCTCGGCGATCAGCCCTTCGCCGCTCATACTGTCCCCTTGTCGTCGAGGCCGAACGCGCTGTGAAGGACGCGGACCGCAACGTCCAGGTCAGCTTCGGCGACGAGCGCGCTCACTTTGATTTCGGATGCCGTGACGGCGAGGAGATTGATCTGTCGCTCCGCCAGCGTCTCGAACATCTTCGCCGCGAGCTGCGGATTGGAGCGGACGCCGACGCCGACGATGCTCACCTTGGCCACCGCATCGTCGGTCAGGAGATCGGAGTAGCCGATCGCATCCTTGCGGCTTTCGATCACCGATTGCGCCTGCGCCAGGCTTGCGCGCGGAACGGTGAACGTGAGGTCGCTAGCTCCCGCTAGAGGCGTCGCCGCGTGCACGACCATGTCGAACGGGATGCCGACGTCGGCCAGCGGGCTCACCACGGCAGCCATGGTCCCCGGCCGGTCGGCAAGGCCCGTCACCGTGATCCGCGCCTCGTTTCGATCCGCCGCTATGCCGGCGATCTCGTTCCTCTCCATATCCGCTCCTGAAAGCTCAGCGACGACGCGCGTCCCCGGCAGATCTTCAAACGCCGAAAGCACGCGCAGCGGCAGGTTCTCGCGCATCGCCAGCCCGACCGAGCGCGGCTGAAGCACTTTCGCGCCTACGCCCGCAAGCTCGAGCATTTCCTCGAATGTGATCGCGTCGAGCTTTTGCGCCTTTGGCACGATCCGCGGGTCGGTCGTGTAGACGCCGTCCACATCCGTGTAGATGTCGCATCGGTCTGCCTTCACCCCGGCCGCGATCGCGACCGCGCTGGTATCGGAGCCACCCCTTCCCAATGTCGCCAGCCGGCCGTCGCCGGAGACGCCCTGGAAGCCCGGGATCACGGCGACAGTTCCGGTCGACAAGGCCTCGTCCAGAAGCGCGCTTTCGACGGCGTCGACACGCGCATTCCCGTGGACTCCGCTGGCCTTCACCAGCTGCCAACCCATGAAGCTCCGGGCGGCCAGCCCCATGTTCTGGAGAGTCATGGCAAGCAGCCCGGCGGTCACCTGCTCGCCGGACGCGACGACGACGTCATATTCCTTCGGATCGTGAAGAGCCGACGCTTCGCGGCAGAGCTGCACCAGCCGGTCGGTCTCGCCGGCCATTGCCGACACGACGACGAGGACCTCGTTGCCCGCCTCGGACTCACGGCGCACGCGCGCGGCGACATTGCGGATGCGCTCGATCCCGGCCATCGACGTGCCGCCGAATTTCATGACGATGCGCGGCATTCGGAAGAGGCCTGGCTCCTTGGGCTTGAGGGCGCGCCCTGTTAGGAGGCGACCATGGCCGAAACAAGTTCATCGATCGACTCAGGGGAGATCGAACGGTTCGCGGCGCTCGCGGGCGACTGGTGGGATCCCAACGGTGCGTCGGCCATGCTGCACAAGCTCAATCCGGTGCGGCTCGCCTACATCCGTGACCAGATCGACCAGCATTGGTCGCTCGACGAACGCTGCTTGAGGCCTCTCGAAAGCAAGTGCGCACTCGATGTCGGATGCGGCGCCGGCCTGCTGGCGGAGCCGCTGGCGAGGCTGGGCGCCTCGGTGACGGCAATCGACGCCGCGCCGGAGCTCATCGCCGCCGCGGAGCTGCACGCACGCGGACAGCAGCTCGAGATCGACTATCGCGCCACGGCCGTCGAGCAGGTCGCAGGACAATTCGACCTGGTGACCGCGATGGAGGTGATCGAGCATGTCAGCGACCCGTCAAGCTTCGTCCGATCGCTTGCCGCCAGGCTGAAACCGGAGGGGCTGCTGATCCTGTCCACCCCAAACGCCACGCCCTGGTCGCGGCTGATGATGATCACCATCGGCGAAGGTTTCGGCGCGATCCCGAAGGGAACGCACGAGTTCGACAAGTTCATCGCCCCGGAGCAGATGAAGGCACTTCTCGCTAACGCGGGGCTTCGATGCACGGACATCGAAGGCATCGCCTGGTCGCCGACGCGGGGCCTTCACCTCAGCGACGACGTGCGGCTCAACTATTTGATCACTGCAGTCCGCGCCTGAGCGCCCCCTTAGGCGGAGCTGCCGTCCTCCTCCGTCTCGAAGATGGACTTGAGCGCATCGGCGCGCGCCGACAGGCGGACGGTGTCGCCCTCAATGTCCGCCACCAACCCTGCCGGGACGAAATGATGATGCCCTTCGTGCGCGCCCATTCCGGCGCTGTCGCGGATCAGCTTGATGCGGTCGCCTTCGACGCGGTCGACCCTGCCGACCGGCGCGCCTTCGGCGTCGATCACCTGCATGTGTTCGCGAATGTCGTCGATGCGGCTCATTGCGGTCTCCTCACCATCCAGGTCGGTCCGTTCAAACGCTAAGGTCGCGGCGTCAGCTCGATCTTTTCGATGTGCCAGCGGCGCTGGGACCTCGTGGCGCCGGACACGTCGTTCACCCGGCGCAGCGTCAGCGGTCCGACGAGGTTGAACGCACGGCCGTCCTTCCGGGTGCCGTACAATCGGAACGGCACGCTGATGTAGACCGATCCTGCTGCACCCTCCATCCCCGCTGGTCTTCCGACCTCCGAGTGGATCGTCGCATATTTGCCGTAAGCGGCGTCGAAGCCGGCCTCCGACAAGCCGCTCGCTTCGCCCTCATTGGCCCAGAGCCTGCGGGCTTCCGCAAATCGCCGCTGCTCCAGCAGCCCGCCATATCGCTGCACTACCTGTCCCGCGCCTTCCACGCTGGCGGGGTCGATCGCGCCGTCCGGCTCCTCAAGCGGCGCTCGATCGTCGGGCAAGCCGCCTGCCGTTCCGGGGGCCGCCGGCTGCGCATCCCCGATCGTATTGACGACATTTTCATTCCGCGGCTGGGGCGCCTCGGATCCGCACGCACCGATGACGAGCGCGAGCGCGCCGCTTGCCAATCGTGCCCGGATCATTGCTGTCTCCCGCTGGGGGCGTCCCACATGCAGAACGCAGGACGTGGGGAACGTTCCGAAGAACTGCTGCGGAACCGCCGCGCGGAGTGTTCGTTCGTTTCGCAAGCTAAACAGGTGCAACAGGGAGGATTCAAATGGCTGA
>JAEZIO010000026.1 GCA_023436615.1 Pseudomonadota bacterium | reverse complement strand
CCTGAACAATCAAGTCCGCGATAGGTAGAGTGCTGCAGCGGCGCGTTCAACGCCACTACAGTCGAAAAGGGGGCATCATGCTGAAGGACTTCAAGGCGTTCATCGCCCGCGGCAACGTTCTCGACCTTGCCGTCGCAGTGATCATCGGCGCGGCTTTCGCGACCATCACGGCCAGCCTGACCGACGACATCATCATGCCGGTCGTCGCCGCCATCTTCGGCGGCCTCGACTTCTCGAGCTACTTCACTTTGCTAGGCCCCGTTCCCGAGGGCTATACTGGCAGCCTGACCAACTATGCGGCGCTCAAGGCCGCGGGCGCGCCCGTGCTCGGCTGGGGCCAGTTCGTCACCGTCCTGATCAACTTCCTGATCCTCGCGTTCATCATCTTCCTGATGGTTCGCTGGGCGACGCGGCTGACTGGACGCAAGGATCCGGCGAGTGGCCCGACCGAAGTCGAGCTGCTCACCGAAATCCGCGACGAGCTGCGCAGGACGCGAAGTTGACCGCTTAGCCTAACGTCCGCTTTCGACCCATTGCGGACATTAGGCCCCGCTGTCACTCTGGTACAGATGACCGCTCTGTTTCTCTTGCTGGCCGCGATTACCCAAGCCCCGACTGCGGCTGCCGAGCGCTCCAAAGGTGTTTGGGTCTCCGCTACACATGGCTCGTTCCCCACCATCACCAAGTATCAGATCGACGGGAAGCTTCCCAAGTCCGGTGACCGCGTGGGCGCGTCATTCAGTATGAAAGAGCGCGGATGGGAAGTGACTGTTGAGCGGGAAGGACGGGCGCCTGTGCGGCTTCAAGTTCGTTCGAACGAGCGCAGCCCCGTCCACTTCAACCGTGTGCTTCTTTGGGCGTCCGTAGATGAGCAGGAATTGCGGCTCAAGCTGCCATATGGAGAAGCGCAATCGGACTGCTTCACAAACGGTGATGATGTCTTCGCCTCGTTGTATCTCATTATACCGCGAGCCGGACCGCCTGAAGTCCACGGCAGTCGGTTTGAAAACTGCGAGGCCCGTGATGAGCAATTACGGACGGCGCGGGAAAACGGGTGGCTCGTCCTAAGCGACTGAGCCGCACAGTAATGTCCACTTTCCACCCAAAACGGACACTAGTGACCCGATCTCACTTCGGCCTTCCGCTGAAGCCGGCCGCTTCGCGTAGCGCGTCGCCGTCCATCAGCACGCCGTCGCTCATCACCTGGTCGACGTGGCGAAGATCGCCGATGCGCTTCGACGGGTCGCCATCGACGAGCACGAGGTCCGCCTCCTTGCCGACGGCGATCGATCCGGTGCGCCTGTCGGCGCCGACGTTGCGCGCGGCGTCGATGGTTGCGGTCGCGAGCGCTTGCCCCGGGCTCATCCCGCCCTCGACGTAGAGCTCGAGCTCACGAACGAGCTCCATGCCGTAACCGTCGGTCCCTGCAACGATCGGCACGCCGGCCTTGCGGAGCTTCGCGACATACTCGCCCATGTGCCGGACGCTCGCCTTAGCATCGGCGCGGGTCATGCCCGGAAGATAGGGGATCGAACCGGCCTTGAAGCCGCGCTCTGTGGCCGGCGGCAGGGTACCGACGAAGGACGTGTAGGCGGGGCTGACGGTGCCGGCATTTGCTAGGAGCACGCCTTCGACCACGACAAGAGTCGGATCGAGCGCGGTCTTCCGCTCGGCCATCGTCCTGATCACGGTCTTCATCGGCTCGGCGTCGAGGTCGACATCCTTGAAATATTTGCCGGGGCCAAGAAGGCGCATCGTGGTGTTCGCCTTCGCCACGACCTCGTCCGGCATCGCCTGCATCGTCGCGAAATAGATGTGCGTGATCTCGTCGTACCCGGCATTGATCGCGTCGAGCGTGCGCATTCCGGCCGGGATGTGGCCGTGGACGTGGAGCCCCAGCTCGTGCGCGAGCTTGGCCGCGGGCGGAATCCATTCCGGCTTCATGGACGTATAGAATTTGACGCCGGTCAGCCCTGCCGCCTTGATCTTGCGGACCGCGGCCAGAGTCTCCTCGAGGCTCCCGACCGCAAGGCTCCCTTGCGCCACCAGCGGACCCTTCTGGTCGATGATCGCGGAGTCGAAACATTCGGGTCCGAGCAAGGCGCCCTTTGCGCGGCGCTCGCGCTGCGAGACCTCGAGCTCGATGGGCCCGCCCGGGTTGCGGCAGGACGTGACTCCAAGCGCGAGCTCGCTGACCGCGGTGAAGTCGTCGGCCACGTGCATGTGGCTGTCCCACAGGCCCGGCACGAGCGTCTTGGCGGCGCCGTCGATAATCCGCGTTCCCGGCGGCAGCGTCGCGGGCGCGGAGGCTCCCACGCTCACGATCTTGCCCCCGTCGGCGAGCACGTATCGGCCGTCGACGAACGCCTCCTTGTCGGCGTCGTACATCCGCACGTTGCTGAACAGCACCGGGCGCCGGGCGTCGGCGGTCAGGAACTTCGCCGCGATCGCCGGCGCCAGTGCGGCGATCGCGGAATCCTGCGCCGCCTGCATCTTCCCCAGATTGGCCTCATAGCCTGCCGGGAGTAGCCCGAGGCCGACCACGGCGCCGAAAAACTTGCCGTTCTCGACCCATACCGGCTGCGGGCTCTGGCTGGTGCCTTTGACCAGGATCAGGTCGATTGACTTGCGACCCTCCGGGCCGTCCACGGTCAGCGAGGCGACCTTGTCGAACGTCGCCTTGCCGGTCGGGAGCAAAGCAAGCCCCGTCCGGCCGGCGGCGAGCAGCCGCTCGACCTGCGGCGCGAGGCCGGCGAAGGTGCCGCCCTGCGGCAGGTAATAAGCGGGCGACGAATAGGCCGCCTCGCCCTTGTCGACGGGGCTCACCCATTTGGCCCGCCCGTCGGTGATCGCGAAACTTTCCGCAGCGTCACCCTGCGGCGTCACACCGCGAACGACGATCTCCGCCGGCATTCCGTCAGCGCCGATGCGGAAGGTCTGATCGGTCTCGAACTCGAGGCCGCGAAGTAGGATCGATTCGCGGAACGCAATTCGTCCGTCAGGGAGCGTCCAAACATATTCGTCGCCATGCTTGCCGGCGCTCGAGACGACGACGAAATGCCTGGCGTCCTTCGGTGGGACGAGGAGCTGGTCCTTCGGCGTTGGAGCAGCGGTCGCGACGGACGCGCAGGTGGCTAGTAGAATCGCGATAAATGCGTGGCGCACGAGTAAGGCCCTCCCCCGGTGAGGAGGCGAGCGTGGCAGTTGCGTGTATGAAAGGAAAGTGGGGATAGCCGTGCTCGCTTGTGCCCCGCACAAGCTGCGCGCCGCCATTCTGTTGCCCGGGCTCCGCGCCCAGGAGAGTCCGAGGGATTCTGTTGCCCGGCTCCCTCGGAGGCCGCTGGAATCCCCTTCTGTTGCCCGGTGGGGTCCGACCGCGCTTAAGCTTTGTAACGTCAGTCCGTTAGGACGTCAGTTACGCGGCAATCGCGAGTGCCTCGTTGTCGTTGGCACTTGTGTGAATGAGCCGTCACGGTGGCCCGATCCGATCGGCAATCGCGTCTTTATTGCACTCGTCGATCCTATTTCGCCCCCATCAGCAACCGCGCCTGCTGCAGTTTCGCGGCTGGTGGTGGAGGCGCCGGGGTACTGCCCCCCGGGTCCGAAATGCCTATTCCACACGACAGTCTACCGACATAGCCGGGTCGCCCCGGCACCAAGGAAAATAGGGATTTTCGGCCGCGATAACAAGGATTGCTCCGAGCGGCTGGCGCTGGGGCCGGGGCAGCTGTTATGGGGTGCCACGCCATTCTCGACGAGGGACGTGATGAACAAGATTAGCCTTGCCGCTGCTGCTTTCGGTCTCCTTGCGCTGTCGGCCTGCGGGCGCGGCAACCAGGACCAGCTCAACCAGATCAACGCCAGCGAGGCGCAGGACCTAAACGAGCTGTCGGATCAGGCGGCCAACGTCGCTTCGGAAGCCGCAGTGCTGGAGAACCAGGCAGCGCAGCTTCAACAGGAGTCGCAGGCGACCGACAATGCAACCGGCGCGGAAACCCCTGAGGACGAAAATATCGCGGGCATGTAGGCCGCCCGCGAGCTAGGTCGCGGCGATGGAAGGCCGCCCTGCGATCCCTGCCGCGACTCTCGTGACGGTCCGCGACAACGCCAGCGGCCCGCCGGAACTGCTGATGGTCGAACGCGCCGCGGGGATGGCGTTCGCGGCTGGCGCGCTTGTCTTTCCCGGCGGGCGGATCGACGCGCAGGATGAAAAGCTCGGCGCCGGAGCGGCAGACGCGGCCGCGCGGGTCGCGGCTATCCGCGAGACTCTCGAGGAAACGGCGATACCGGTGGGCCTCGCGCCCGTGCCCCCGCCTGTGGTGGCGGTCGAGGCGCAGCGCGACCTGCTTGCCGATGTTCCGTTCGAGGCGGTGCTCGAGCGCTTCGGGCTCGCGCTGGATGGCGACGCACTGATCCCGTTCGCGCGCTGGGTGCCCAAGTTCCACGCGACCCGCCGCTTCGACACCCTGTTCTTCCTCGCCCGCGCCCCCGGCGACGATTGGCAGCCGAGGATCGTCGAGGGCGAGTGCAGCGCCGCTTTCTGGATCAGCGCGCAGGAGGCACTGGATCGGGAGGCCCGTGGAGAGGCGCGCCTGATCTTCCCAACGCGCCGCAACCTCGAGCGGCTCGCGAAGCACGACAGCTTCGAGGCGATGCGCGCCGACGCCGAAGGGCATCCAATCGAGCCGATCAGTCCCTGGGTCGAACAGATCGACGGTGAGAATTTCATCACGATTCCGGAAGGGATCGGCTACCCGGTCACCCGCGAGAAGCTCGACGGGCTCTGGCGCGGATGATCGCCGCCGCCGAGTCGAACGTCCTAGGGATAAAAAAAGGGCCCGCGGAAAACCGCGAGCCCCTTTTCGCTTCTGCCTTGGCGAAGCTTATTTGAGGTGGTTCGAGAGGTGCTTGTTCATCTCGAACATGCTGACCCGGTCCTTGCCCCCGAAGACCTTCTTCAGCTTGTCGTCCGCCATAATTTCCCGTTTGTTCTGCGGGTTTTGCAGGTTGTTCTTGCGAATGTGGTCCCACACCTTGGAAACGACCTGGCTGCGCGGTAGCGGCTGGCTGCCGCAGATCGCCGCGAGATCCGCCGAAGGTTGAACCGGACGGGCCAACCCGCCCCCTGCTTTACGACCAGTGCCTTGTGCCATTTGGCCCTCCTGTTGTTCTGCAGTTTGTAGAGCGCAAAGCCGTTGTCTTTGCAATGCAGATTCCGAGAGGGCTTACAGAGGAGCGCGACCGAACGGCACAACCTTGTTTGCGCTGTCGTGCCCGATGTCCGCCGGCGGACCCAACGCGATCCCCGAACGTCGGCACCAATCGGCTGCGATCGCGTGCTCGTCATGGTGAAATTCCGGATCGTTCTCGGGGATGTCCGAAGCTCGTCCCAAGCGGATCCGCGCGACCGAGCGGACATTGGGGTTGGACGTCACATGGAACATCAGCCGGTCGATCCGGTAATGATGCTCGCTTACCTCCTCCACGATCAGTTCGATCCCGTTGAAATCGGGCTCCAGGACCGTGCCGAGCAGCTTCGACAGGACGGTGAGATTGAATGCCATGGCGGGTTGCCTGAGCTGAGGCTCCAAGGCGCGCTCGTCGCGCCGGACGAGCCAGTCGAGCGCCCGGTTCACCGCGGCCTCACCGCCGTCGCGCAGCACATCCTGAGGCATCGGCCCGTGCGCCACATCGAGCCCAGCCTTGTGGAAAGCCGCGAGCAGGAAGCCCGTGTCGCTGTAGCCCATGAACAGCTTTCCGCGGGCCGCAGGCGGAATGTCCGCAGCAGCCGCTTCGGCAATGCGATTCGATCCATATCCGCCGCGCGCGAACCACACCGCGTCAACCGACGGGTCGGCCATGACCTCGCGAAGCGCGGCGAGCCGCTCCTCATCGGATCCGGCGAAATGTCCGGCAGACAGGAAGCATTGCGGATGGATGATGAGTTCGCAGTCGCCGTGTTCGAGAGCGAGCGATTCCACACGCTCGGCCGCCTCGCGTTTGAGCGCATTGCTCGGAGCTACCACCACGATCCGCATTCGATCCCCTCAATTGCCGTGCCGATTCAAATAGGGCAGTTTTCG
This sequence comes from Pseudomonadota bacterium, assembly GCA_023436615.1. Classification (GTDB taxonomy): domain Bacteria; phylum Pseudomonadota; class Alphaproteobacteria; order Sphingomonadales; family Sphingomonadaceae; genus Sphingomicrobium. Next base: position 80,238 of record JAEZIO010000026.1, on the reverse strand, counting down.
GCGCCTGTTCCAGCGCGAAAGGGGGCTCGCCAATGAAATCGAATCTGCTGATCGGCGCGGCACTGCTGCTTGGCGGCTGCGCGGCGGCACCCGCCCTCGCCCCGCGCGACGCCGTCGCGGTAGCCTCCGTGCCAGCGCCGCCGATGCCCGTTTATGATGTCATCATACGCAACGGCACGATCTACGACGGCTCGGGAAGCGCGCCGTTCGTCGGCGACCTGCTGGTGAACGGCGACCGCATCGTCGGCGCGGGGCCCGCCGCCAAGGCGAGGGGTCGGACCGAGGTCGACGCATCCGGCCTTGCCGTCGCGCCGGGCTTCATCAACATGCTGAGCTGGGCGGTCGAAACGCTGATCGAGGACGGGCGCGGCCTCAGCGACGTCCAGCAGGGCGTGACTCTGGAGGTGTTCGGCGAAGGCGATTCGATGGGCCCGCTGTCGCCCGAGATGAAGAAGCTCGCGCTCGAGCGGCAGGGCGACATCAAATATCCGATCGAGTGGACGAGCCTCGGCGAATATCTGGAGTGGCTGGTGAAGCGCGGAGTGTCCCCCAACGTCGCGTCCTTCGTCGGTGCGACCACCGTTCGCGTGCACGAGCTCGGCGAGCGCGACGTGGACCCTGATTCCCAGCAACTTTCGCGAATGCGCGCGCTGGTGCGCGACGCGATGAAGGAAGGCGCGCTAGGCGTCGGCTCCTCGCTGATCTACGCGCCCGCCGCCTATGCCGAGACACCCGAGCTGATCGCACTGTCGCAGGAAGCGGCGCGGTGCGGCGGTTCCTACATCAGCCACATGCGGTCGGAGGGCAACAAGCTCCTCGAATCCATCGACGAGCTTATCGAGATCAGCCGGAAGTCGGGCGCTCCGGCGCAAATCTACCACTTCAAGCAGGCCGGGCAGCCGAACTGGGCAAAGATCGATACGGCGATAGCGAAGGTGGAAGCCGCGCGGGCGGCGGGGCAGAGGATCAGCGCCAACATGTACACCTATACGGCCGGCGCGACGGGCCTGGACGCGGCAATGCCGCCATGGGTTCAGGATGGCGGCCTCGAGAAGTGGATCCAGCGGATGAGGAATCCGAACGTCCGCCGACGGGTGATCCGGGAAATGAGGACGGCGCAAGGCAGCTGGGAAAATCTCTATCTGCTCGCCGGCGGCGCCGACAAAGTGCTCCTCGTCGCTTTCAAGAATGACAGGCTGAAGCCGCTCACCGGGAAGACGCTCGCGGAGGTCGCCAGGATGCGCGGCAAGAGCCCGGAGGAAACAGCGATCGACCTCGTTATCGAAGACGGAAGCCGCGTCGGCACCGTCTATTTCCTCATGAACGAGGACAATGTGAAGCGCGAGGTCGCACTTCCCTGGATGAGCTTCGGGTCCGACGAAGGGGCGCCGGCGCCGGAGGGCGTGTTCCTGAAGTCGAACGCTCACCCGCGGGCCTACGGCAATTTCGCCCGGCTCCTGGGACGCTACGTGCGTGACGACAAGGCCGCAAGTCTTCCGGATGCAATCCGGCGGCTGACTTCGCTGCCCGCTTCCAACCTCGGATTGGCGGACCGCGGCTACCTTAGGCCCGGAATGGTCGCCGATGTCGTAGTGTTCGATCCGCAGCGCATCCAGGACCATGCTACCTATGCCTCGCCGCACCAGCTGGCGACCGGAGTCCGCGACGTTTTCGTGAACGGCGTTCAGGTCATGAAGAACGGCGTTCATACCGGCGCGAAGCCGGGACGCGTGGTTCGCGGCGCCGGCTGGACGGGCTGGCCGAACGGCGGCGCCTGCCACTAGCAATAAGCGGTCCCGGCCAATAGGGCCGCGGGCATGAACGATTCTGCCTATTTCTTCTGCGGGATCGGCGGCAGCGGCATGCTTCCGCTGGCTTCGATCCTTCGCGCATCGGGAGCGCGTGTCGCCGGATCCGACCGCTCGCTCGACGCCGGCAGGACCGGCCGCAAATTCGACTATCTTCGGTCGCTCGGCATCGAGCTTTTCCCGCAGGACGGCTCCGGGCTTCAGCCCGGCGTCACGCTCGTCACTTCGGCAGCCGTCGAGGACAATGTGCCCGACATGGTCCGCGGCCGTGAACTTGGCCTCCCGCATCTCCGGCGGCCTGAACTGCTGGCGCAACTGCTCAATTCAGCCGAGCACAGCGTCGCCGTCGGCGGCACCAGCGGCAAATCCACCGTGACCGGGATGGTCGGCTGGATCCTGCACTTCTGCGGCCGCAGCCCCACCGTCATGAACGGTGCCGTGATGAAGAATTTCGTCACGCCGACCGCACCGTTCGCGAGCGCTCTCGTCGGCGATGCGGCGCTGTTCGTCAGCGAGGTGGACGAGAGCGACGGATCCATTGCCTTGTACAGGCCGGAAATCGCGGTGCTGACCAACATCAGCCTCGATCACAAGGAGATGGTCGAGCTCCGCGGGCTGTTCGCCGGATTCCTTGCCGCTTCGCGCAAGGCGGTCCTCAATCTCGACGACGCGGAGACCCGCGCGCTCGCCGATGCGCTTCCGCCGGACAAACTGGTCGGATACGGCTTCGATGCTCCCGGCGCGGATTTCGCCGGCCGCAATCTGGAACTGCTTGCGGACGGCGCACGGTTCGACGTCGATCATCGCGGCGAGCGTCGGCAGGTGCAGCTGCGCGTTCCCGGCCGGCACAACGCTTCGAATGCGATGGCGGCCATCGCTGCAACTCGCCAGCTCGGCGTTGCTGTCGCCGACGCCGCCGCGGCGCTCGAGCGATTCGAGGGGCTTCGGCGACGGCTGGAAATCGTCGGCGAAGCCGGCGGCGTAACCGTGATCGACGACTTCGCGCACAACCCCGACAAGATCGATGCGACTCTCGCTACGTTGCGCACGCACCCCGGAAGGCTTCTCGTCCTGTTCCAGCCGCACGGCTACGGCCCGATCGCCAAAATGGGTGAGGAACTCGCCGAAAGCTTCTCGCGCGGAATGGCGCCAGGCGACCGTCTCTACCTTTCCGACCCGGTCTACCAGGGAGGGACCGTCGACCGCAGTCGCGGATCGGGGTGGCTGGCGGACCAGATTCGCGCACGGGGCGCCAGCGCTGAACATGTTCCTGAACGCGCAGAAATCGGCGAGCTGCTGCTGTCGGAGGCGAAGCAGGGCGACCGGATCCTGATCATGGGCGCTCGGGATGACACGCTCGCCGAGTTTGCGCGCGATCTCATCGAGCGCATCCGGCACTGAAACCGCTTCGCTTCCCGGCGGTTGAGCGGGGAATGAGCGGGTACGTCACAGGCTGGAAGATTCCCCGCGATGAGCGCGAGCGATTGCTGCAGCGATTCCCGCCGAAATATGACCGGGCGATAGCCGATCACGTGACATTGCAGGTCGGAGCGAGCGAGGAGACGCCCCTTCCCCGCGAGGTCGAGGCCCAGATCGTGGGCTATGCAGATGACGGCCAGAGCCTCGAGTGCCTGGTCGTCGCCCTCGACGGCACCACCGACCGCCCCGATGGGTCGACCTATCACATCACCTGGTCGCTGGGACCCGGCCGGAAAGCGAAGGAGAGCAACGACCTGCTTCGGGAAAAGCGATGGGAGGCGCTCGACCGCCCAATCCCGATCGAACTCGACCCGGCACGCTTCCAATGGTGAACAAACAGCCGCACTTGTTTTTGGACTGCGACGGCGTCCTCGCGGACTTCGAGGCGGGCGCGAAGGCCCTGCTCGGCATGACGCCCGCGCAATTCGAAGCGCGCCGCGGTCGCGGCGAGTTCTGGAAGCGACTGGCGCGCGCGCCAAACTTCTACGGGGAGCTTCCCGAGATGGCCGATGCTCGCCAGCTGTTCGACGCGGTCAAGCATTTGAAGCCCACCATCCTCACCGGCCTGCCGCTAGGGAAATGGGCGGCTCCGCAAAAGGAGCGCTGGGCGGCGCAGCACTTTCCCGGCGTGCCCATCATCACGACGATGGCCCGTCAGAAGCACTTGCACATGGAACGTGGCGACGTTCTGGTCGACGACCGGGAGAATCACCGCCACTTGTGGGAAGATGCGGGCGGGGTCTTCATCCACCACAGGAACGCAGCAGAGACGTTGAGCCAGTTGGCCGCGATCTACCCGTCAGTCACGGTGGACGCCTAGGCCAGGCTCAGGCCGCGGCGCGAAGGTCGACCTTCTCCACCCACTCGGGCCAGAATGCCGGTTCGCGGCTCGACCAGCCGGGAGCCGTCGCCGCACTCTCGCTGATCGACTGAAGGAGAGTCCGCCGACGATCGGGGTGTAGATGCGGCAGCGCTGCGGCGGCGCAGAAAGCCGCCGGAAGCCACGGACGGGCAGCGGCGCCGACCAGCCTCTCGTAGAGGAAGCGATATGCGGCGAAATTGGGCAGGCGGTCCTGGCCCAGGTCGAACGCCGACAAAGTGATCAGCATGCCGATGAACGGCTCGACCATGTCGAGGCCACTGTCATCCGGAACCTGCATGCGCAGATGATCGAGCTGCTTGTAGAGACGGGCCTGGCCGCGGATCGACGCAGCCTCGCCTTCATCGCGCGCCCAGCATTCGATGGGGTCACGGCGACCGTAGGCGACGTCGAGGGAGCGACGGATGTAGCGCTGCGTGGCTTTCGAAAAGCCAGCAAACTCCTTCATCTCCGAGATCAGCAACGCGCCGTTGGCTGGTTGGCTGGTCCTCGTAATCATGATCCCGACTCCTTTCGCCCAAGCGGGATCATGCGGCCGCAATCGTTGCGTATGGCTTAACCACTTATCCCACCCCCGTTCATGCTTGAATCAGAGGGGGGACTGCGGTGCAATGTTAATATTTCACGGCTCGTCGCAACGAGCGGCACTGTTGATTATCGGCAACGCAATCGGAACGGGGCCGTGCCGATTCTATTGGTCGTCGTCGTCCTCGAATCCCGATGACGGCACAGGATCCTGATTGTCCGGATGGACGGCCGACGGCGGATCGGACGCATCCATGGATTCGTCGCTACCGACGTCGATCTTGGCGTCGCAATCTTCGGGGTTGCGCCGAAGCTTCTCCTCGAGCTCCGGTTCGGGATCCGCCGAGTGGACTGCGGGCGGCGGCTGACGCTTCTTGTCGGCGATATTGTTCACGAGGTCCTCCCGGCGAGCATTTTGCGATCAGAACGAGCAGGTGCGGTCCACCGTTCCTTCGACGAAGCGCTTTCGACCGGCGGCTCGGCCGCTTCTGCAAACACGCTTGGCGGCAATGGCAGCGGCGCCGCCCGGCCGCTAGAACGGCCGTCTGATGACAGCTGTTCAAGCAGGGGCGCACGACAAGGCGTTTTCGGACTGGCCATTGGCGGTCAAGTCCATTCTTAGCTTCTGGCTATTCTACGCAGCGACAGTCGTCGTTCGCGTCTTCCTCGGCCGGGATGCCTCGACAGCGCTTCAAAACAAGTCGCTGACAATCGTCGTTGGCGCCCTGCTGACCTTCGCGATCTATGCCGCGCTGACTCTGTTCGCGCGCCGATCGAGCCTGCCGCGGCGAGCGGTCACCGCTGCCGTCGCGAGCCTGATTGCCGCGGCCTCCATGGCCGGGATCCTGATGCTGGCGGACAAGTATCAGGAGCGCCCGCAGGACGAGGTCCACTACGTGTCGGCCGAAGGCTACAAGATCACGGACGTCGGCAATGCGATGCGAATCGAGCGTGACCAAGACCAGCCGCTGGTGATCACCTGGCCGCGCGTCGGCGCGCTGGATCCCTACCTGCAATTCCGTATCGCCGTAGACGCGACCGTCGTGTGGCTGTTCTTCTTCATTGCCTGGAGCGCCTATTATCTCGCGATCCAGGCGCAGGGGCAGGCCCTGAGGGCGCAGAAACGCGCCGCCAAAGCGGAGACGGCGGCCCAGGCTGCGCAACTCCGCGCGCTACGCTATCAGGTCAACCCGCATTTCCTGTTCAATACACTGAACTCGCTGTCATCGCTGGTCATGACGGGCCGCAACGACCGCGCCGAAGCGATGCTTCTTGCGCTTTCGACCTTCTTCCGCAGCAGCTTGTCGCTCGACCCCGCCGCGGACATCAGCCTCGCCGAGGAGATCGAGCTCCAGCGAATGTACCTCGAAATCGAGAAGGCCCGCTTCCCCGATCGCCTCCAGGTCGAAATCGATGTGCCGGAGGAGCTGCAAACGGCGCGCCTGCCGGCGCTCATCCTGCAGCCCGTGGTCGAGAACGCCATCAAGTACGGGGTATCCAAGACGCGCAACAAGGTGCTGATCCGGATCTGCGCCGAGCTCTGCCCCGACGGCCGCATGGCGATCACCATCAGCAACCAATTGGCGAACGGGCGCAAGGACGCCATTCCGGCTGCGACTCACGAGGGCACGGGGCTTGGCCTCGCCAATGTCAGCGAGCGACTGGAAACGCGCTTCGGGTCGCATGCGGACTGCCGCTTCGGGCCCATGCCGAGCGGCGGTTACAAGGTCACCCTAAGCTTGCCGGTGCATCATGGCTGACGAGCAGACGCTGAAGGTCCTGATAGCCGACGACGAGCCGCTTGCGGCGGAGCGGCTTCAACTTCTCCTTGCGCGAAGCAAGGGCGCGGCTCTGGTCGGCACCGCGAGCGACGGCGAGTCCGCGATCAGCATGGCCGAGGCTTTGTCGCCCGACCTCCTGCTCCTCGACATAGCGATGCCCGGGCTCGACGGCATCGATGTCGCGCGCTCGCTTGCGAACCAGCAGCCGACGCCGGCCGTCGTTTTCGTGACCGCATTCGACCATTTCGCTGTCGCCGCGTTCGAGGTCGCCGCCGTCGATTATCTGATGAAGCCGGTCGACCCGACGCGGCTGCAGCGTGCGCTCGATCGTGCCCGCGACTACATTAAGCGCCGCAGCGCACGGCCCGGCGAAGCTCAGGCTTCCTCCGAGTGGATCGAGGAATTCTGGGCGTCGGACATGAGCGGCCTCGTCCGAATCGCTTCTCGCGATATCGATCGCGTGTCGGCCGAGCGCGACTACATGCGCCTCCACGTCGGGCGTCGCAGCTGGCTCATCCACCATTCGATGAGCGCTCTCGAGGAAGGACTCGATCCGGCGCTCTTCGTTCGGCTCCATCGCTCGGCGATCGTCCGGAAGGACTTCATCACGGGCTTCAGCCGCAATTCGTCGGGTCGCTGGATCGCGCGCCTCGCCGACGGGACCGAGCAAGCGGTCGGCCGACTTTATTCGGATCGGGTCCGCGCCATCGCTGGGCGCTGACCGCCGCCCCTGTCCACGGCTGCCGCCACGGCGACATCCGTCGTGACATTGCCCAGCGTTCGGAAAATATCGGGGACCATCTCGACGGCAACGAGCAGCGCCAGCGGCGCAATCGGAACTCCAAGAGCGATGGCGATAGGCGCAATGGAGCTTATAAAGGTGATTTCGCCGGGCAGGCTGATCGCGGCATAGCTCATGACCGCGCCAACCGCGGTGGCGGCGACGATCTGACCGAAGGTGGGCTGGTAGCCGAGCCAATGCGCCACATAGAAGGCGACTGCGACATTCATCGCGGGCCCCGTGGCGCGAAGCAGCGCGACGGCAATCGGCAGTGAGACATCGGCAGTTTCGTCGCGAACGCCGATGAGCCGCGCCGACGCGAGCATCGCCGGCAGCGACGCAAGCGACGACCGTGTCGATACGGCGACGCTTTGCGGAGCGAACATCGCGCGAGTGAACGTACCGGGCCCAATCCGACCCGCGAAGATCGCAATCGGATAGGCCAGCAGGGTAACCAGCACCCCCACGGTCGAGACCAGCGCGATATAATGGGCAAGGCCCGCGAACGCGGATTCTCCTGCAGCCGCGCCTACCGTGAAGGCCAGCGCCAGGATTCCCACGGGCGCGATCCACAGAACCCAGCCGATGATCAGCAGCAGTGCGTCGGCAATCGCGTCGAAGAGCCCAACGATCGCATTGCGTTTGGCGGCCGCGATGCGCGACACGGCAAGCGCGAATAGGACCGAGAACACGACCAGCGGGAGGACGTCGCCATTCGACGCCGCAGCGATCACGTTCGGCGGAATTACCGCTGCGAAGAAGTCGGCGAACTTCGGCACCGCTGGGGGTGGCGCCGAACCAAGCGCAGCCGCACCCTGGCGAAGCGCATCCGCCGCCGGCCCGGAAATTGGAAATAGCGCCGTCAGCAGCTGGATCGTCGCCATTCCCAAGATTGCCGAAGCGGTGCAAATGCCAACGATCCAGGCCACGGTCCGGGCCGCTACCCGGCCGGCTCGCGCCGCCTCGGCACTCTTTGCGATGCCGGTGACGAGGAGCGCGACGACCAGCGGGATTACGGTCATCTTCAACGCGTCGAGCCAGAGGCCGCCAACCACCCCCGCGAACTGAAGTGCCGCAGAGCGCACGGCCGGCGGCGAATGAGCGCCGAGGATGCCGAGCATCAGCCCGATGACGAGCGAACCCAGCACCACATAGGGCCGGCCGCCGCTGAAGGGGCGCGCCGCGGCTGCCTCGGCGGGTTCGCTCAAGCGGGCTTCCGGAACCGGAAGATGAAGCGGTCGGTCTTGCCGCGGATATTGGGATCGAACACGTTGAGCGTGTGATCGTCCGCCGGATTTCGGAGCAGGTCGCTTTCGCCTTCGAGCAGGAAACCCGCACGCAGGAAGTCGGCCTTCACCACGGCAGGATCGATCCGGTGCAGCTTCTCGACGGTGGCGCGCGTGTCGTCGTTCGGGCTCGCGACATGGTCGATGATCCCGAGAACCGCGCCCGGCTTCATCGCGGCATAGAGCGCTCTGAGCCATGTATCGGGCTCCATGCGCGCGATCTTCCGCTCGGCGCTTTGCCAGTACACGTCGTGGTAATCGAGGTTCATGATCAGGAAGTCGTAGCGGTTCGTTCCGATCAGCGGCGTCTCGAACGGGCTCGAGATCAGCGCGACATTGGACTGATGCGATGCGAACTCCGCGAATTCCGCGCGCCGCTTGTCGTTCACGAACTGCGTCGGCTGCCACACGACGACCGACCCGTACCGCCGGACAGCCGGGGCGATGATCTCCGCCCAATAGCGATTGGCTCCGAACATATCGATGACGCTCATGCCCTTCTGGAGACCGAAGAACTGCAAAACCTCGGCCGGCTTGCGGGACTCATCGAGCTTCACATTGTCGGCGGAGCGCGTGGGCGAAGCGACGGCGGCGGCGACATCGGCCGGCTCGGCCGAAACCGTCGAGGGAAGGATCGCGGCGGCGATTGCCATAGCGAGCATCAGCGGGCGCATGGAGGTCTCCTGTTGTGTGAGGGCTTATCCCGCCTCCGAAACGAGCGCCAGCGAAAGCGAAAGCGTCTTTCTCATGGAAGCCATTCGCGCTAGGAAATCCGCTTCCAACGGCTCTGGGGGGAGCTGCCGATGGCTACCGTTGCTGTATCGACTCAAGAGCGCCTGACATCCGAGCGCAAGTTCTACACGCGCATGGCGCTGTTCCTGGTCTTCATCGTCCTGCTTGGCTTCGGGCCGAGCTTCTATCTTCGCGGGATCGTGCCGCCCTATCCGCGACCGAACCCGACTCTGCCGCCGGCAGTCCTCCTTCACGGCTTGGTGTTTACCGCCTGGATGGCCTTGCTTGTTATTCAGACGCAGCTGATCGCCGGCCGCAAGCATGCGGTGCACATGCGCCTGGGCATAGCCGGCATTGCACTCGCGGTTCTGATGATCCCGGTGATGTACCTCACCGCGGTCTGGGGAGTTGCTCGCGAAAGCCACCCACCCTTCGTCGACGGTCTCAACTGGACCGCGATCCCGCTGTTCGTGATCCCGTCCTTCGCATTTCTCGTCTACGAAGCATGGAGGCGGCGGCGTGAGGCGCAGTGGCACAAACGCCTGATGCTCGGTGCGGCCATCCTCGTCGTTTTTGGCCCAGGCTTTTCGCGGATCCCGCTTTCCCCGCCGATTTTCGCCGGCTTCGCGATCCAGCTGCTGGTCGGCATGTGCCTGCTTTTCGCGCCGCTGTTCATCTGGGACCGCAGGCGCGACGGGCGAGTGCACCCGGCTACGTGGACCGCGTTCGCCGCTTCGGCAGTGTCCGCGATCGTGCCGCTGGTCCTGATCGCGACCGGTTCGTGGGCGCCTGTCGCAAGCCATCTGCCCGGCGTCGGCGGATAACACGGCGGGAAGTTTCTCTAACGCGACTGAATCTTAGCATCCGCGCATCGCCTTCCTTGCTGGCGCGTTCTCTCACCGCGAACCCCAGCAACGGAGGATTTCATGGATAACGACGCACAGGTCGGCACGCTCGAGACGCTGACCACCACTCTGATCGACAGCATCAACGGCTACGAGGACGCCGCGACGAATAGCGAAAATTCGCGGTTCCAGCAGCTCTTCCGCGAGCGGGCCAGCGAGAGGCGCGAGGTCGTGGAAGACCTGCGCTCGACCATCCGCCAGCTCGGCGGCGATCCGCCGGACGACGGTTCCTTCATGGGCCAGACGCATCAGCGGTGGCTGGACCTCAAGGCGGCGGTGACGGGCCGCGACGATCAGCGGATCATCAACTCGGTCGAAGCCGGCGAAGACTATCTGAAGGAAAAATTCGAGACCGCGCTCGACGACACGGACCTCACCGGACCCGCTCGCCAGGCCGTGGAACGTGCTTATCAATCCGTCCGCTCGGGGCACGATCAGATGAGCCAGTTGAAGCACGGAATGGAAACCGACAGCTAAATGCCGGGGCGGCGGGGCCTTGCTCCGCCGCCCATTCATTCCACATTCGAGTCAATCGCGGTACAGACGAAACGGGGCTGATCACTCAGACGGAGGTTTCAGATGAAACTCCTGACTGGCCTCGCCGTAGCCGCCATCGGAGCGGCCGCGCCGCTAGCCGCGCAAAAGCCCGCAACCGTCGTTCCGATCCAGCTCTACAGCTTCGGTTACGGCCCCAGCCCGATAGTCCTCAGAGCCGGGAGCACGACGACCCTCGTCTTCTCGAACGTCGCCGGCATCGGCCACGAGTTCAAAGCCCCGGCGTTTTTCCGCTCGGCCAGGATTCTCTCGGGCCAGGTCGGGCCTGACGGCGCCATCGAGCTCAAGCCGCACCAGAGCGCCTCCGTCACCCTGATCGCGGCTCGGGGCACCTATCCGGTGCACTGCGGGCACTTCTTCCACACGCAGATGGGAATGCAGTCGGCAATCTACGTTCGCTGACCGGCCGCCAAATCAGCGGTCGCCGCCGCCGTTGTCGCTCGCCTGGTCATCGTCGGGCATCGACGGCTTGGGCGCGCCCAGGCCGTCGACCTGAAGCCAGTCCCGGAACGGCAGGTGATAGACCATGTCCATCACCTCGAACTCGAGGCCGCCCGGCTGCGTGGTGTTGCTGTTCCACAGCGCAACGACTCCGCTCTTCTTCTGCGGATCGAACAGGATCAGCGACCGGTAACCGCTGACTCCGCCGCGATGGCCGACGAGCCGGTGTCCGGCATAGTCGTAGCTGCGCCAGCCATAGCCGTACCAGGCTGTCCGCAACCTCTCGAGGAAGTTGCGCAGCCGATAGCGCTCGCCCGGAGTCTTCACCATCGGTGAGTGGATGGCGTTCAGCACGTTCGGCGAAACGACGTCCGGCATCTCGCCCATCTGCGCGATCATCCACAGCGCCATGTCCTTGATGTTGCTGTTGACGCCACCGGCAGCCGGCACGCGATAATAAGCATCGGTGAGCTCGATCTCGCGTCGGCCGGCATTGTGCGGGCGAGCCCAGCTTTTCGCGCTCGTTAGACCTTCGCGAGTGAGGCTGGCGCTGTTCATGCCGATCGGGTCGAACAGCCTCTGCTTCACGACCTCCTGGTACGGCTTGCCAGTCTGCCTCTCGACGATTTCCGATGCTGCATCGTAAGCGACGTTCTCGTAGTTCCAGCACGTGCCGGGCTGGCAGACCAGGCTCAACCCGGCGAGTTGCGTGCGAATGGCATTGGGGTCCTCGCCGGCCTCGAGCTTGTCGTCGTAGGCGTTGTGATAGATGCCGAGCCGGTGGCTCAGAAGGTCGCTGACGGTCGCCTGCCGCTCGGCTCCCGCCGGCAGCTTCAGCGTCGCACTGTACTGCGCGACGGGCGCACGCAGATCGACCCTGCCCTGCTCGGCGAGCTTCGCCACCATCGTTCCGGCGACGCCCTTTGACACGGAGGCCCAGCGGAACACCGTGTCCGGAGTGACTGGATCGCCCGAGCGCGCCAGCGTTTCGCCATAGCCTTTCAAGAAGGTGATGCGGCCGTTCTCGACGATGCCGACGGCAAGGCCGACCATCGCCGGCCGCTGCATCAACCGCTGCAAGCGCGCGTCGAGAATCGCATAATCGATATCGTGACGCGCGGCCGGAGTGACCGCTGCGAGGCGCCCGTTCGCCTGCGCGACTTCGGTGTCCTCACTTCGATGGGAGGCGGGCCGAGTGGCAATGAGAGCGGTTCCGGCGAGGAGCGCGAGAGCGCCGATTGCGACCGTGTAGGATCTTTTCAACGACGCACTCCCCACCCCGCGCACCGCTGTTGCCGCTGCCGTTTTTGCGCTCAACAGGCTGTCGCGCGGACTGCGACGAAGCGACACGAGATCGCGACGAACGCGGCCCGGCTATGCGCTGGCCAACCGATGGACGCTCGCTTAAGGCATTTCGCGGGAGGGCGGGCCTTGCGCTTCTTGAAGACGTTGTTTTGGCTGGTCGTCGCGGTGCTGGTGACCCTGTTCGCCGCCCATAACTGGCGGGACGTCACGATAGCCTTGTGGGGCAACCTCCAGGCCGACGTGAAAATCCCGGTGCTGCTCCTCGTCGTCTTCCTTCTCGGCTTCGTGCCGACATCGCTGACATACCGGACGCGATTGTGGCGACTCAGCAATCGCGTCGGAATGCCGCAGCGCGAAGCTCCACGCATCGTCGCGAACGAACCCGAGCCGGTGGAATGAGCCCGATCTTCGTCGCAATCGACACGCCTGCGCTCGATCGCGCTCGTGCGCTGGCCAAGAGTGTCGGCGGAGCTGCTGGCGGCATTAAGCTGGGCCTGGAATTCTTCTGCGCCAATGGTCCCGGGGGCGTGCGCGAAGTCGCTGCGAGCGGCCTGCCGCTCTTTCTCGATCTCAAGCTTCACGACATCCCGAATACCGTCGCGAAGGCGGCCGAAGCGCTGCGCTCGCTGGCGCCCGCGATCCTGACGGTCCATGCCGCAGGCGGCCGCGCCATGATGGAGGCGGCCAAGGCTGCCGCCCCGGAAAAGACCAAGGTCGTCGGCGTCACAGTCCTCACCAGCCTCGACGGCGATGATTTGAACTCGACCGGCGTCACGAGCGACCCCGCCGCTCAGGTCGAGCGGCTCGCTGCCCTGGCGCGCGAGTCCGGACTGGATGGGATCGTCTGTTCGGGTGCCGAGGTCAAAGCGGCGAAAAAGGCATGGCCGGGCGGCTTCTTCGTGGTGCCAGGCGTTCGCCCGGACGGCAGCGGCGTCGGCGATCAGAAGCGGGTGGTCACCCCCCGTATGGCGCTCGACGACGGCGCGTCGGTCCTGGTGATTGGCCGGCCCATCACCATGGCCGACGACCCACTGTCGGCACTACGGGCGATCGCAGCGGCCCTCTGACAGGTGGACAAGCCGCGGCCGTTGCGCCTACCGCGCCGCCTGTCACCCAAGCAGTGAGGATGAGATGAGCTGGCTCAGCCGCGTCCGCAGCGGAATCCCGTTCCTACCGAAGCGCCAGACCACCGACACGCTCTGGCACAAGTGCGCGAAATGCGGGACGATGGTGTTCCTCAAGGAATGGGAGGACAACCAGCGGGTCTGTCCGCGCTGCGATTTTCACGACCGCATCGGTCCCAAGCAGCGCTTCGAATATCTGTTCGACGACGGAAAGTACGACCTGCTCCCGTCGCCTGAGGTGCGCGAAGACCCACTCAAGTTCCGTGACAGCAAGCGGTACAGCGACCGGCTAAAGGACGCGCGATCCAAAACCGGCGAGCGTGACGCCCTGCTCACCGCGCGGGGCACGGTCGGTGGCCGTCGGGTGGTGGTGGGCGTGCAGGATTTCGCTTTCATGGGCGGATCGATGGGGGTGGCCGTCGGCACTGCATTCATTGCCGGCATCCGCGCGGCCATCGCCGAGAAGGTCCCGTACGTCATCTTCACGGCGTCCGGCGGCGCGAGGATGCAGGAGGCCATCCTTTCGCTGATGCAGCTGCCGCGCACTACGGTCGCCATAGCGGAGCTCAAGGATGCCGGGCTGCCCTACATCGTCGTGCTGACGGATCCGACGACGGGCGGAGTGACGGCGTCCTACGCGATGCTCGGTGACATCCAGATCGCCGAGCCGGGTGCGCTAATCGGCTTTGCCGGCCAGCGCGTCATCGAGCAGACGATCCGGGAGAAACTCCCGGAAGGATTCCAGCGCGCCGAATATCTCCTCCAGCACGGGATGATCGACATGGTGGTGCCGCGCCAGCAGCTGGCGGAGACGCTTGCGAAGATCGTCGGCTACCTGGCGCCGGAGAAGAAGGCCGCCTGAATGGCCGATTTCGCGCGGTCGCAAAGCGCCGCCGTGCAGGCGCAGCTCGACCGCCTCGCAAAGCTCTCCCCAGGCGGGGACCGGCTCGGGCTCGACCGCATCGGCCGCCTGCTGGAGGCGCTGGGACGGCCCCAGGACCGGCTAGCGCCCGTGTTCCACGTCGCCGGCACGAACGGCAAGGGTTCGACCTGCGCCTTCCTCCGGGCGATGCTCGAAGCCGCCGGCCTCAAGGTGCACATGTTCACGAGTCCGCACCTCGTTCGCTTCAACGAGCGGATCAGGATTGGCGGCAAACTGATCGAGGACGAGCAACTGGCGGTATTGCTCGCAGAGGTGCTCGACGCCGGCGCGGGGATCGAAGCGAGCTTCTTCGAAGTCACCACCGCAGTCGCCTTTCTCGCATTCGCCCGGCAGCGCGCGGACGCGTGCGTGATCGAGGTCGGCCTCGGCGGCCGGCTCGACGCGACGAACATCCTCGAAAACCCGCTCGTGTGCGGCATCGCCGGGCTCGGAATAGATCATCGGCAATGGCTGGGCACGCGCGTCTCAGATATCGCCGGCGAGAAAGCGGCGATCGCCAAGCACGGCGTTCCGCTTGTGACCCTGCGCTACCCGCAGCGAGCGGCGCAGCGGGTGCGGCAGGTCGCGGATGCTGCCGGTGCTCCGCTGATTGCGCGTGGCGGATCATGGGATTGTCGCGCTATCCGGGGCCAGCTGCGCTATCGAGATGGCTTCGGCCGGCTCGACCTTCCGTTGCCGGGCCTGGAAGGCCGTCACCAGGCCGATAACGCCGCTCTCGCCGTCGCGATGCTGCGCCACCAGCGCCTGCTGCAGATTCCCGAGCAGGCACTCGCCGCGGGGATCCGCGATGCCCGCTGGCCTGCGCGGCTTCAGCAGCTTGGCCCTGGCGCACTGTTCGGGCTGTTACCCGAGGGCAGCGAACTCTGGATCGACGGAGGGCACAATGCGTCGGCCGCCCGGCAAATCGCCTATCACGTACGGCGTGACTGGGCCGACGACCTTCCGCTCGTGCTTCTGTTCGCAAGCCTCCAGAGCAAGGACCCGAAGGCGATGCTTCGGCCCTTCGCGAGCATCGCGCCGGAGGTGCACGCGCTTCCGATCGCGGATCATGACGATCGCCCGCCCGAGGAACTCGTCGCTCTCGCCACAGGCATGGGGCTTCGGGCCACCGTAAACCACTCGCTCGAAGAAGCCCTTCGGCGCGTCGACGCGCCGGCGCGGGTGCTTGTCTTCGGGTCCCTCTATCTCGCCGGCGAAGCGCTCGCCGCGAACGGGCAGGAGCCGGACTAGGCCGTATCCCCTTCGGCCGCTTTGGCGGCATCTGCGGCAAGCACAGGCCCGGCCGCGGAACGACGTTCGTTCCAGGCCGTGCGAATCCACTCCAGGATGACAAAGACGATCGCGACCAGGCCGATGGCCGCGCAAAGCATGAACACCGGCCCGTAGCCGACCTGCTCGATGCGCTCGCCGATCGCAGCCCTCCCGAGAGATCCCACGAGGAAGGTGAGCGAAGACAGAAGCGCGTACTGGACTGCGCTGAACTCTCGCGAAGTGATTGACGAGAGGTAGGCCACGAAGGCGGCGCCGGCGAGGCCGCCGGCGATATTTTCGCCCGATATGGCGATGAGCAGCCGGACCATACGCAGGTCGTGGCCGAATGCATCGAGGCCGAAGGTGCGCGCGAAGGCGTCTATATTGGGCGCTCCAAAGGCGAGGTCGGCGTACAGCAGATTGCTCGCCGCCGCGACAATCGCGCCGATCAGGAGCGTCGGCATGCGCCCGATCACCGCGAAAAGTACGCCGCCGATTGCGATGCCGGCCATGGTCATGAACACGCCGAAAATCTTCGACGCGAAGGCGACTTCGTCGCCGGTGTACTTGAGCTCCTGGAGATAGAAGGGGAAGGCATAGGAGCCCCAGATCAGGTCCGTGATCCGGTAGCTCAGGATCAGGCCGAGAACGATGATCACGCCCCAGCCGATGCGGCGGACGAGCTCTGCCAGCGGGAGGATCAAGGCCGAATAGGCATGATCCGCCGTGCGGCCCGCATTGCCCGGTGCAGGGTCGTCGGCGGCCAATACGTAACCGCGCCGATCCTTCAGCCAGTTGAATATTGCAGCGACGATCGCGGGCACGATCACCGTCGCGACGACCACCCAGGGTGCGGTGGTGCGCGTAAAATCACCGACGCTTGGCGGTTCCGCTCCTGCCGGCGTCGTGACCACTTCGATCATGAACGACGCCACCGTCCAGATGGCCCAGGCCCACCCCAGGCCGACGATGGCCAGGCCGACCGCGCGCAATTTGGGTTCGACGGCGCCCCTGCGGCGCAGCGCGCTTTGCTCACGCTCGGATTCGGTTCGAGGCGTGTCGGGCGCAAGCGCCGTGGCGATCAAAGTCAGCGCCATGAAGCCGCCCATGACCATGTACACGGTAGGCCAGGACATCCGTTCTGAAAGAATGAGCGCCAGGGCGCCGCCGATCAGCGCGGCGATCCGATAACCGAATTGGTAGATGGACGAGAGAATCTCGACCGGCGCACGCTCATCGGCGACATCGATGCGCCACGCATCGATCACCACGTCCTGCGTCGACGAGGCGAAAGCAGCGATCACAGCGACGAGTGCGAACCAGCCCAGCTGGAGACGCGGATCGGACAGCGCCAGACCGAAGAAAGCGGCCGTAAGCAGCACCTGGCAAACGAAAAGCCAGCTGCGCCTGCGTCCGAGACGTTCGAGACCGGGGAGTCGCACGCGATCGACCAATGGCGACCACAGGAATTTGAAGGCATAGGCGAGGCCGATCCAGGAGAGCACGCCGATCGTGGCGAGATCGATCTCCCATTCCCCCAGCCACGCATTCAGCGTGCCGATCAGCAGCGTATAGGGAAGTCCGGCCGCGAAGCCGAACATCAGCATGATCGCGGTCTTGCGGTTCTTGAGCGCCGTGCCGAGCAGTCGCAGACCCTTGGGATGCTCCCCGACCGTCGCCGTCCCCGTCGCTGTCGCCATGTGGGCCCCTCCTCATTTCCGCCATGCTTAACAGCCGGAACGCGGCTGAACAGTGGGTGAGTGCCGCCCTACCCCTCCGTTCGGGGATAGAGGTCGAGGCCCTTCGAGGGCTTGACGTTCTCCCCGCCGAGGAGCCGATCGACCGCAGCCAGCGCATTCTTCATCTGGCGCTCGGTATACGGCTTGTTCAAGCAACCGAGCGCGAGCGTTTTCGCGTCCTCGGGAAGCTCGTGGCCTGTCGAGAAGAGCACAGGGATCCCGCGATTCTTGGCCGCCTTGGCAAGATCGAGTCCGCTGCGCTTGCCGCTCAGGCGCACGTCGCTGAGCACCAGGTCAACGTCCTCGCGGTCGAGCAGCGCTATCGCCTGCTCGAAACTGTCCAGCGTCGCAACGACCTCGTAGCCGAGATCGGCAAGCATCACCTCATTGTCGAATGCGGTCAGCGGCTCGTCCTCGACGATGACGATCCGCTTGACGATACGATTACGCTTGCCGAACAGCATCTGGCCCCCAACTGGAACTCGCCTTGGCATCCGAACGAACAAAGCGCCATCCTGTGCCGCCGAAACGCCGCGGGCCTGCGCCGCACCGCGACGAGGCGCCGCAACGCATCGCCAAGCTCCTGGCGCGCGCCGGCGTCGCTTCGCGCCGCGAAGTCGAACGCATGATCGCCGAGGGCCGTGTGGCGATCGACGGGGAAGTATTGACAACTCCTGCAACAGTGCTGACGAGCCTGAGCGGGGTCACCGTCGACGGGAAGGCCGTTCGATCCGCCCAGTCGACGCGCCTGTTCCGCTTCTACAAGCCGACGGGAACGATCACCGCCGAGCGAGACCCCAAGGGCCGCGCGACGATCTACGACCGGCTGCCCCAAGGTTTGCCCCGGCTGATGCCCGTCGGCCGTCTCGACTTCGCGACGGAGGGGTTGCTGCTGCTGACCAACGACGGCGAGTTCAAGCGCCGGCTCGAGCTTCCCTCGACGGGCGTTGTCCGGACCTACCGGGCCCGCGCGTTCGGCCATGTGACGCAGGAGCAATTGGAAGAGCTTTCGGAAGGCGTGACGATCGAGGGAATGCGCTACGGCTCGATCAACGCCAATCTCGAGCGCCGCACCGGCCGCAATTGCTGGATCGAGCTGAGCCTCGCGGAGGGGAAAAATCGCGAAGTCCGGCGTGTTCTGACCCATCTCGGCCTGCAGGTGTCGCGCCTGATCCGCACCGCTTACGGTCCGTTCACGGTCGCGGGGCTTGCTCCATGCGCCGTCGACGAAATCCGGCGGAGCGAGCTCGACGGTTTCCGCGCGACGCTCAAATGAGGATCATCGCCGGCGAGTGGCGCGGCAGGAAGCTTGTCGCACCTCAAGGTGCGGCGACGAGGCCCACGGCCGATCGCGTCCGCGAGGCCCTTTTTTCGATGCTTGCGAGCCGGATAGGCAGCTTCGAGGACCTGCGGGTCGCCGACCTCTACGCGGGCAGCGGCGCGCTCGGCCTCGAGGCGCTGTCGCGGGGCGCGGCTCTCGCCTGTTTCGTCGATTCGGACGCGCGAGCCATCGCGGCGATCAAGGCGAACACCGAAATGTTGGGCGTCGGCGAGCGTGCGCAAATCCTCGCGCGATCGGCCGAAGCCTTGCCCTCCACCGAGCCTTTCGACCTGGTCTTCGCGGACCCGCCTTATGCGCCCAATTCCGGTTCAGGCGCGCTCGGACATATCCTTCAGTCCGGATGGGCCGCGCCAGGAAGCTGGATTGCGATCGAGACCGAGCGCGGCAGCCGCGTCGATCCTGCGGGCTGGGCCATTGATTCAGAGCGCGATGTCGGCAGGGCCCGACTTACGCTCGTCCGCGCCTAGATTCCTTTGCGCTGGCGAGGATTTCGTCGAGCTCTTCCGAGATTCGAGCGCCCATTGCGGTGGCTGCGGCTTTCGCGGCGTTCTTCAACGCGGCCTTGGACGAACCGTCCTGCCGGCGGCTAAGGCCGCGCTGCGCGATTGCGGCGAGCGCCGCGGCAGCGCCGGCGGCAAGAATGTCAGCGACGAGCGGGCTTTCGAGCAGGCCGATCAGCGCGTCCGCGGCGCTCTTGCTCGATTGGCCGCGGTCGCCGGTGAACCGGCCGCTGCGGCTCTTGCCGCCGCTGGAACGGGAGCCGCTGCTCGCTGAAACGGTACGCGCCTTTGCCGAGCTTCGCGTCGGGCGCTTTGCCGCCCCAGCCTTTGTCTTGGTCTTCGCCATTGGCTCCCTTTCCGAATTGCACCGGCCTCAACGGGCAAGGTCAGCGGCGTTTCCCTTTCGCGCGCGCAATTTCCTTCTTCTCCTGAATGTGCGCAAGGTAGCGGAACCCCATTCCGACCATCGATGTCGCCATGCCGATGATAAGCACCGGAAGCACCCACGCCGGGTCGCCGGGCTTCGGCCATGCGATCGCGCCGAGGAACAGCACGCTGACGATCGAGGTGAGATAACCGAGCGCCTTCCAGTCGAGGCTGGCGTAATCTTTTACATCGTCTTTTGTCATTGCCGTGCAGGAACATACGTAACGGCAAATCGGTTTCCGCCTCAAAGGAGGACGCCCCCGATGGCCGAGAATAAGATGGATGCGATCGCGCTGCTCAAGGCGGATCACCGCGAAGTCGAGGACATGTTCAAGAAGTTCAACCAGGCGAGTGGCGACGGCCGGAAGGAAAAGCTCGCGCGCGAGATCTGCCGGGCGATCACGGTACACGCGATGATCGAGGAGGAAATCTTCTACCCGGCCTGCGAGGGCAAGGTCGAGGAAGACCTGCTCAAGGAAAGCTATGTCGAGCACGACGCAGCCAAGGTCATGATCGCCGAGATCCAGGCCGGAGAGCCGAGCGACGAATTCTACGACGCGAAGATGAAGGTGCTGTGCGAGGAGATCGAGCACCACGTTGAGGAAGAAGAGAAACGAATGGAGGGCCTTTTCTCGCAAGCGCGCAAGGCCGGTCTCGACATGGACGCGCTCGGCGAGCAGCTGGCGACGCGCAAGGCCGAGCTCATGCAGCAGACCGAGAGCGGCCCGCTACCGAGTCCCGAACTGACGACGATGAGCTGAGGGCCGGCCGCCGCCGGTCGTGCTACTTGCCTGAAGCGACCTGGGTTCCGGCCACCGCCGGATCCCAGCCGTAAATGTCCTTCACGAACGCCAGCTGGCCGTTCTCGACCTGCGCGGTCAGGTACGTCGTGTAGACGGGCACGCCGACCGGGAGCTGCTCGAACTGCTCGGCGCCGTCGGCGGGCTTGTTCGGCTGCCGTCCGAGCAGCCAGCGCGCAAATCTGGGCGCATCCTCTAGCCGGACGCAGCCGTTGCTCTTCGCGCGCACCGCAAGCTGGAAATATTCCTTCTTGTAAGTGTCGTGAAGGAAGATCCCCTCGGGGTTGTCGAACGGGAATTTGAGGTTGCCCATCGAATTGTCGTCGTCGTTCGGCTTCTGCCGAACACGGATTTGGATCTTGCCCTCCTGCACCGCTTTCCAGTCGACGCTCGACGGGTCGATCGGAGTCGCGTTCGCAGTCCAATCCGACATGATCTCGTAGCCCCTGGACTGGCGATAGCTTGCCTTGCTGAGGTTCGGCGCCATCTTTTTCACGAGGTGATGCGGCACGTTCCAATAGGGGTTGTGCACCATGTAATAGATCATGCTGGCGATCATCGGCGTCGGCAGCTTGAGCTGCCACGGATCGCCGACGACGACCTTCATCGAGTCCACGGGGACTCCGTTCTCGTACATGAAGAGCCGCTGCGTGGCTGCGTCGACCAGCGCGAAGCGGCCCTTCGCCGGCAGGACACGCGCGCGATCGAGGTTCGCTATGACGCGGGGATCGGCGACAGCCGAGCCCGTCGCCTGCATCTGCCGCCAGGCGGCGTCGCGGATCGAGGTGTAGATCGGGTTCGGATTGGCGATCTGGCTGATGTAGCGCTCGAGCGACGGAGCGCCCGCGGCTGTGCGGAGGACCTGTCCGGCGCTCACCGGCTTCGGTTTCAGATAGTCATAGGCGTAGATGTAGTGCTGGCTTGGGCGGCTCATCACTTCCGCATAGAGCGCCAGCGCTTCGGACAGGGTGTGCTCGGCAAAAGCGATGGTCTGCGGCGTTGGTGCCGTGGCGGCCTGTTGGATCGCCGCCTGGACTTGCGCCGCATATTGCGGGCCGGTGGAAATGCCGTCGAGCGGCGCGCGCTGCAGGATCGTGACCAGGTCGCGCGCTGCCGGCTTGAGGCTGTTGCCGCTGAACCAGATCGGCGCAAAACGCCAACCGGCGTAGAAGGAGCGCACTTCCGCCGACGTAGGCAGACTGGCCGACTGGTACGGCAGCTGGACCGCAACTGGAACCGGCGCGGGTTTCGGCTTGGCGACTGCGATTGCCGGCTGCGTGACGAGCGCTCCGAGCGCTGCGACGAAGATCCCCGTTCTCATAAGGAACGATTAGCTAATGGCGCCTCGCTTAACAACGGATGAGCGGACGTCGACGCGACTAAAGCGTTGAAAGCGTGACATGAAAGACTCACCGCGCCGACAGCCCGTGCTGCCGGCGCGGTAAGTTGACGCCTGTGAGGCGATCAGGCGCCGATCAGGACAGGGGTTCCGACATCCGTGACGGAGTAAAGCTTCTTGGCGAATGCCGACGGAAGCCGGATGCAGCCGTGCGAAGCCGGGTGGCCAGGGATCGCGCCCGCGTGGAAAGCGACGCCGTAGTCGGTGAAGAACTGCGCGAACGGCATCGGCGCATTCTCGTACTTTTTCGACCGGTGCATCGGTTTCTTGGTCAGGATCTGGAAGATGCCGGCGGGGCTGTCGCGCCCGGGCTTGCCGCTGGAGACGGAACTGACCGCCACCAAGGTGTTACCCTTGTAGAGAAAGGCGAGCTGGTTCTCGAGGCTGACGACCACGCGTTCGTCACCAGCGATGCTGTTCAGGTCGTCCCGCCACAGATATTTGCCGGGCTTGAGCCGGTCGGTGCCGAAAGTCTCGACCATGTCCGCGACCGCGGCGCGCGAGGCTGCCGACGCAGTGACGCGGGCTTCATAACTTTCCGTAGCGTGGGCGGGGACCGCAGGGACCGTGAGCGCAAACGCACCCATCACCGCCAGCGCACGTGCTAGCTTGTTCATTACACACCTGAATTTTTTTGTTGACTTTGGTGCGATAATGCATTGCGCCCGATTCGGGTTCCGAGTCGCACTGATTTATGTTGCTGGGAAAGCGCGCCCGACGGCCCGCAGGAACGATCAACCCACGGTGCCGCGAAGCGTTGCACAGCCGTGCCGCCAGAGGCGGCCGCTGCCTCAGTACAGCAGGTGGGGCTTGCGCTGCTCTTCCCAGTCCCGCTCGTCCGGAATCGTTAGGGTATCGAGATCCTCTGGCGCCGCGTCGCCGTCGACCCACTCGCGAAGCAGCGGGGAACCGTTGATCACGTCAATCGGGAGCTTGCCGAACGCATATTCGTAAGGAAAATCGCGCCACAGCGCGTAATCGGGAAGGAGGCGACGGATCGCCTTGAAGGCCAAGGCCTGGAGACGCCACGGCCTGAACGCCTCATGGTCATAAAAGCGTCCTTCGGCGTGGATCATGAGCCCGTTGCAAAGCTGTCCCACATGCTTGTGGAAGGTGGGCTCGAAATTGATCTCCCGAAGCTTGCAGCCGGCCAGCCATTGCGGCGCCAGGCGTTCCATCTCGGCCACAACCGCCTTCGGATCGATGTCGGGCGCTCCGAACAGCTCCAGCGGACGGGTCGTGCCCCTGCCCTCGCTGAGCGTCGTGCCTTCGAGCATGACGGTGCCGGCGTAGCAGCGCGCCATGTTGACGTTGGCCGCATTCGGGCTCGGATTGATCCAGATGCGGTCTTCGGGCCAGCCGAACCCCGGTCCATCGTCCGGTTTCCAACCTTCCATTTCGACTACGCGATAGTCGACGTCGAGCTTGAAATGCTCGACGAACCATCGGCCGAGCTCGCCGAGCGTCAGGCCGTGGCGCATCGGGATCGGTCCCGCGCCGACGAAGCTTTCCCAACCTTCGCGCAAGGCCAGACCCTCGATCGGCCGCCCGGCAGGGTTGGGACGGTCGAGCACCCACACGCTCTTGCCGGTCTCGGCCGCGGCTTCGAGCACATACAGAAGCGTGGTGATGAACGTGTAGATCCGACAGCCGACGTCCTGCAGGTCGATCAGGATCGTATCGAAGGTCGAGAGCATCTGCCCGGTCGGGCGGCGCACCTCCCCATAGAGGCTGAACACCGGAATCTGGTGCACGCGATCGGTGAAGTCCTCGGACTCGACCATATTGTCCTGCTTGTCGCCGCGAAGCCCGTGCTGCGGACCGAAAGCGGCTGTGACGTTCACGTCGGCAGCAATGAGCGCGTCGAGGCTGTGCGTCAGGTCGGCAGTCACGGAGGCGGGATGCGCAAGCAAGGCCACTCGATTGCCTTCGAGCGGCCGCCGCAGTTCCGCATCGGCAAGCAGTCGGTCGATTCCGAATGATGTTTTCGTCATTGCGAGCGAAGCGAAATCCAGTCGGCGCAGCTGGATTGCCGCGTCGCTACGCTCCTCGCAATGACGGTGCGGAATTGCAATCAGGCAAGCTTGGCCGCGAAGCAATCGGCGTGATGGAAATCGGGCTTGTCGGCATTCGGATGGGCGAGCGCCCAGTAGGATTTGGCGCCGTCCTTTTCCTCCAGCACCGCGCTCAGGCCGAGATGCCATTGCGGGTCCGCCGGAATCGCGATCGTCGCGCCCAGCGCCCACCACGTGAAATTATCCTCCATTCGGACGTACGGTTCCGTGACTTCAGCCGGCGACATGCCCTCACGGTATCCGCTGAACTCGTAGGCAGCCCAGTCCCCCGAAGGCGCGAAATTCCATTCGCTGTAGCCGTCGCTCGCATTCTCCGTGAGGAATGCTTCGAAACAGGTGGTCCGCCACAGCCCATCCTTCCGCCCTGGAATCGCGACGTCCGGGATCACGAAGCGCTCGGCGGGAGCACCGACGCCGAACCAGATGTTCGTCGTCGCCACCGGGCCGAGCATCGCGGCATGATCGACGCTCGCCCAGACTTCGAACGGCGGCCGGGCCGGCGGCGTGGCGGGATGCGGAACCAAGCTGAGCTGCACGCCCGTTCCCTATCCAGCTTTCACGCTGCTGACGAGTTGGCTAAGCGGCCAGCATGACCGGCTACAATTCCGACCTGCTGAAGCTTCTCGACGAGCGCGGCTACGTCCACCAGCTGACGGACGCGGCAGGGCTCGACGCGCTCGCCGCTAAGGAGATCGTCACCGGCTATATCGGATTCGACGCGACCGCGCCGAGCCTGCACGTCGGAAGCCTCGTCCAGATCATGCTTCTGCGCCGGCTTCAGCAGGCGGGGCACCGCCCGATCGTCCTGATGGGCGGCGGCACCACGAAGGTCGGGGATCCCACGGGCAAGGATGAAGCGCGCAAGCTGCTTACTGACGACGACATCGCCACCAACATCGCGGGCATCCGGAAGGTCTTTGAGCGCTTCCTCAGCTTCGACGATGGCCCGACCGGCGCGATCATGCTCAACAATGACGAGTGGCTCGGGAAGCTCGAATACATCCCCTTCCTGCGTGACGTGGGCCGCCATTTCACCATTAACCGGATGCTGACCTTCGACAGCGTCCAGCTGCGGCTTGAGCGCGAGCAGCCGCTGACCTTCCTCGAATTCAACTACATGATCCTCCAGGCCTACGATTTCCTGGAGCTCTCGCGCCGCGTCGGTTGCCGGCTCCAGATGGGCGGCTCCGACCAGTGGGGCAATATCGTCAACGGGATAGAACTGGCCCGGCGAGTGGACGGCACGGAGGTATTCGGAGTGACCACTCCGCTTATCACCAACCCGGACGGGTCCAAGATGGGCAAGACCGCCCGCGGAGCCGTGTGGCTTAATGCCGACATGTTGAGCCCCTACGAATACTGGCAGTTCTGGCGGAACACCGACGACAGCAACGTCGGAGTCTTCCTTCGGCGCTTTACCGACATCCCGATGGACGAGGTGCGTCGGCTGGAGGCCCTCGCAGGCGCCCAGATCAACGACGCCAAGGTCGCGCTCGCCAATGCCGCGACGGCAATGCTCCATGGAGAGGAAGCTGCGCGAGCGGCCGAGGAGACGGCGCGACAGACGTTCGGCGAAGGTGGCGCGGGTGAGGACTTGCCGACGCTGTCCATCGGGGAAGGAATGAACATCGCACATGCGCTCACGGCTCTCGGTTTCACCCCATCCAACAAGGAAGCGAAACGCAAGATCGCGGAGGGCGCGGTTCGCCTCGACGATCGGCCTGTCGACGACGCGTCCCTGACCGTCCAGCCGGCCGTCCAGCCAATCAAGATCAGCCTCGGCAAGAAGCGCCACGCACTGCTCGTGCGCTAACTGCGGCGAACGAGGACAACGCCGGCGATCACAAGTGCCGCGCCGGCGACCCGGCCTAGATTGATCGGCTCTCGCACAAGACCCATCGCGCCGACGTGGTCCAGCCACAGCGCCATCGCGATCTGTCCTGCGATACCGATGGTGATGAGCGAAGCGACACCGATCTTCGGCGCCGCGTACGCCGCGACGGCGACGAACACCGCTCCATAGAGCCCGCCAATCCATGCGTACCACGGCAAGCCCGCGAACGAGGACGCGGCGGGCCGGTTGCCGCTTGCGAGCCATACGACGAGCAATGCCATGCTGCCCACTGCGAACGAGATA
Source organism: Pseudomonadota bacterium (assembly GCA_023436615.1). Taxonomy (GTDB): domain Bacteria; phylum Pseudomonadota; class Alphaproteobacteria; order Sphingomonadales; family Sphingomonadaceae; genus Sphingomicrobium. Next base: position 54,024 of record JAEZIO010000026.1, on the reverse strand, counting down.
AGCGCCGCAAGGACCGGCGACCCGCCCGCCTTGGACAGCATCGCGTTGGTGGGCGCCTGGATGGCGACCATCGCGCCGGCGAAAAAGACGAGCAACATCGGAATCAGGATCGCCATGGTGGCTCCTTAGCCTGAGCGGATCAGCCCCACCGCCTGGTCGCGTTCGAAGAGATAGAGACAGGTCCGCGCCGCCTGGCCGCGCGTGCCGGAAAGGCCGCCGTCGCGGTCGAGCAACAGCTGGGCGTCGTCCTGAGCCACCTGCGCCAATTCGTCGACGTCCGCGACCGTGGCGACGCGGAACGCCTCCTCCCCCGACTGGCGAGTGCCGAGGATTTCCCCAGGCCCGCGCAGGCGCAGGTCCTCCTCCGCGATCCGGAAGCCGTCGTTCGTCTCGCGCATCAGCGCAAGCCGCGCGCGCGCAGTGTCGGTCAGGTTCGCGCCGCGGATCAGAAGGCAGGTGCTCTTGCCGGAGCCACGCCCGACGCGGCCGCGAAGCTGATGAAGCTGGGAGAGGCCGAACCGCTCCGCGCCCTCGACGATCATCAGCGTGGCATTTGGAACGTCTACACCGACTTCGATCACGGTAGTGGCGACGAGCACCGCGATGTCCCCGCTTGCGAAGGCGGCCATCACCGCGTCCTTCTCAGCCCCCTTCATGCGTCCGTGGACGAGCCCGACCCTGCCCTCGCCGAAGCGCACCTTGAGCACTCGCGCGCGCTCCTGCGCCGCCGCGGCGTCGCTCGTCTCGCTTTCCTCGACCAGCGGACACACCCAATAGGCCTGGCCGCCGAGCGCGATATGGCGGCCGAGCCCGTCGACCACCTCCGCAAGCTTCTCGTCGCTGATCACCCGAGTCTCGATCGGCGTACGGCCGGCCGGCATCTCGTCGATGCGGCTGACGTCCATCTCTCCATATTGCGTTAGCGTCAGCGTCCGCGGAATCGGCGTCGCTGTCATGACCAGAAGGTGCGGCGGCCCGTCGGCCTTCTGCGAAAGGAGGAGCCGCTGCGAGACGCCGAAGCGGTGCTGCTCGTCGATTACCGCAAGCCCGAGCTTCTTGTACGCGACCTTCTCCTGGAAGATCGCGTGGGTGCCCACCAGGATGTCGATCGAACCGTCGGCGAGTCCCATCAAGACGCTCTCGCGCGCCTTGCCCTTTTCGCGCCCGGTCAGGATCGCGACCTGGACACCCAGAGCGTGCAGCTGCTTGACCAGCGTCGCGTAGTGCTGACGGGCCAGGATTTCGGTGGGGGCGAGCAGCGCTGCCTGCGCGCCTGCTTCAACGGCAATGAGCATCGCTTCAGTCGCGACGAGCGTTTTCCCCGAGCCGACGTCACCCTGCAGCAGCCGGAGCATGGGCACGCTCTGCTCCATGTCGCCGCGGATCTCTGCGATCACCCGCCGCTGCGCGGCCGTATGCTGATATGGAAGCTTGAGTTTGCCGATCAGCGTATCGTTGCCCACCAGCGGCGTGCCGCGCTTCCGGCGAGCGGACTGGCGAAGCAGCAGCAGCGCGAGCTGGTTGGCGAAGATCTCGTCATAGGCCAGCCGCCGTCGCGCATCGCTCGCGGCTGGGTCGGCGTGCGCCTCGGCAAGCGCCGCGCGCCACGGGCGGAAGGCTTCGCGTGCGGCGAGGCTCGGCTCGATCCATTCGGGAAGGTCGGGAGCCCGATCGACACCAATGCCGGCGAGCTCGCGCATCCTTCTGTTCGTGATGCCCTCCGTCAGCGGATACACCGGTTCGCGGATCGCGGGCTGCGGCCCCTTGCCCAGTTCGGCGACCTCGGGATGAATGATCTGCCACTCGTCGCCATAGGCCTCGAGCTTGCCCGAGACGACGCGCACCTGGCCCATCGGCAGGCTCTTCTTTGCCCAGCCGGGATTGTTGAAATAGACGAGGCTGATCGTGTTGCCGTCGGAGTCGGAGGCGAAAACGCGCATGGGTCCGCGGCCGGAGCGCGGCTCGCGGGTCTGGTAAGGCTCGATCTCCAGGATCACGTTGTGACCGATCAGCGACGAACTCGCTGCCGGGACCTTGAGCCGCTCGATCACACCTGTCGGCAGATGATACAGCAGATCGATCACGCGAGTGATGTTCAACCGCTTGAGCAGCTTGGCCACCTGCGGGCCGACTCCCGACAGGGTCTCGACCTCCGCGAACAAAGGGTTGAGGATCTCAGGGCGCACCGGAGCTCCCGGGAAAACCCATCAGGCGAGGTCCTCGGGACGGTACGGGAATGGCTTCGACCGGATCCACTGCGACAATACCCACTTTCGTCCGCGTGTCGGCGGAAGCCCCGCGTGACGCGTGTTGGGGTCCGGATTGCCGTCCCGAAGGACGTTGGAAAAGACGATCGCGTCGCCCGTCTTGCCGCGGAACTTGACCTGCGCGTCCGGAAACCAGGTTTCCGCACCGTCGAAATCTTCGTTGAGATAGGTGACGATCGTCGCCGTCCGCTGGCCCAGCACCTGAAGCTCCTGCTGAAATTGCGGCGGGCGGGGATCGATGAAGTCGACGTGAAGGCTGAACTCCTGCCCGGGCTCGTAACTGATGACGTTCGGCGGCTCGTGGAACTCGACGGGAATGCCGATCAACGAAGCCGCCCGCTCCTGCATGATCGCCAGGACGAGGTCACGCTGGCGCGGCCCGAATGCTGCGTCGCGAGCGGTCCGAAGGGCCACGCCCTCTTCAGCCGTGTTCACCGAAGCATCCACCAGGCGCTTGGAGGCGTGCTCGATCAGCCATTCCGAAAAGCCGGGCGGTGCAAAGCCGCTGCACGAGCCTATCTGCGATATCTGTGACAGCAGGTCCGCCTCAGGCGCCTCCAACAGCTGCTCGATCGGCGCCTGTGAAACGAGCGCCAACTCTTGCTCCGCCTCCGCTTCGCCCCGTTCCGCGGCCTCACGCAGGAGATCCAGCGCATCCGTCCAGCTCTTCGGCCGGCCCCAGCCATAGGCGGCGCGCGCCGCCTGTTTCCGGAATGTTTCGCCCGTCGCGCTCACTGCAATCGTGCTAAGATATCGCGCCGCGGCCCGCAACGAATGCGCGCCGCGGCTGCCTTTCCTGATACGCTTGGGCTGCCTACATGGCGCGAATGCATCCCGACGTTGAACTGAAGCGCCTCCGTTGGCGAGCGCACCACCGCGGCACGTTCGAGGCGGATATCCTCGTCGGCGCCTTCTTCGACGTGCATCACCGGTCCTGGAGCGCGGCCGAGCGTGCCCTGTTCACGCAGATGCTCGAAGAACAGGACGTCGACATCCTCGCCTGGGCAGCGGGAACCAGCGAAGCGCCGGAACGCTACCAAGGCCCTATGCTCGAGGCGCTCAAGAAGCTCGACTACATTCCGATAGCGCGATGAGCGAGCAGCTTCAGCATGTCCTCAACGCGCGCGGCCCGCTGACGCTCGCCGGCGTGCCGGCGGGGTTCCTGCCCTGGCTTGCAGCCGACCTCGCGCGAGCCGCGCACGGGCGCAGCAAGAGCGGGCGCGCGGTGGTGATAGCCGCGGACGAAGCGGCAATGCGGGGGCTGGCGGAAACCGTTCCTCTCTTCGCGCCCGAGGTCGAGGTCCTGACCTTGCCGGCGTGGGACTGCCTTCCTTACGACCGGGCCTCGCCGGCGCTGCGGGTGATGGCCGAGCGGCTGGCGACGTTGAACGCGCTGCAGCAGCCGCTGAAAAAGCCGCAGCTTCTGGTCGTGACGGCCAACGGCGCCACCCAGCGCCTGCTGACGCCCTTTCGGATCCGTCAGCTCACGAGAAGGATTGCCGAAGGCGAGCGGATCGATCGCGACGCCCTTGTCGAGCAACTGACGGCGCTCGGTTATCAACGCAGCGATACAGTCGCCGAGCATGGCGAGTTCGCGGTTCGCGGATCGCTGATCGACTTGTTCCCCTCGGGCGAAACCACCGCGCTTCGGCTCGACTTCTTCGGTGACGAGATCGAGACGCTTCGCCGTTTCGATCCGACCGACCAGCGATCGACCGGCGCGGCGAAGGATTTCGTGCTGATGCCCGCGTCGGAAGCATTGCTGGACGAGGACAATATCAAGCGCTTCCGGGAGCGATATCGCGAGACGTTCGGCGCGACGGCGACGGGCGACCCGCTCTACCAAGCCGTCTCTGACGGCCGCCGGCTCGCGGGCATGGAGCACTGGCTGCCCCTGTTCGAAGAGCGGCTGGCAACAATGTTCGACTATCTGGGCGACGACGACATCGTCGTTCGCGATTCCGGGGTCGACGGAGCCCTCGACTCCCGAGCCGAGAGCATTGACGATTATTTCGAGAACCGCACGCGCGCGATGCAGTCCGAGCCGGGCAGCTATCGGCCGCTGCCGCCGGCGGCACTGTACCTCACTCGCGAGGAGTGGGATGAAGCGGTTGGGTCGCGGCCGATCCACCGCACCTCACCCTTCCCTGAAGCCGAAGGTGCGCGCACGCTCGACTTCGCCGTCGAGGCTGCGCGCGACTTCGCTCCGGAGCGCGCGCGCAACGCCAACATCTACGAAGCGGTCGCCGAGCACATCCAGAAGCTTCGCAAGGGCGGCAGGAAGGTCGTGCTTGCCAGTTACAGCAAAGGCGCGCGCGAGCGGCTTTCGGGCCTGCTTCATGACCATGGCGTCAAGGCGCAGAAACCGGTCGACAGCTGGCAGGAAGCATACGGCACGAAGGGCCAGCCGGCCCTCCTCGTACTACCGCTCGACCACGGCTTCTCGACCTCGGACGTTGCGGTGCTCACCGAGCAGGACATGCTCGGCGACCGGCTCGTTCGCCGCCGCAAGCGCCGCAAGAGCGCCGACGCCTTCCTCGCCGAGATAGCCAGCCTCTCGCCTGGCGACCTGGTGGTCCATGCCGAGCACGGGATCGGCAAATATGAGGGGCTGACGCAGATACCGGTGCGCAAGTCGGCGCACGACTGCGTCGCCATCGAATATGCGGGCGGCGATCGCCTCTATCTTCCGGTCGAGAATATCGAGCTGCTGAGCCGATACGGCAGCGAAAGCGACGGCGTGAGCCTCGATCGCCTCGGCGGAGAGGCGTGGCAGCGCCGCAAGGCGCGGATGAAGGAGCGCATCCGCGAGATCGCCGGCGAGCTGATCAAGGTCGCGGCAATGCGCGCCACGCGCGCCGCGCCGGTCGCCGAGCCCGACTCGGCGTTCCCCCAGTTCGTCGATCGTTTCCCCTACGAGGAAACCGACGACCAGGAGCGCGCGATCGAGGAGGTGCTCGCCGACCTCGAGGCTGGCCGGCCAATGGACCGGCTGGTGTGCGGCGACGTCGGCTTCGGTAAGACCGAGGTCGCGCTTCGTGCCGCCTTCGTCGTCGCCATGTCGGGAATGCAGGTTGCCCTGATCTGCCCGACAACCCTTTTGGCCCGGCAGCATTATTCGAATTTCATCGATCGCCTTCACGGCTTCCCGATCGAGGTCGGCCGCCTGTCGCGGCTGGTGCCGGCGACGGAAGCCAAGCGCACGAAGGAGGGTCTCGAGAACGGCAAGGTCGACATCGTCATCGGCACCCATGCGCTTCTGGCAAAGGGGCTGAAGTTCAAGAAGCTCGGGCTCGTGATCGTCGACGAGGAGCAGCATTTCGGAGTCGCGCACAAGGAGCGCTTGAAAGCGCTCAAGGCGGACGTCCACGTGCTGACGCTGACGGCGACGCCCATTCCGCGAACGTTGCAGATGGCGATGAGCGGGCTTCGCGAATTGAGCGTCATCCAGACGCCGCCCGTCGATCGGCTGGCGGTACGGACCTATGTGACGCCGTGGGACCAGGTGGTGATCCGCGAGGCGCTGCTGCGCGAACATTATCGCGGCGGACAAAGCTTCTTCGTCGCGCCGCGCATTGCCGATCTGCCCGACCTCGAGGAGTGGCTCCGGCAGGAAGTCCCGGAGGTGAAGGCGATCACCGCGCACGGGCAGATGAGCGCGACCGAGGTCGAGGAGCGCATGAGCGCTTTCTACGACCGCAAGTACGACGTGCTGCTGTCGACCAGCATCGTCGAGAGCGGGCTCGATATCCCGAGCGCGAACACGCTGATCGTGCACCGCGCCGACCGCTTCGGCCTCGCCCAGCTTTACCAGCTGCGCGGCCGCGTTGGACGCTCGAAGCTTCGCGCCTACGCTTATCTGACGACGCCCGCGAACCGCCAGATCACGGATACCGCCGCGAAACGCCTGCAGGTTCTGGCCGACCTCGACAGCCTCGGCGCCGGCTTCCAGCTCGCGAGCCACGATCTCGACATCCGCGGTGCCGGCAACCTGCTCGGCGACGAGCAGTCGGGCCACATCAAGGAGGTCGGCTTCGAACTGTACCAGTCGATGCTCGAGGAGGCGATCGTCGAGGTGAAGGCCGGCGGCGCCCAGCGCCAGGAGGAATTCTCTCCGCAGATCAGCGTCGATGCGCCGATCCTGATCCCTGAGCATTACGTGCCCGACCTCGACCTCAGGATGGGACTCTATCGGCGCCTGGGCGACCTCGAAGACAAGAATGCGATCGAGGAGTTCGCGGCAGAGCTGATCGACCGTTTCGGGCCGCTGCCCGAGGAAACGTCGAACCTGCTCAAGATCGTCGAGACCAAGCTCAACTGCAAGAAGGCGATGGTCGCCAAGCTCGATACCGGTCCGCGCGGCGCCGTCGTCACCTTCGCCGACAGCGGCTTCCCCGACCTTCAGGGGCTGCTAGCCTATATCGAGCGGCTCAAGGGGAGCGCGAAGCTCCGGCCCGACAGCAAGCTCGCCGTCAGCCGCAACTGGCCGTCGCCCGACGATCGTCTCGCCGGCGCGCTCCAGCTCTCACTCGGCCTCGCGCGCGTTGCGGCCGCGGGCGAGCGCGCCAGGGAAGCCGCGTGATGGATTCGGTGATGACGCCGATTGCGCTTATGTTCGCGCCTCTGACGAGCTTCACGGAGTAACGTCTTGAGCCCGAATGACGCTTCAGGACAGCCGCAGGCGGCAAAGACCGACCTCGCGAGCCTCGGCATCGGGCTCCTGTCGTCCAATCGCGAAGTCGCGCAGGCCGGCGAAGCGCTTCTCCGGGAGCGCTACGAGTGGGCCGACGAGGGATCGGCCGAGATTCTCGTGGCGTTGGGCGGTGACGGTTTCATGCTGCACACGCTCCACGCGATGCTCGAGGCAGGGGACCCGCGGCCCGTGTTCGGAATGAACCGCGGCACCGTCGGTTTCCTGATGAACGAGTGGCGGCTTGACCTGCTCGCGGAGCGGATCGAGGGCGCTAAGGCGATCCGTGTCGCCCCGCTCGAAATGACCGCGCGGACGGTCGGCGGCGACACCTTCACGCATGCGGCGATCAACGAAGTTTCGCTTCTGCGCGAGACGCGCCAGACCGCCAAGATCGAGGTTTCCGTGAATGGCCGCACCGCTATGCCGGAAATCGCCTGCGACGGAATCCTCGTCGCCACGCCCGCGGGTTCGACGGCGTACAACCTTTCCGCCGGCGGTCCCATCCTGCCCCTGCAGGCGAAGATGCTTGCCTTGACCCCCATCAGCCCGTTCCGGCCGCGGCGTTGGTCCGGCGCGATTCTTCCTGACGACACGCAGGTCTGCTTTCGGGTGCTGGAGCCGGAATTGCGGCCGGTTTCCGCGGTCGCGGACCAGTTCGAGGTTCGCGAGGTCGCGCAGGTGGATGTGAAACTCGATCGCGCGCGGTCGCTCACCCTCTTGTTCGACCCCGAGCACGCGCTCGACGAGCGGATCGCGATGGAGCAGTTCGCGACGTAGTCGGCGCGCGGGATTGCCGGGGGCAATCCGAGCACACACTACTTGTCTTTGGGGTCTGCTTCGCTATTTAGCGCGCGCTGCCCTTTTGGGCTGCTCCCCGGTAGCTCAGCGGTAGAGCATCCGACTGTTAATCGGACGGCCGCCTGTTCGAATCAGGCCCGGGGAGCCAACTCTTCGCGCCGCCGGAACCATTTGCGCCACTGCTCCATCCAATGGGCATGGGCGAAAGGCAATCAGCATCGGGACCCGACTTCGCACAAGGCGTCGACCTGGCCGACGTGCCGGACGGCGCGACGATCTCCGGCCGCGTCGGCGACGATCCCGTGCTGCTTTCCCGCTTCGACGGCCAATTCTACGCCGTCGGCGGCGCCTGCACCCATTACGGCGCTAACCTTTCAGACGGCATCACTGATGGACCGATGGTGCGCTGCCCGCTGCACCATGCCTGCTTCGACATGCGCACCGGCGTCGCGCTTCGAGCACCCGCTCTCGATCCGCTTCCCGTCTGGCGCGTCGAGGTCGACGGCGAGCGGCTTTTCGTGCGCGAGAAGGCACGGCCCACGGAACCCGAGCCGATCGAGACCGAAGTCCGCAGGATCGTGATCGCAGGCGGCGGGGCCGCGGGACTTGCCTGCGCAAACGAGCTTCGACGCCTCGGCTATGCCGGCGAGATCACTATGCTCAGCGCTGACGCCGATCCCCCGTGCGATCGGCCGAACCTGTCCAAGGATTATCTCGCCGGATCGGCACCCGAGGAGTGGCTCTGGCTTCGAAGCCCTGACTGGTACGCGGACCATCGCATCGATCTGCATCTTGGCCTGGAGGCCACGCGGGTCGATGTCACCGCGCGAACGGTGCGTTGCTCGTCCGGCGCCGATTTCCCGTTCGATCGCCTGCTCATCGATACCGGGTCCGAGCCCAACCGCCTCCAGACGCCCGGTTTCGACCGGGACTCGGTTTTCAGCCTGCGGTCCGTGGCCGATGCTCGCGCGATCGCAGGCCGGGCCGGCGACGGAAAGCGCGTCGCCGTCATCGGCTCGAGCTTCATCGCAATGGAAGCGGCAGCGGCGCTGCGCGCGCGCGGCGCCGAGGTCGACGTGGTCTCGCCGGAGCACGTGCCGTTCGACCGCGTGTTCGGATTGGCGATGGGCGAGTATATTCGAGCCATTCACCAGCGGAACGGCGTCCGCTTCCACCTCGGCACCGTCGCATCCGGCTTCGACGGCCGCGCGGTCACCACTGCAAATGGCGACCGAATCGAGGCCGATGTGGTCCTGGTCGGGATTGGCGTTCAGCCGCGCGTCGACCTGGCGCGGTCGGCCGGCGCCGAAGTCGACAACGGCGTCATCGTCGACGAATTCCTGCAGACCGCCGTGCCGGGCATCTACGCGGCCGGAGACATCGCGTCCTATCCGAACCCGCTCTCCGGCGATCGCCTGCGGATCGAACACTGGGTGATGGCGCAGCGCCAGGGCCAGGTCGCGGCTGCCAACATGCTGGGCAATTTGTTGCCGTTCCAGTCGATCCCGTTCTTCTGGAGCGAACAGTTCGGAACGGCGATCCGCTACGTCGGCAATGCCGCGCGCTGGGACCAGGTGATCGTCGACGGCGAGATCGAGAGCGGCTCCTTCACGATCCGCTACTTCAGTGAAGGAATTCACTGCGCGACGGCCTCCGTCGGACGCGATCGCGACAATTTGGAGGACGAGCTGAACCTGGAAAGCAGGGTCAGCACCAGTGCGGGGAGAGTTTGGTGAATCTCAGCAACTACAACGGCTTCGATTGTGTTGACGCCGACGAGCGCGATGAATCTTCGCCACCTCGGCGGCCGGGACGTCTGGAGATCGAGCGCGCCATCCGCACGCTCATCGCCGCGGCGGGCGACGATCCGTCCCGCGAAGGCGTACGCGACACGCCGGCGCGCGTCGCCCGCGCCTATGAAGAGTGGTTCGCTGGCTACCGCGTTGATCCGAAAGAGTTTCTTGGCCGCCAGTTCGACGAAACGGAAGGGTATGACGAGACCGTTCTGTTGCGCGACATCCCACTCGTTTCGACATGCGAGCACCACATGGCGCCGATCACCGGCAAGGCGCACGTGGCCTATCGGCCGAACGGCCGCGTCGTCGGGATCTCCAAGCTGTCGCGGCTGGTGGACGGCTATGCCCGGCGCTTGCAGCTTCAGGAGCGGCTGACCAACCAGATCGCCCAGGCGCTCGACGAGGCGCTCCAGCCGCGCGGCGTCGCCGTCGTCGTCGAGGCAACGCATGGCTGCATGTCGACGCGCGGTGTGAACCAGCACGGAATCTCGATGGTGACCAAGTGCTGGCTCGGCGACTTCAAGAGCGAGGAATCGCTGCGCCGCGAGCTGATGGATTCGATCCGGGGCTGCTAGCCCTCGAGCGACGCCATCAGGCTGGCATTGCCGCCGGCTGCCGTCGTGTCGATGCAGGTCACGCGCTCGGTCGCGAAGCGCGCGACATAGTGCGGGCCGCCGGCCTTCGGACCGGTTCCCGACAGCCCCTCGCCGCCGAACGGCTGGCTTTCTACCACCGCGCCGATCTGGTTGCGGTTGACGTAGAGATTGCCGACACGCGCGTGCTTCTCGACATAATCACGGACGGTGTCGATGCGGCTCTGGAGGCCGAGCGTCAGGCCATAACCGGTGGTGTTGATCGCCTCGACCACCTCGTCGAGCCTGTCGCCGCGATAGCGGACGACGTGGAGGATCGCGCCAAAATTCTCCCGGTCCAATTGGTTCAGCGATTGGATTTCATAGAGTGCAGGCGGAACGAAACAGCCGTGCTTCGCCTCTTTCGGCGGCTCCAGCCGGCAGATTTTCTTCGCGTTCTTGTCGAGCCATTGCAGGTGGTCGTCGAGCACCTTCTTCGCGGCCTGGTCGATGACGGGGCCTACGTCCGTTGCCGGATCGGACGGGTCGCCGACCTTAAGCGCCTCCATCGCGCCCGCGATCATCTCGATCATCGCGTCGGCGACATCCTCCTGCACGAACAGGGCCCGCAGGGCCGAGCAGCGCTGGCCGGCGCTCTGGAAAGCGGAAGAAATGACGTCGCGCGTCACCTGTTCTGGCAGCGCCGAGCTGTCCACGATCATCGCATTCTGCCCGCCGGTCTCGGCAACGAAGGGAATAATCGGGCCATTGCGTTCGGCGAGCGTGCGGTTGATTTGGTGCGCGGTTTCGGTCGATCCGGTGAAGACGACGCCGGCAAGCAGCGGATGCGCCGTCAAAGTCCCGCCGACGACCCTGCCCGAGCCTGGCGCCAGCTGCAGGATGTCCTCGGGAACGCCCGCCCGGTGCATCAGCTCGACCGCAAGGGCCCCGATCAACGGCGTCTGGCCGGCCGGCTTTGCGATGACGGCATTGCCCGCGGCGAGCGGCGCCGACATCAGCCCCGTGAAGATGGCGAGCGGGAAATTCCACGGCGAAATGCTGGCGATGACGCCGCGCCCATGCAGTCGAAGCTCGTTCTGCTCGCCGGTGGGGCCCGGCAGCGGCAGCGGCCGCGCGAACTGCCGACGGGCTTCGGAAGCGTAAAAACGCAGGAAATCCACGGCTTCGCGAACTTCGAGGACCGCGTCGACGATGGTCTTCCCGGCTTCGCGGATGCACAGCGAGAAGAATTCCTCCGAATGCTCTTCGTAAAGGTCGGCGGCCCGTTCCAGGATCTCCGCTCGGGCCTCGCCGCCGAGCGAATCCCAATCGACCTGCGCGGCGTGCGCCGCACGCGCCATGCGGTCGACGTCCTCGGCGCTCGCCTCGAAGGTCGTTCCGACGGTGATTCTATGATCGTGGGGAGAGACGATGGCCCGGGCCTCGCCCGTTCCAAGCCCCGGTTTGGCAATCCAGCTTCGGCTTTCGAGCGCCTTGAGCCGCTCGAGCAACGGCTCGCGCACGAGCGGATCGCTGAGGTCGACGCCTCTACTGTTGCGGCGCTGGGGCGCGAACAGGTCGGGCGGAAGCACGATTTTCGGGTTCCGCTTCGGCGTCAGTGCTTCGAGCTCAGCAACCGGGTCGCCGACCAGTTGGTCGACCGAGACTTCCTCGTCGGCGATTCGATTGACGAAGCTCGAGTTTGCGCCGTTCTCGAGCAGCCGCCTCACGAGATAGGCAAGCAGCTCCTTGTGGCTTCCGACCGGCGCATAGATCCGCACCGGGGTCTGCGGATCGCCGAGATGCTTCTCCAGCTTCGAAAGCTCGGCGTAGAGCTCCTCGCCCATGCCGTGGAGGCGCTGGAACTCGAATCTCGTGGCGCCGGCGAGAGCCTTCACCTGCCCGATCGTGTTCGCATTATGCGTGGCGAATGCCGGATAAATGACGTCGCTCGCATCCAGCAGGACCTTGGCGCAGGCGAGATAGGAGACGTCGGTCGCGACCTTGCGCGTGAAGACCGGATAGTCGGTGAGACCGGCGACCTGCGCGAGCTTCACTTCGGTATCCCAATAGGCGCCTTTCACGAGCCGGATCATGAACTTGCGGCCGTGCGCGCGAGCCAGATCGACCGTCCACTCGCACAACGGCCGCGCCCGCTTCTGATAGGCCTGGATGGCGATCCCGAAGCCGGCCCAGCCGTTCGCGAACAGTTTGTCGTCCGCGGCCAGCGCCTCGAACATGTCCATCTGAAGCTCGAGCCGGTCGGCTTCCTCCGCATCGATGGTCAAATGGACGTCCGCCGCGCTGGCTTTGGCCGCGAGCTCGCGAAGCACTGGTAGGATATACGCCTTGGCAGCTTCCGCGTGGCTCCACTCGTATCGCGGATGGAGGGCGGAGAGCTTCACGGAAATCCCCGGCGACCGCGCGAAGCCGCCCTTCGCTTCCTTGGCGATCCGGTCGAGCGCGTCGCGATAGGAATCGGCGTACCGGTCCGCATCGGCGAAGGTCCGCGCGGCCTCGCCGAGCATGTCGAAGCTGTGGCTCAGGCCGTTCTTCCGCTCCGGCGCCGCACGCTTGAGCGCTTCGTCGATCGTGCGTCCGAAGACGAATTGTTTGCCCAGGATCCGCATCGCCTGGTCGACGGCGGTGCGGATGACCGGCTCGCCGAGCCTTCCGACGGCCCGGCCGATGGCTGAACGCCAGTTGTCGGACCGATCGTTGGCATTTTCGAGCACCTTGCCGGTCAGAAGCAGCGAGAAAGTCGCCGCGTTGACGAAGGCGGAATCCGACTCTCCGAGCTTCTCGGCCCAGCGCGGCTTCGATAGCTTGTCGGCAATCAGCTCGTCCGCCGTATGGGCGTCCGGAATGCGCAGTAGCGCCTCTGCCAGGCACATGAGCGCGATGCCTTCGTCGCTGCCCAGGTCGTAGGTATGCAGAAACGCGTCGAGCCCGGTCGGCTTGGTCGAGCGCATGCCGTTCACCAGCGTCCGGGCGATCGACGTCGCTTCCTTCAACTCGCGGGGCTTCAGCCGAGCCTGCTCGACGCGCTCGGCCGCGACTTCTTCTTCCTCTGGGCGGTAGGCGAGCCTGACCTCGAGCCGGTCGATGCTGACGGCGCTTCGCGCCCCGTCAGCTACGCGAGCTGCCCGTGGCAATGCTTGTACTTCTTGCCCGAACCGCACGGACAGGGCGCATTGCGGCTTATCGGCGCGGTCGCCGTGTCCACCCCGCCCTGGCCGCCTGGCATTTCACCCTGCGGCATGGCGAGGGGCGGCAGATTCGATAGGATGGTGCCCGTCGCGGCGTCTATGTCGGCCGTGTCGTCCTCGCCCGAGAACGGGTCGATGTGCTGGGTGATGAAGTCAGGCAGAGGCGGCGGCGGAGCAGCCTCGTACTGGATATTGGCGCGCATCAAGGTCCGCGTCACTTCTTCGCGGATTGATACGAGCAGCCGCTCGAACAGCAGGAAAGCTTCCTGCTTGTACTCGTCGATCGGCTTCTTCTGCGCATAGCTTCGGAGGTGGATCACCTGCCGCAGCGCGTCGAGTGTCGCGAGGTGATCCTTCCAGTGATGATCGAGCGTCTGGATGAGGATGTTCTTTTCGACCTCTGCCCAGCGCTCCCCCTCCACCTCCTGAGTCTTGGCCGCCATATGCTCCTCGGCCATCTGCTGGAGCCGCTCGGCGATGATCTCCTGCTCGAGGGCCTCTTCCTCCATCCACGCGTCGATCGGGGGCTGGAGCCCGAACACGGCGTCGATGCTCTCCTTGAGGCCGTCGACGTCCCATTGCTCGGGAAACGTTCCCGGCGGGCAGTGCGCCATCACGATGGATGTCGCGGTGTCGGAGCGCATGTCGGCGATAACGTCGCTCACGCTCTCGGCATCCATGATGTCGGCGCGCTGCTCGTAGATCACCTTGCGCTGGTCGTTCATCACGTCGTCGAATTCGACGACCTGCTTGCGGATGTCGTAGTTGCGCGCTTCGACCTTCTTCTGGGCCGTTTCGATCGCCTTCGATATCCACGGGCTGACGATCGCCTCGCCATCCTCGAGGTTCTTGTTCATCAACCGGGCGAACATGGTCTCGGGCCCGAAGATGCGCAGAAGGTCGTCGTCGAGACTCAGGTAGAATTTGGATAGTCCGGGGTCGCCCTGCCGGCCCGAGCGGCCGCGCAGCTGGTTGTCGATGCGGCGGCTTTCGTGGCGCTCGGTCCCGAGCACGTAGAGTCCGCCGGCCTCCAGGACCCGCTGCTTTTCCTCTACGATCTCGGCGCGGATCTTCTCCGCCTGCGCTTCATACTCCGGCGTTCCGATGACGAGGTCCGGAAACTCGTCCTGCATTCGGAACTCGAGGTTGCCACCGAGCTGGATGTCGGTTCCGCGCCCGGCCATGTTGGTCGCAATAGTCACGGCGCCGATGCGGCCGGCCTGGGCAACGATGTGGGCTTCCTGTTCGTGGAAGCGAGCATTCAGGACGGAGTGCTTGATGCCCTCCTTCTCGAGATATTCGGACAGCATCTCCGACTTCTCGATGGATACCGTGCCGACGAGCGCCGGCTGGCCCTTCTCCTGCTTCTCCTTGAGCTCCTTGGCGATCGCGGAGAATTTGTCGGTGATGTTCTTGTAGAACTGGTCGTCCTCGTCGATCCGCTTGACGGGCACGTTGGTCGGGATCGCGACGACATTCATCTTGTAGATGTCGAAGAACTCCGGAGCCTCGGTCATGGCCGTGCCGGTCATTCCCGACAGCTTGGGGTACATGCGGAAGTAATTCTGGAAGGTGATCGAAGCGAGCGTCTGGTTCTCGGGCTCGATGAAGACGCCCTCCTTCGCTTCCACCGCCTGGTGGAGACCGTCGGACCAGCGGCGCCCCTCCATCATCCGGCCGGTGAATTCGTCGATGATGACGACCTTCCCGTCCTTGACGATGTAATCGATGTCCTTCTTGAACATCACATTGGCCTTGAGCGCCTGGTTCAGGTGGTGGACCGCCTGGGTATTGACGATGTCGTAGAGGTTGCGGCCTTCGATCAGCCCGGCTTCCTCGAGCATCCGCTCGGCCTTTTCGGTGCCCTCCTCGGTGAGCACCACCGACTTCTGCTTCTCGTCCTTCTCGTAATCGTCGGAGCCGAACGTCTTCACGATGGCGTCGACGGACATGTAGAGGTCCGACTTGTCGTCGGTCGGCCCGGAGATGATCAGCGGCGTGCGCGCTTCGTCGATCAGGATCGAGTCCACCTCGTCGACGATCGCGAAATTGAAGGGCCGCTGCACCATCTGCTCGCGCGTGTACTTCATGTTGTCGCGCAGATAGTCGAAGCCGAACTCGTTGTTGGTGCCGTATGTGATGTCGGCGCCGTAGGCGGCGCGGCGTTCCTCGTCCGACAGGTTGGGAATGATCACCCCGACCGACATGCCGAGGAAGCGGTAGATCTGTCCCATCCATTCGGCGTCGCGGCGGGCGAGATAGTCGTTGACCGTCACGACGTGCACGCCCTTGCCCTCGAGCGCGTTCAGGTACACCGCCAGGGTCGCCACCAGCGTCTTGCCCTCGCCGGTCTTCATTTCGGCGATTTCGCCGCGATGAAGGGCGATTCCGCCGATCAGCTGGACGTCGTAATGCCGCTGGCCGAGCGTTCGCTTGGCGGCTTCCCGGACAGTCGCGAATCCCTCGGGCAGCAGATCGTCGAGCTTGTGGCCGTCCGCCAGTCGCTTGCGGAAGATTTCGGTCTGGTTCCGAAGCTCGTCGTCGGTCAGCGCTTCGATGGACGCTTCGAAGCCGTTGATCGCGTCGACATATTTGCCGAGGCTGCGGACATAGCGGTCGTTGGCCGATCCGAAGATGCTTTTTGCCACTGCGGCGAACATGGAAATCCTTTAGATGCTCAGGGCGCTTGGGCGGAACGGCCCTGCCTCACCCGCGCGCGAGCGTTGCGGCGGGCGATGTAGGAACGGCGCCAGGCTTAGTCAATTTAGGAGAAGACGATGGCTCTTGGCGGCGGATGCATGTGCGGAGCCGTCCGATACGAGTTGACGAGCGCGCCCTTCGACTGCGGCTGGTGCCACTGCCGGACGTGCCAGCTCAACAGCGGCGCTCCGGGGATGGTCTTTGCCAGCGTCCCGGCGCGCGATCTCCAATGGACTCGGGGCGCGGACAAGGTGCGTTCGGTCGCCTCATCGTCGTTCGGCCACCGCGAGTTCTGCGGCGACTGCGGGACCCCCTTCCTGATGAAGGTCGACCATCAGCCTGAGACTGTCGATTTCAGCGTCGCCACGCTCGACGAGCCGGAAACAGCGTCGCCGGGCTTCCACATCTTCTGGCGGAGCAGGATCGGTTGGTTCGATCCCGGCGACGACCTACCGAGGCACGACAAGTTCCGGCCGGATACGCGCGGACTCGACGGAACCGAGCCTCCAGACTCTTAGAGGTTACCCTCGAGCCACTGCTGGATCTGGCTGCGCGGCGCAGCGCCGACCTTTTGGGCAACCGGCTGGCCATCCTTGAATAGCAGCATCGTCGGAATGCCGCGCACGCCATAGCGTGCCGGAACGTCCGGGTTTTCGTCGATGTTGAGCTTGGCGACGGTGACCTTTTCGCCAAGATCGTTCGAGATTTCCTCGAGGGCCGGAGCGATCATCCGGCACGGCCCGCACCACTCGGCCCAGAAATCGACCAGGACCGGACCCGACGCACCCAGGACGTCGCTTGCGAAATTCTGGTCGGTGACGGTCTTCGTGGCCATGGGTCGGGTCTCCTTCGATTCGGCTTGCCTGCCATATGGGCAGCGGGACAGCCGCGCTCAACCGGCGAGCGGGAAGAATTGCGCCGCAGCCGTGTAAAGAAGCGCCGTTTCGATTCGGCGGCCCGGGAAGATCACCGAGAGCGCCTCGCGGTATGCGTTCATTTGCAAGCGATGCGCCGGCGGGATGTCGGCTTCGCCGGCGGGGACGCGACCTGTCTTGTAATCGACGACGAGGATTCGGTCCGGCTGGACGAGCAGCCGGTCGACGGTCCCCGCGATCACGCGGCCGTCCGGGAGCGTTGCCGCGATCGGCGCTTCGGCAAGCGATCCCGGCCCGAACAGCACCCCGAAACGATCGTCTGCGATAAGCGTGCATACGGTCCGGGCGATGTCCGAGGCAGCCTCGGAATCGCCAATTCCGGCCGAATGCCGAAGCCACGCCAGAGCCGCTTCCTCCCGCTTTGCCGGGGCGACCGGCGGCAGCCGTTCGAGAAGAGCGTGGATCGCAGTGCCGCGTTCGGCGGCCGCCCGCATTGCGTCCGATGGCGGAGCCGCAGCTTCGCGGTCCTCTGCCATGGCCGAGGGTGCGAGTGGCCCGGGCGGACGGGTTTCCGGCGGCGCGGGCTGTCTGGCCCAGGACGGCACCTCCGCCTTCGGCACCGTGACCGAGCGGCGCTTTCTCGCTCGAACCGGGGCGTCCCGTCCGTAAACCAGCTTCACGCCGGAGCCGGTCTCCAGCGGGGACGCGCCGACGGCCTGCATCGCGCTCTGTACGGCCCGGTGCCAGCAGTTTTCCGGCCTGGGGTCCGATCCGTCCTTCTTTTGCTTGGGCGCCATTCCGGCGACGATCAACCTGTCGGCTCCACGCGTGAGGGCGACATAGAGAAGCCTCCAGTGCTCCTGCAGGTCGCGCCGCTCTTCATCGGCGAGCAGCTCGGCGAACGGGGATCGGCGCTCGTCCTTCTTCGGACGCAGAACGGGGGCGTCGCCGCGCTGCGTTGGAATATCCATGAGGACGGGCGTTCGCCCGAGCTTCTTCGGATCCGCAGTCGAATCCGCGAGGATGACGACGGGCGCCTGCAGGCCTTTGGCCCCGTGCACCGTCATGACTCGCACCTCGTTGGCGGGTGCCGCGGGGTCGCGCTGGACATCGACCTCGCCGCGCGAGAACCACGATAAAAAGCGATCGAGCGAGGGAATTTCGCTCCGCTCGAAATCGATGGCGCTGTTCATCAATTCATCGATCGGATCCCGCGATGCGATTCCAAGCCGCGAGTAGAGCTTGCGCCGTCCCTGCATCGGGCCGGACAGCAGCGTCTCGAGGAAGTTCGAGGGCGTGGTGAAATCCGCGATCCGCAGGAGTTCGGACAACAAAGCGTGCGTCTCGCTGAATGCCGGATTTTCGTTCGAGCGACGGCGAAGTTCGCGCCACAAGCTGACGCCGCGGCCGTAGGCGAGCTCGCGCAGCCGATCCTGGTCCCAGCCGATCAGTGGCGACACCAGCAAACTGGCAAGGCTGAGATCATCGCCCGGCTGCACCGCGAACCGGATCGCGGCCAGCAGGTCCTGCACGGCGAGCGGTTCCTGGAGGTGGAGGCGGTCGACGCCCGCCACCGGCACACCCTTGGCGAACAACCGGGCCACGATCAGCGATGCAAGCTCGCCGCGGCTTCTGACCAGGACCAGTATGTCGCCCGGCGCGAGCGGCCGCTCGGTCGATCCGAGCACGGGCGCGTCATCGACGAGCGCGCTGATCCGCGACGCCAGGTCTTCCGCGTAAAGCCGCGCGCGCGCCTCCACCCAGCGCTCCTCACCTTCTTCCTCATCGTCTTCGGCCTGATCGACCGCGAACGGCGGCCACAGCTCCACCTGTCCGGGCCGTTCCCTGTGGTGGGCTACATGCGAGGCTGGCGCCTCGGGAAGGCCGATGGCGGTAAAGCCGAGCTCGCCGATCACCGCGTCGACGACATCGAGTATCGGCTGAGCCGACCGGAAGCTCGAACCGATGGACAGGTCGCGGAATTCGCGCGCTCGCTCCTTCGCTTGCTCAAGCTCGCGCTCGGCTTCGAGCAATTGGCTCGACCGGCCTCGGTACTCGGCGCGGGCACGCTCGAATTGCTCCGGATCCGTGCCCTGGAAGCCGTAGATGGCCTGCTTGAAGTCGCCGACCATGAACAGAGTGCGCCAGCGCTGGTCCGCCTCGCTTGCGCCGCTGAAATACTCTTCCACCAGTCTGTCGATGATCTGCCATTGCGCTGCGTTCGTGTCCTGTGCCTCATCGACGAGAATGTGATCGACCTGACGGTCCAGCTTGTATCGTACCCAGTCGCCCATCCCCGGTTTGGCGAGCAGCTCGCGCGTCCAGTTGATCAAATCGTCGAAGTCCGCGACTCCGGCGCTTCGCTTCGCGCGGGTGTAGGCGCCGGCAAATGCCTGGCCCGCGCGCAGCCCGGCCGCGATGTCCATCGCCAGCCGCGAACCCTTCTGAATTGTCAGGAGAGTCCCGACTGCCCCGGCCAGCCGTTCGGCATGCGAATCATAGTGGGGATCGGCTTTTCGCTGGCCCGCCTGGACCCGCCGCAGCTCGCCTGAGCCGGTGAACACGATCAAGGCGAGTTCCGGCAGCGCCGCGCTGCGCGATGGCGAATCCATTGCGATCCAGCGCTCGACCTTTTCCACTATGGCGGCGCCGGACGCGGTGCCCCATCGCTTGTTCGCCTCGGCAACGGCCCGCAGCACGTCGCAATCGAAGCGGTCGTCCGCGCAATGCGCGGCCAGATACTCTTCCACCGAGCCGTCCGGCAGGTCGAGCATCTTGCGGACAATGGCTTCGATGTCGCCGGGTGACCCGAATGCCTGCAGAGCTTCGTGCCGCCGCGCGCACTCGCGAAGATAGTCGACCGCCCCCATCTCGCCGAGCCGACGGCTGAGGCACTGTACGTCGGCGATGAGCTGGGTGTCCCCCTGCGATTCCGCGTCGGCCATGAGCTCCGCGAGCGTGCGCCTGACCAGCTCCTGTTCGGCCCGTCCTTCGATCGGTTCGAAGCCGGGCGCGATTCCGGCTTCGACTGGAAATGCCGCGAGAAGCGATTGCGCGAAAGCGTGGATCGTCTGGATCTTGAGCCCGCCTGCGCAGTCGAGGACCTTGGCGAACAATTGCCGGGCGCGCCGCAGGGTGATCGGGTCGTTGCCCTCGCCAAGATTGAGGAGATCGCGTGCGAGCTCGCTGTCTTTCAGCCGCACCCAGTCCGCCAGGCGCTTGCCGATGCGGTTTGCCATCTCCGCGGCTGCCGCCTTGGTGAACGTCAAGCAAAGCAGCGATTCCGGTCGCGCGCCCTGAATCAAGAGTCGCAGGACCCGGGCGGTGAGGACCTCAGTCTTGCCCGTGCCCGCCGACGCCGAAAGCGCCGCATGGGCCTGCGGATCGGCAGCCTTTGCCTGGGCGCCCTCCAGTGGAGGCAAGGGGCGGAAGCGTGCGCTCATGCGGCTTCCAATGCCGCGGCGAAGCCCATAGAGAAGCGCGCATGAGCAACGACGAGACCGACAAGGCAAGCGAAGAGCGCCGCCAGAAGCTGGTCAAGGCAGGCGTCGCCGTGGGAATCGGATCGGCCGCCATCGTCGCGGCCTTGCTGTACGCTTCGAAGGTCAAGAAGAAGCCGCGCAACTAGCGTCATTTGCGGCCGTACCATTCCTCCAGCCGCATCAGCTGGTCATATTCTCCGTAAGGCGCGTAAGCCGGGTTCAGCTTGGCGGTGAACGGCTCGGTCCCCGTCAGCCATTTTCCCGCGGCCTCGGCGAAGTTGCGAAAGGCATGGTCGAGGAATTCCGCCGCACTCATGTCCTTTGTCGCAAGGACGGGATTCTTGCCGAGCAGGCGCCGCGCTAACGACCAATATTCGAAGGTCTCCGGGTCGCCCTGCACGCCTTCAATGCCGCCGGCGCGAGCAATCAGGCCGAGCAGGCCAAGCTGCAGCGCGAACCCGCTCTGGACGGCCTTGGCCGACGGCGGCGATCCCGTCTTGTAGTCGATGATCGCAAGGCCCCCGTCGGCAAGCCTGTCGATGCGATCGACGCGGCCGTGCACGAGAACTCCGGCAAGCGGCGTTTCCCCCTTCGCTTCGGCGACAAGCGGCCTCCGCCCGCGTTCCTGATTCTTGCGTTCCAGCTCGGCCAGCGAATCGACGGCTTCCAGCACCCGCGGGCCCCACAGGGCTCGAAGCATTGCGTGTATGGCCTTGTCGGCAAGCAACCGTTCGGCACGCGGCCGCAGCCTGGCGGGATCGCACTGGTCGTCGCGCAACCACTCCTCGAACACCTGGTGGATGGCACTGCCCTTCCACCGCGCCGTATGATCCGCGTCGACCGGATCGAGCTCGCGCAACTTGAGGATGGCCTGAGCGTAGAAGGCGAAGGGATCCGCTTTGAGCCGGTCCACTGCAGTCACGGAAATCCTGTCCGGCCGCTGCTCCGGCGGCGGCGCTGGTTGCGGACGTTCCACAGGCCGCGGAGGCCCGGGGTCGTCCAGGGCAGCAACGAGCCGTTCGAGCCGGAAATCGCGGGGCAGCCCGCCGCTGATCGCCTCCAGCCGCAGGAGAAAGCGCGAGGCGACGGTGGGCGAGCGGCCGTCCCGTTTGGCCCGGGTGACAAGGACCTCGCGCGCGCCGAGAGCGCTTGCGAAGTCGTGCGCCGAAAGCCCGATGCGATATTCGAGGCCTGGCAGGCCGAGGTTGCCGCGAATTTTCGGCGCGAGCCACGGGTCCGGCTTGGGCACCGACGGCCAAACGCCTTCGTTGAGCCCAGCGAGGATCATCAGGTCGGCCTGCTGGAGCCGCGCCTCCAGCAAACCCCAGATGAACACGCGCGGATGGCCGCCGTAAGGCGGCCGCAAATTGTGGCTCTCCAGGAGTTCGCCGAGGATCGCGACCAGTTCGTCGGCCCGGATATCCACCCGCTGGGCGGCGTCGCAAGCCTGGAGCTGCGCTAGCAGCTCGGCGGCCATTCGGCCGTCATTGCCGCGCCAGCCGCGATCGCCGGCGAGGATTTCGGCCGATCGCACGATCAGCTCGATGAAATCGCGCAGTGAACGGGTCTCGCGCCCGATCTGCGCCAGCTGCGCGAGCCTTGGCCGCACCCGCCGCCACGCCGCGAGACAACCCTTGCACTCGCCTTCCTGGTCCTTGTCCTCGAAATGTCGGTCGAGGCCGGTGAGGCCCTGCGCCGGCCTTGGACCTCGCAATGCGCGGTCGAGACGACGAACGTCATCCAGCCAGCGCAGGCGCTCATCCTCCTCCCCGCCAACCAGCGGATGCTTGAGCAGCGAGAGCAGCGGCACCGGTGCAAGATCCTCGGCGATGGCGGAGGCGATGGCCATGAGCAGCGTTCCGGCAGGCAACTCGGAAAGCGGCTTGCCGGCGCTGTCGTCCGCCTGGATGTCCCAACGGGCGAGCAGAGCGGAGACCCGGCGAGCGAGCGAGCGATCCGGGGTCACCAAAGCGACCGTCCGTGCGGGCGTCTCCAGAGCTTCGCGCATCGCAAGCGCTATCGCCTGCGCCTCGGCCGCGGAATCGGGCAGAACGGCGGTGCGAATCCCGCTCAGCCGGCGCTCCGGCGGGGCAAGCCGGCTCCATTTGTCGGAAAAACGTGCGGATGCCATCGCGTTCGCCACCGCCCGCGTGCGCAGAGCAGTCGACGCAGCGACCCCGACCCGGGGCCAAAGCCGGACTTCGCCGCGAGCTATGCCAATCCGGTCGAGGAGGAGCTTGAGGTGGAACTGCGGGTGGCTTTCCTCGCCTCGCTCGCCTTCCTCCGGCCCGAGCGCCGCCCATTCGTCATCGCCTAGCGTGGAAGAAAGCGCCAGCCCGGGCAGAACAACCATTCCCTCCGGCATGGCCGCGACCCGCGCCAGCAGCGAGGCGACGGCGGGTGCGCTCGTCGTAATGCCAGCGGCGACCGTGAAACCCGGAGGCGGCTCGTGCTCCCAACGCGCCGCCAGCCGATGGAGCAGGATGTTACGCCTGGCCGCCAGGTCGATCCGGCCGCTTTCCCGAAGCCGCCGCGGCCATTGCTCGATGATCGCGCGCAGGCGGTCGAGCGAAACTTGCCAATGAGTCGCGAGGTCCGGTGCATCGACCGCCGCATCGCGAAGCCTCGCAGGTTCGACTTCCTCGATCAGCAGCGCGTCCAGGGTCCGCGTGACGTCACGCGCCATTCGCAACGCTTCGAGCGCCCCTTCCCCGTCGCGCTGGACGAGCTCGGCAAGGGCGAACAGCCGCTCCAGCGGCTCTACGGCAGGCGGAACAGGGTCCCGCGAATCGGCGGGATCGAGCGCGCCGCCGATCCGCTCCTCCAACTCGGGATCACCGACCGGGATGAGGCGCGGAAGAACAAGGCCCGATCCGCTTGCGCGCACGAATGCGTCGGTGATGCTTCTCAGCGCCCGGTTGTTCGGCAGCAGGATCCGGCCGTTGGCGAGGATGAGCGGATCTCGCCCGTATCGAGCAATGAGACCTGCGACCAGCGAGTCCGCGAACGAGCGGTGGGTCGGGATCGTGAAGACCGCGGGTCGCCGCGAATGCTCCGCAGCCGCTTCAGGCATCCTCTAGGATCAGCTCGGTCGACTTGATCGCCTGAGGAGTGCCGACATCGAACCATAGGCCCTGGTGCACGGCTCCAAAGCACCGTCCCTCCTCGATGGCCCTGTCCCAAAGAACATTCGTCGAGAACGGCCCCTCGGGAGCATCGCGAAGCAGCCGCTTCGAGACCATCTGCACGCCCGTGTAGACGAACGGGGCGACGCGCGAACGATCGCGTCGCCGCAGCCTGCCGTGCCGGTCCATGTGGAAATCGCCGCGGCCGCCATGGTTCGCTGCACGAGCGTGCGGCACGAGCAGCAGCAAGGCATCCATCTCGTGGCTGTCCCAGTGCGAAGCGAGCAGCTTCAGCGTATCGGCCGGCCCGTCCACCCACAAATTGTCGCTGTTGACCACGAGGAACGGGTCCGCATCGATCAGGGGCGCCGCCTTTACCATCCCGCCTCCCGTCTCGAGCAGCAGCGGCCGCTCATCCGACACGGCGATGTCGAGGCCATGCGCGTTCTTCGAGAGATGCGCTTCGACGGCGTCGGCGAGATAATGGACGTTGACCACCGCCCGCTCCACGCCGGCGGCCCGCAGCTTATCGAGCAGATGATCGAGGAGCGGCTGGCCCGCGACCTCGATCAGGGGCTTGGGCCTGCTCGCCGTCAGCGGGCGCATGCGCTTGCCGAGCCCCGCGGCAAGGACCATCGCGGTCTTCGGGACTTCGGCCGTAATCTCCGCCTTCAGCCGAAGCGCCTGTTTCACCGCCTTCATGCCGCCTCCGCCCACGGCGCAGCGCGATGTTCCGATGCGATGTTCGCGTCGAACCACGCCCGTACCGGCTCGAGGCCGGGCTTGCCGAGATCGCGCTCCAGAAGACCCCACATCCGCGGCTGGAAGGCCGTGTAATGCGGCTTGCCGTCCCGCTTCCACAGGCGCGTGAACACGCCCAGGATTCGCGTGTTGCGTTGAGCGGCGAGCGCCCAGTACGCCCGCTCGAACAGCGCAGTCTTCCCACTTGCCGCGACGTACCGGTCGATCATCGCCGTCTCGATGGCCGGAGAAACATCGCGCCTCGCATCCTCGAGCACCGAGGCCAGGTCGTAAGCCGGATGGCCCACCAACGCGTCCTGGAAATCGAGCAGGCCGAAATGCCGAACGCCTTCGTGCCGGCTCAACAGCATGACATTTTCGGCGTGATAGTCGCGAAGCACGGTAACGGGCCCGAGGCCGTCCTCGGCGACCGGCCCGAGCACGTCGGCCCAGGCGCGCCGATAGCCCTCCACGTCCACCGACAGTCCGAGCGTCGGGCAGTACCAATCGGTGAACAGCTTCAATTCCTCGAGCCATTGGTCGAGGCCGTGGACCGGGAGCCCGGGCATGGGCGGGTGTCGATGGAGGTGGATCAGGACATCGGTCGCAAGCTCGTACAGCTCCTGCTCCCGGTTGGGCTCCGTATCGAGGATTTCGCGCAACCGCCAATGACCGAAGTCACCGAGCAGGAGCAGGCCTTTCTCTATGTCCCGAGCAAGTATTTCCGGTGCGCTGAGGCCCACCGAATGGAGCCACTCGGCAACGGCCACGAAGGGCCGCACGTCCTCGTTCGGCGGTGGAGCGTCCATGAGCACCGCCGTGCGCGGGCCGTCGGACACGCGGAAATACCGTCGGAACGAGGCGTCGCCGGCAAGCGGCTCGATCCTCGCCCCTTCCCAGCCGCATCCCGCAAGGAAATCATGTGCTTGGGCGGGTGGAGTCATCGCGGAGGCCATCGCCCTTGCCATGACGGCGGCACGGTCGCTGTCAAGCGCCGAGCGCCTGCTTCCCCGAATTCGAGCCTGAGTCGAAGCGCGTCGGGCCAACGCCCACCGCCCGCGCGCTCCGGCCACTCGACCAGCAACACCGCATCACCGAGCGAATCCAGCCCGAGTTCGTCGAGCTCGGCGGGATCTTCGACGCGATACAGATCGACGTGCCAGATCGGCGGCTCCAGCTCGTCATAGGGCTGCACGATGGCGAAGCTGGGGCTCGGCACCTCCCCTTCGTGACCGAGCGCGCCCAGGGCGCCGCGAACCAGGGCCGTCTTGCCCACTCCGAGGTCGCCGGAAAGCGTCACCACGTCGCCCGGGCGCAGCTTGCCCGCCAGGCTGGCGCCGAGTGCCGTCGTCGCCATTTCGTCGGCCAGCATCATTTGGGCGCGCGCGGGATCGTGAGGGTCACGGTCGTCCCCTTGCCCTTGGCGGAGACCAGATCGACCTTGCCGCCGTGGGCCTCGACGAACTGGCGAGTCAGCGGGAGGCCGAGGCCAAGCGCAGCCTCGCCGCGCGACGGGTCGTGGCTGATCCTGTCGAAGCGGTTGAACACGCGGGGCAGGTCCTTCTTTGCTATGCCCGCCCCGTTGTCGCTGATCTGGACATAGGCGTTGTCCTCGTCGCCCCACGCCTTGACGGCGATCTTCCCGCCGCGGTCGGTGTAGCCGCTGGCATTCTCGAGCACATGTTCGATCGACTCCCGGAGGCGGCGGACGTCGCCGATGACGGTGCCCGTGCTGACCGACGTCTCGCTCAGCAGTTTCTGGCCCTTTTCCTTGGTGCGGGATTCGAATTTGGCGACCGCCGCTCGGCATAGCCCGGCAACGTCGATGCGTTCCCGCTCGAGCACGAGCGTCGCCGAGTCGCCCTGAGTCAGGTCCAGCACGTCATCGATGAGCTTGGACAGCCGCTCCACCGATTCCAGTATCGCCCGCACATAGTCCGTAGCCGCGGGGCTGAGCTTGCCCGCATAACCCTCCGCGAGCATCTCCGCGAAACCGCCGATCGAAGTCAGCGGAGTTCTGAGCTCGTAACTCATGTTGGCGACGAAGTCGGTCTTCACGCGATCCGCCTGCTCGAGTGCCGTGGCGCGCTCCCGAAGCGCCATTTCGATCCGCCGGGAATCGGTTACGTCGACGAGAGTAAAGAGCGCATTGCCGTCGGGCAGCGGAACCGCGGCGAAATCGAAATTGCGTCCGTCGGTCAGAGTGATCCGACCGTTGGCCGGTTCGCGCTCGCTCATCGTCTTGCGGACCATCTCGCGGATTTGCGCCGCGGCAGTCGGGTTGACGAGCTTGCGTGCGAGCGCGGGAACCATCTCGTCGACGCGCGGGTGCTCGGCAAGCCATTCCTCATCGAGGTCCCAGATCTGGCTGAACCGCCGGTTCCACAGATAGAGTCGTCCGTCGCTCGAAAACACGCCGATCGCCTCGAACAGATTGTCGAACGTGGCGGAGCGAACGCGAAGCAGTGTGTCGCGGGCAGAAGCCAGGCGAACCTGCTCCGTCCGGTCCTCGATGAAGAGGCGCAAGCCGCCGTCCGGAAGCGGCTGGGCGACGACTCGCCAGTGATCGCCGCCCGGCAACATCCAGTCTTCTTCGACGGCCTCCTCGGGACTTGTGAACCACTCGCGGCGCTCGGCCTTCCACGTCGGGAAATCGCGCGTTTCGGGGACTCGGTTGCTCTCGCGCATCCGTTCGAGGACGCGATCGAACTCGGGCTTTTCGCCGAGCCATTCGGGATCGAGATGGGCCATTGCCGCGAACGGGCGGTTGAAGAAGCTGAGGCTGCGGTCCGCATCGAACTGGGCCGCGCCTGCGCTCATCCGGTCGACGAGGTCGCGCTGCGATTGCATGTGGCGCTGGAGCTCGGCTCGCGAATCCTCGAGCTCCTGGACGTCGAGGGCGAACCCGGCGACCGCGCCCGTCGGCAGCGGCACGTTGACGATTTCGAGCATGCGGCGCTCGCCGCGTACGATCGCCGGCTGCTTGCGCGCAGTCGGCTTGCCGCTTTCGATCGAAGTTAGCGCCTCGGCCTTGGCTTCCTCGGTATCGCCGACGAGCTCGCTGGCGCGGGCGATCACGTCCGCGGCGTCGCGGCCCTCGACCGCCTCCACGAACGCGCTGTTTACGAGCCCGAGATTGAGGTCCGGGCCGCGATACCACATCGGAAACGGCGCCGCCTCGATGAGGCGCGTCAGGGAATCGAGTGCCGCCTCCGTTTGCGCCAGTCGCTGCGACAGCTTGGATCGCTCGGTTTCGGCTACGCTCGTATCGAACAGCCACAGGAGGATCGTGCCCGGCGGCTCTGGTGGAGGAGCGGGCGCCCCGCGAACATCGAGCACTCGGCCTGAGCCCGCAACCCGGACCTGCGATTGCAGCTTTTCGCCTGAAATCGCGGAATTTCGAACAAGGTCGGCAAGTGCGGCCACATCTTCAGCGACGAGGCCGCGCTCGTCGCCCGAAAGCTCGTCGAGAGCCCGCGGAGCTTTTTCGAGACCGATCTCGCGCACCAGCCGCGCGTCCGCCTCGATGGTGCCGTCCCCGCGGACGACCAGGGGACGGCCGGGTGACAGCTCCAGCAGGTTCTGCAGCGAACGTGCGGCACCGATGACTTTTCCGGCGTCGCGGATCCTGCGCGCCGCCACGATCGACAATGCCGCGGCGATCAGGATCCACAGCGCCGCCAGGGCGGCGGCGATAACCGTCGTCGCGGGCCCGCCCAAAGCTGCTTACTCCCCTCGCCCCATGGGCAGGTCATATGCGGAGGGGACGCTAAAACAAAGGGTTGGCGAGCCGTAGCTCACCAACCCCCGGTTGTTCCGCAATAAAAGTGGGTGGAACCTCTAAGCGGAAGCAAAGATACCCGCTTCCGGAACTGATGGCCGCACTCTCGCAATTCGCGAAAGAGCGGCCGTCAATTCGTTTAGAAGCCCAGGTTCGGCATGTTGGCCCGAACCGACATGAAGAAGCGACGACCGAAATAGTCGTAGTAGCTTCCGAGCGTCGGAACCTGCCCGAAGGCACTGATCGGCGAGCCGACGGTCGAAACCAGCGGCGGCTTCTTGTTGAACAGGTTCGACACACCGAAGAGCAGGCTGATGTTCTTCGTGGCCTCAACCTCCGCCGACAGGCTGTGGTAGGCAACCCGCGGCAGCTTGTAGACCGGGCAGTACGGTCCGCCGCGAAGCGCGAAGGCTGCTGCCGTTGCAAGGCAGCGATCCGCGTTCAGCGAGGTTCCGCCGGTACGCTGGAGATCCTCGAAGTCGTTGGTGCCCGCGATCACGTTCAGCCCGTAGGTGATCGTGTACGGCGCCTTCCTCCAGCTGACGTTGAGATCGCCGACCCACTTCGGATCGCCGACTTCGCCATTGTCGTTAAGCGGCGTGCCTTCGAACAGGACGAACTTGTCCTTGAGCTGGACGGTCGCCTGGCCGAGGATCGACAGCGTGCCCCACGCGCCCAGGCCCTGACGGAACCGGGTCGTGAAGTCGAGGCTCTTGTTCCGCTGCTGGTCGATGTTCAGGTACGGGTCGCGAACCGTCCTGATGCTGAACGCCGTAGCCGCACCAGCCGGGTTACGATCAAACAGCGAGCAGAGCGGATCGGTCGGGAAGAAGTCGGACACGTAGCAGCCGCGAACGATGTTCGCCGCGCCGAGCTGCGTGATCTGATCCTTCACGTTGATGTCGATGAAGTCGACCGCGAAGCTGAACTGCGCGTTGTTCCACAGCCAGCCGTTCGGAGTGAAGATCGCGCTGAGCGTCAGCGCTTTCGACGTCTCCGGATCGAGCAGGCCGATGCCGCCCTGCGAGACGGTCGTCGCCGACCCGCCCGCACCGAGATAGTCCTCCGGGATGCCCTGCGATGCGCAATTCTCGCGGATCCGCGCATTCTCCGACAGGCCCCAGCGGATGCAGGGGTCAATCGAGGCCTGGCCGAGGAAGCCCGTCTCGTTGGCGAGGAACTGCTCGAACAGCGCCGGTGAGCGGAACGACGTTCCGTAGGTCGCGCGCAGACGCAGCCAGCTCGACGGCAACCAGTTGGCCGCCAGCTTGTACGTCCAGTTGCCCTTGTCGGAGTCGCTCTGCCCGGTGATGCTCTTGGCGTAGGTGTTCGTCACACGTGCCGCGCCGTTGAACGTGAGCTCCTGGATCCCGGGCATGTCGCGGATCAGCGGGATTTCGAGTTCGCCGAACGCTTCCGTCGTGCGCTGGTAGCCGGCTGTGATGCCCGAAGCCGTGCTGCCCCAGCTGTTGCCCGCAAGGACAACCGGACCCGGAGTGTCGTTGATCGAGTCACGCCGCCACTGACCGCCGAGCGCGAACTTCACCGCGCCGGCCGGCAGCTGGAACGCATCGCCGCCGAACGACAGCTCGGCCGTGCTCTGCTTGTAGAGCGTGTTGCCAGTGTCTTCGCCGAACAGGAACGCGCGCTCCTGGGGCGTGAAGTTGCCGGCGAGGATCCGCGGATCCGTATAGTCGATGTCGATACACGGCACGCCGCGGATGGCCGTAAGCGTTCCAGCGCAAAGGTTGGTACGGAAGGCGGCCACGCCGAACTCGACCGCATCGCGGAAGATGACGTCGCGGGTGTAGTCGCCGTCCGAGCGGCTGTGCTGGAAGTAGAAGTCCGCGAAGCCGTTCGGCAACAGGTTGCTGAGCTCGGCGCGAGCGCCGGCGACGCCGCGGAAATATTTGATGTCCGTGCTCGAGTTGGCGTTCGCCATGACGATCGGAAGCAGGAGCTGCTCGCCGCGGAACTCCGTGTTCAAGGGGTCGCCGCGAGCGGTCGGATCGCACCGCGCATCTTCGGACGCCGGGTCGCAGAAGAAGTACGGGAGGTAATATCCGCCGCCGTACCGCCCGGTGAAGATCGTCGGCGCATCGCCCGTGAACTGGTAGAAGAACAGCTGCCGGTGCGCGATCGTCTTGGTCTTGCGGCGGTTGTACAGGCCCTCGAAGTAGAGGTTGACGTTGTCGGTCAGGTCATATCCGGCTTCGGCAAAGATCGTGTGCCGGTCGGTCTTCGGAATGACCGAATCGTTGTTGAGCTCGTCGTTGTAGAGGTTCTCGAGAGCCAGGCCCGTGGCGTTGAACGCTCCGACCGGGAAGAAGCCGGGCGCATTGCCGAACTGATAAGGATCGCGCGGCGCCGCGATGATGCCGCTCAGATACTGGTCAAGGTTCATCCCAGGCCGGTTGAACTGGATGGCGGTGATTCCGCGGCGAGTGAACCCGGCCGGGTTGATGTTGCGGCACACGTCGCGATTGACCGGCGTGCCGGGAATCGCGTTCACCAGCGGTCCGCAAAGGTTGGAGAACCCGACGCCGCCGCCGCCCGCAAGCCGGGAGCCGCCAATGCCGGAGTTAACCGAGAAGTCGGTGATGAAGATGATATCGCTGGGGAAGCCGCCGCAATAGGGCAGGCCCGTGCGCGGATCGATCGGGTCGACCAGGTCGCCGGCGGCATTGCGGACGTTCTCCTCGGCGCAGCCAAGGAAGTCGCGGTCGCCGGTGCGCAGCGCGTCGCGGTGCCAGATGTTGGCGCCGATCATCACGTGCCCACGGTCTCCGATCCCCATCCCGTAGGTGCCGGCGAGGCTGTACTCGTTGCCGCCGCCATGGTCGGGCGAGTTGACGAAGCCGCGAACCTGGAGGCCGCGGAGGTCCTTCTTGGTGATCAGGTTGACCACGCCCGCGATCGCGTCCGAACCGTAGATCGACGAAGCGCCGGTCTTCAGGATGTCGACCGACTGGATGGCGTCAGCCGGAATGACGTTGAGGTCGAACGCCGACACGCCGCCGCGGACACCCGCCGGACCGGCGCGACGGCCGTTCAGCAGCACGAGCGTGCGGTTGGCGCCGAGGCCGCGCAGCGAGATCGTCTCGACGCCCTCGCCGCCGTTGATGACGAAGTTGGTCGAAAGTGCCGAGGTGATCTGCGTCGAGCCCTGCGCCAGCGGCGACTGCTGCAGGATTTCGGCGGTGCCGAAGCGGCCTTCCGCGTTCTCGACATTGGGGTCGATAACGGTCAGCGGGTCGGCGCTGGTGCGCTCGTCGCGGCGAAGGCGCGAACCCGTGACGACGATCGCTCCGCCGCTCGACTGGGTGGCTTCGGCCGACGCCGTGGCGCCGCGCGTCGGCGACGTCTCGAGCTCGCCCGAATTCGCGTTCGGATCGATCTGAGTCGCGGCGTCTGCGCACGCCTGCTTCGCGGCCTCGTCCTTAATCGCTGCGCACGATTCGGGAATGGCCGGCGGCGTCGTCGGCGGGGTTTGCGCGAAGGCCGGCGTGGCAAAAGCGACGGCAGTCGCGGAAACGCTGCACAGCAGCAGGCGTGGCGAACGAAGCATCAGAATCTCCCCAAAGTAAACGGCTGTTATTGGAAGGTTAGGCAGGAGCAGGCGGCGAATGAAAGCCGTTCTGCTTCATTGACTTGAATTCGTCGCGACCTGTCGCATTAATGCAACATTCAGCTTCTGTCGCCTGCTCGACAGTTAAGAGAGGGCGCGCACGACCGCCCGCCGTTTGTCGAAATCGCGCGCCCGTTTGTCGAAGGTCAGTAGCGGTAGTGATCGGGCTTGAACGGCCCCTCCGCGGACACGCCGATATAGGCCGCCTGCTTGTCGTTGAGCGTGGTCAGCTTCACTCCGAGCTTGTCGAGGTGAAGCCTCGCGACTTTCTCGTCGAGGTGCTTGGGCAGGACGTAGACGTCGTTCTTATACTGCTCCGACTTGGTCCACAGCTCGATCTGCGCGAGCACCTGGTTGGTGAAGCTCGAGCTCATCACGAAGCTCGGGTGGCCGGTCGCGTTGCCGAGGTTGACCAGCCGCCCCTTGGACAGCACGATGAGCTTCTTGCCGTCGGGGAACTCGACCTCGTCGACCTGCGGCTTGATCTCCGTCCACTTCATGTTGGCGAGCGCGCCGATCTGGATCTCGCTGTCGAAGTGACCGATGTTGCACACGATCGCCATGTTCTTCATCGCCCGCATGTGGTCGAGCGTGATGACGTCCATGTTGCCGGTCGCGGTGACGAAGATGTCGGCGCGCTTGGTCGCCTCCTCCATCGTCACGACCTCATAGCCTTCCATCGCGGCCTGAAGCGCGCAGATCGGGTCGACCTCGGTGACGAGGACGCGGGCGCCGCCGTTGCGTAGCGACGCGGCACTGCCTTTGCCGACGTCGCCGTAACCGGCGACGCAGGCGACCTTGCCGGCGAGCATCACGTCCGTCGCCCGGCGGATCGCGTCGACGAGGCTCTCCTTGCAGCCGTAGAGGTTGTCGAACTTCGACTTGGTGACGCTGTCGTTGACGTTGATCGCCGGGAACGGGAGCTTGCCCTGCTTGGCGAGGTCATAGAGGCGGTGAACGCCGGTGGTCGTCTCTTCCGAAACGCCCTTTATCGTCTCCACCGTCTTCGTGAGATAGCCCGGGCGCTCCTTGAGGAAACGCTGCAGCGTCGCGACGAAGATCTCCTCTTCCTCGTTGGACGGCGTGAACAGCTCCTCGCCCTTCTCGACGCGGTGCCCCCACAGCGCGAACATCGTCGCGTCGCCGCCGTCGTCCAGGATCATGTTGGCGGTGCTGTCCTGCCCCCAGTCGAAGATCCGCACGACGTACTGCCAATATTCTTCCAGCGTTTCGCCCTTGATCGCGAACACCGGCGTTCCTCCGGCCGCGATCGCGGCGGCCGCGTGGTCCTGCGTCGAGAAGATGTTGCAGCTCGCCCAGCGGACCTCCGCGCCGAGCGCAATCAGCGTTTCGATCAGCACCGCCGTCTGGATCGTCATGTGGAGCGAACCGGTGATCCGCGCGCCCTTCAGCGGCTTCGATGCGCCATATTCCTCGCGCAGCGCCATCAGGCCCGGCATTTCCGTTTCGGCGATCTCGATCTCCTTGCGACCGAAATCAGCGAGCGAAATGTCCTTGACGACATAATCGTTGAAACGGGTTTCAGCCTGGGTCGCCACGCAAGTTTCTCCGGATGGGGGTTGGTCGCGGCGCGCCCTAGCGACCAATCCGGACGGAAGCAAATATAAAGAATCCTTTATATCGTCTCGCCCGTTGTCTGCGACCGCTTTTCGTCTAGTAAGCGCGCGACCGAATTTCAGGAACTTTCAAGTGACCGACGCCAACGGGCGAACCACGATCGACGGCACCGCGACCGGCTTCGAAGATGGGCTTGCGCAGGGTGCAAGCCTTCTTGACCGCGACCCCGCGGCGGCGCTCGACCAGGCCGAGAAGCTCGTCCGCGTCCGGCGCGACCCGCGCGCGTTCGAGCTTGCGGCGGCGGCGTTCCGGCGGCTCGGCAAGCCCGCCGAGGCCGAGCAGGCGGAGCTCGGCGGCATCAAGGCGAGCTTCGCGATGAAGGCGCTCGACGATGCCGCGGTTGCCGATTTCGAAGGCCGATCGCTGGAATCGCGGACCATGGTCGCCGCCTTCCTCGAGCAAAACCCCGACAATCTGCTGGCCCTGACGATGGCGGCGGAAGCCGACATGAACAGCTGGGAGCTGGCGAGCGCGGAGGCCCGGCTGCGCAAGGTGCTGGATCGCGCGCCGACATATCTTCGCGGAATCATGCTTCTTGCCAGGTGCCTGGTCCAGCAGGCCAGGCTTCAGGAGGCGATCGCGCTGGTCGACGAGGTCGTCGCGCGCAAGCCGGACAATATCACCGCCCTCCAGTATCTCGCCCAGCTCTGCGGAGAAGCGAACCAATTCGAAAAGGCGGCCGCGACGTACGGCCGCATCGTCGAGCTGCAGCCGTCGCAGGTCGACATGTGGATACTCTACGCACAGCACTTGCGAATGATGGGAAGCGACCAGGAGAGCCAGGCGGCTTTCCGCCGCGCCCTGGCCATGGAGCCGACGAGCGGCGCGGCCTGGTGGGGGCTCGCATATTATTATGCCTCGGCGATCACGGCCGAAGACATCGAAGCGATGGAGCGGGCACTGCAAAGCGTCGGGGAGAGCCCGCAGGATGGCGGCCCGCTGCACGTCGCACTCGGAGTGATGGCGGAGCGACGCGGCGAGCACGCCGAAGCCTTCAGGCATATTTCGACGGGCAAGGAGCTTCGAGCGCGCGAGCACCCGCACGATCCCGACGTGCAAAGCGCCCATGTCGACGAGTTGATCGGCGCCTTCACCGCCGAACGCTATGCAGAAGTGGCGGGGGCCGGATTTCCCGACAATTCGCCGATCTTCATCGTCGGGATGCCGCGGTCTGGAACCACCCTCCTCGAGCGGATTCTCAGCCGCCATTCTGAGATCGAAGCCGGCGGAGAGCTTCCCATCATCCAGCGCATGGCTGCGGCCGGCGCCGGCAGTTCCGGCGTCCACATCGCGACGGCGACCGCAGAGGATCTCAAGCAGCTCGGCGAGCAATATATCGCTAGGTCAAAGGACTATCGCACCGAGCACAAGCCGCGCTTCATCGACAAGATGAACTCGAACTGGTTCAGGGTCGCCCTGATCCGGATGATGCTTCCCAATGCCCGCATCATCGACCTTCGCCGGAACGCGCTCGACTGCTGCTGGTCGAACTTCAAGATGATGTTCGCGGAAGGAACCGTCGCGGCGAACGACCAGCGTGGGATCGCTCGCTTCTATCGCGACTATGTGCGCATGATCGAAGCTGTGGACGAAGCGGCGCCCGGAGGCATCCTCAAGGTCAGGTACGAGGAGCTTGTCGATGATATCGAGGGGCAGACGCGGCGCATCTTCGATTTCCTCGGCCTCGACTACGAGCCGGAGTGCATCGACTTCCATCTCTCGACCGCGGCGGTGGCGACACCGAGCAGCGAACAGGTCCGGCAGCCGCTGAACCGCAAGAGCATCGGCTCCGCGGAACCGTACAGGGAGTGGCTCGCACCGATGATCGAGGAGCTTGGCGAGCTTGCGTCAGCGCGCTGAGGCCGGCTCGTCGGAGCCGTGGCCGAGTTGGCGCTGCATGTAGACGGTATCGAGCCATCGGTCCTTCTTCCAGCCGACGGCGTGCAGGCGCCCGGCGGTTCGAAAGCCGCACCGTTCGTGGAGCGCGATTGACGCCGGCTCGGCTCCGCCGACCACGGCGACCATCTGGCGAAAGCCGAGGCCGGATGCGCGTCGGCACAGCTCCGTGAGCAGCGCCTTGCCGATCCCGCGCCCGGTCCGCCCCGCGTCGACGTAAATGCTGTTCTCGCACGTGAAGCGATAGGCCTCACGGTCGCGAAATCGTGTCGCATACGCATAGCCGACGACCTCCTCGGCCAGCGTCGCAACGAGGAATGGCCAGCCCGCTTTGGTGATCCGGCCGATCTTGGCGCTCGTCTCGTCGACGCTCGGCGGATCGACCTCATAGGACGCGGTGCCGTGGAGCACGTGATGCGCGTAAATCGCCGCGATTCGTTCGGCGTCATGCAACGCCGCGTCACGGATCTGCGGAGCCAGCTTGTTCACCGATCGGGCAACGGCGCATCGACGCGGCCCTTGCAAGGTGAAGATTTGGCGTCAGGCCGCGCCGGTTTCGCTCGACAGTAAGCGGGGATCGACACCCGCTGCCTTGAATGCAGCCGCCCAGCGCTCGTCGGTCGGCGTGTCGAACAGGATGGATTCGCTTCCTTCCGCCGCGAACCAGCCGTGGCGGGTCATCTCGCTTTCGAGCTGCCCTTCCTCCCAGCCGGCGTATCCCAGCGCCGCCATCCACCGGGAGGGTCCGCGCCCCTCCGCTATCGCGCGAAGCACGTCGATGGTGCCGGTCATCGCGAACAAAGTCCCCGCGGGCCCCGTCACCTGGAGCGTGTCCTGCCCGCCCCAGTCGGTCGAATGGAGCACGAAGCCGCGGCCGGGCTCCACCGGACCGCCGTGGTGGACCGCGCAGTCGGGCGCCTCCCCCGGATCAATTTCGAGCTGCTTGAGCAGGCCGCGAAAGCGAAGCCCCGCGCGCTTCTGGCCGATGCCGATTCCGACCGCCCCGTTTTCGTCGTGCACGCACATCGCGATCACTGCCCGCTCAAAGCGCGGGTCGGCCATGCCGGGCATCGCCAGCAGCAGCTTGCCGGAAAGAAAGGGCGGACTGTCCACGCGGCGGATGATGGGCCGGAGATGCTGGAGGAACAAGGGTTGAGCGTGGTCCGGGCGAGGCCTATCTCGCGCGTTCGCCAGCCCAGCAGGAGAGAATGTCATGGCCATCCAAATCGGTGATCGAATTCCGGACGTTCCGATCGCGATCGCCACGTCCGATGGGCCGCAGCCCACCACCAGCGGCGAATATTTCAAGGGCAAGCGCGTGGCGCTGTTCGCAGTGCCGGGCGCGTTCACTCCGACCTGCTCGGCTCGCCACCTGCCCTCCTACGTGGAGAAGGCCGGCGACCTGAAGGGCAAGGGTGTCGACGAGATCGCCTGCATCTCCGTCAACGATCCATTCGTCATGTCGGCGTGGGGCGAGCGGGACGGATCCGACGACGTCACCATGATCGCCGACGGCAACGGCCAGTTCGCCGAGGCGGTCGGGCTCGCCATGGACGGCTCCAAGTTCGGCATGGGCACGCGCAGCCAGCGCTACTCGATGATCGTCAACGACGGCGTCGTCGAACAGGTCAATGTCGAGGCGCCCGGCGAGTATCGGGCATCGAGCGCGGAGCACATGCTCGAGCAGCTTTGAGCCTGCATGAAGCCGCCCGTCGCTTGGAGGTCTCCCCTCATCGCTGGCGGGCAACGGTGACGCGCGCTGAACGTTGAATTGCCACTGAATCCAGCAGGAGAAATTTCGATGGCGAGAAACAATCAGCGCGGCCGCAACAACAACAATCCGGAAGGCCGCAACCAGTACAGCAATGGCTGGATGGACACGGCGAAGGAACGCCCGATGGCGACCGCCGCAGCCGCCGCTGCCGCTGTCGGCGCCGGCGTGTTCCTGTGGTCGCGCCGCAACCAGATCAGCGAGCAGATCAGCAACCTCAGCGACCAGGTCAGCGACTGGGCATCCAACATGCAATCCGGCACCAGCGGCCAGGATTTCGAGATGGCCGGCGCCGGCACCAGCTCGTTGGCCACGGGCTCGTCCTCGATGGGTTCGACGGGCATGAGCTCGACCGGCTCGGGCAGCCGCGGCAGCGGCAGCCGTTCGACTGGCTCAAGCCGCGGTGGCAGCGCAAGCCGCTCGAGCGGACAGTCCGGGCAGTCGATGGGCTCCGCCGGATCGTCGAGCGACCCGCTCACCCAGTAATCAACCGGTCCACGGACCATCCGGGGCGCCTCCCTCACGGGGGGCGCCCCTTCCTATTTCACCAGCCGCAAGCTTTGCCGCGGTTCTGCTCCTGAAGCCACGCCTGGAGCGGCGCGAAATATTCCAGCATGGGCTTGGCCGACATCTCGCGCGTGCCGGTGAACACCTGCAGCGCTTCGGGCCACGGCCGCGATGCGCCCATCGCCAGCATCTGGTTCAGCCGCTGCCCGACCTCCTTGTTGCCGTAGAAGCTGCAGCGGTGGAGCGGCCCCTTCCACCCGGACATGTCGCAGGCCGCCTTGTAGAACTGGAATTGCAGGATGCGCGCGAGGAAGTAGCGCGCGTACGGCGTGTTGCCCGGAATGTGGAACTTGGCGCCGGGGTCGAAGTCGGCTTCTGTGCGCGGAACGGGCGGGACGATCCCCTGGTACTGCTGCTTCAGCCCGACCCAGCCCTGGTTGTACTGGGTGGTCGGGATCGAGCCGTCGAACACGCCCCAACGCCACTTGTC
Organism: Pseudomonadota bacterium; assembly: GCA_023436615.1. Taxonomy (GTDB): domain Bacteria; phylum Pseudomonadota; class Alphaproteobacteria; order Sphingomonadales; family Sphingomonadaceae; genus Sphingomicrobium. The sequence continues at coordinate 16,055 of JAEZIO010000026.1, read as the reverse complement.
GACCAGCAGGCCGAACGGAAGGAAGGCGACCTTGTCCATCGCCTGCCGGAGCAGCAGTCCGACGTCCTTGTCGGCGGACGGCACCTTGCTGCGGTCGAGAAGCCCGATCTGCACCAGATATTCCGGCGTCACCGACAGCGCGATGAAATCGCCGATGGCTTCGTGGAAGCCGTCGTTCGCGCCGTTCATGTAGAGGAACGGCTGCTGGTTGTAGGCGCGCTGGTAGAAATTGTGCCCGAGCTCGTGGTGGATGGTCACGAAGTCGTCGGCATTGACCCGCGTGCACATCTTGATGCGCAGGTCGTCCTTGTTGTCGATGTCCCAGGCCGAGGCGTGGCAGATGACCTCGCGGTCCTGGGGGCGGACGATCTGCGAGCGCTTCCAGAAGCTCTCGGGAAGCGCGGGGAAGCCGAGCGACGTGTAGAAGCGCTCGCCGGCCTTCACCATTTCCACCGCCGTATAGCCCTTCGCCTTTAGGAGGTCGGTGAGGTCGTAGCCGATATTGCCGGCCCCCTTCGGCGCGACGATGTCGTAGATGTTGCCCCACTCCTGCGCCCACATGTTGCCCAGAAGGTCGGCGCGGATCGGTCCGGTCGCGGGCTGGACGGCGGAGCCGTATTTCTGGTTGAGCTTGGTGCGGGTGTAGCAGTGTAGCTGGTCGTAGAGCGGCTTGGTCTCCGCCCACAGCCGGTCGTACATCGCCGAGAATTCTTCCGGCGTCATGTCGTAGTTCGACCGCCACAGCGCGCCCGTGTCGGCGAAGCCGAGCTCCTTGGCGCCCTCGTTGGCGATCTCGACCATGCGCGCATAATCCTGCCGCATCGGCCGCCCGACATTGGTATGCCAGCTGGTCCAGACTTCCTTGAGCTGCTCCGGATTGCGGAGCGTGCCCATCTTCTCCTCGGCCTCGTCGCCGGTGATCACCTTGCCGTTCAGCGTCGCCCGGCCCTTGCCGTAGGTCGACTGGAGCCGCGTCGCGATCTCGTTGAGCTCCGCGGCGGCGCCCGGCCGCGACGGGGCCGGAAGCACCAAGGCGGTGCGCAGAATGTTGAGCTTGCGGGCGGTGTCTGGGTCCAGGCCCGGAACCTGCGAATAGCGCGCCGCGGCCTTCGCATATTCGATCGTCTTCTCGGTCCCGATCGTCCCGAAATAGGCGTTCAGCGCGTCGGTGTCCTCGTTGATGTAGGTCGCATTCACCCACGCCGCATGACCGGCGATGACGCTGTAATCGAACAGGTCCTTTTCGACCGACGCGACGAACTGCTGCGCCCCCGCCGGGGTCAACGCAAACGCGAGCGCATCCGCCGCGGCCGGCTCGCCCGGAACAGCGGCGGGAGCCAGGGCAACCTCGGCGGGCGGCGGCGGCGGGTTCGTGGCGCAGCCGGCGATCGCGAGCGCTGCGAGAGAAACGGACGCGGAAAACCTCATGAGACTCCCCTCTGGACTACTAACCATCGTCGGGATGCGACTGGAACCTCGCATCGCTTGCGTCAAGCCGACGCCAAAAAGCGCGCAATCGCCTCGCCGAACTCGGGCTTGGTGACCGAGCTCATGTGCGTTCCGGGCACTTGCGCGAAAGTGCCGTTGGGAAGCGCCGCGGCCAGCTCCTCAGGCGAGCCGTTGTCCTGGTCCTCGCTTCCGCAGACGACCAGCGTCGGCATGGTGAACGCCTCTACCCAGCCATCGTCCGCGTCGACGAAGCTGTTGAGCAGGTGCGCGGCGGCAACGAGATCGACCTTCATCGTCTTCATGAATTGGATCGACAGCCACACCGGATTGCCGCGAGCTGCCGTGTCGAACTCGTCGATCGCGCGAAGGAAGAAGCGCTTGCGCCGCGCCCAGTTCTTGAGCCCCTCCAGTCCCATGCCGGCGAGCACGGCCTTGCCCGGGCGCATGCCTTCGCCGACCGCCTCGACCGTCGTTCGGGCGCCCAGCGAGAAACCGCCGAGGTCGAAGTCCTCGAGGCCGAGATGCTCGACCAGCTCGCGAACGTCGCGGGCGAGGATCCCGGGTGGATAGCAGGCCGCGTCGTGCGGGCTTGCCGACGCGCCGTGCGCGCGCAGGTCGGGCATGATCACGCGGAATCGCTTTTGCGCGATCTGGTCAGCGTGGCCGAACTTGATCCAGTTCATCTCCGCGCTGGAAAACAGCCCGTGCAGCAGGATGACGGGCCGGCCCTCGCCAAGCTCGTGGAACGCCAGCTCGACGCCGTCGGAAGCGGTCCAGCGATGGATGGAGCGATCAGTCATCGTGCGCGTAACGGTCAGTCCGGCATCTTCGTGCCCGATTTCTCCCAGCGCTCCACGAGCGGCTGGTAATCGTCGCTGCGGTGCTCGGGCAGCCCTTCGGTGTTGAGCCAGGCGCGGTGGATGCTCTCCGCGCCGAAATGGTGCCGCGGCTCGAAGCGTGACGGATCGTCGAACGAGGCGACCGTCAGGTCCATATTGTCGCTGCCCTCCTTGTAGGCGAAGCCGAGCGACGTGCCGCAGCTCGAGCAATACGGCCGCCTGGCGATCGGCGAGCTGTCGTACCAGTCGGGCTCGCGCTCCCACGCGACATCCGCCTGCTTCATGGTCTTGAAGGCGATCGAGACTGAACCGGTGGTCCGCTGGCACATGCGGCAGTGGCACAGATAGGCATCGTCACTGTCCACTGTCGCCGTGTAGCGGACGCGGCCGCAAGCGCAGCCGCCGGTCATCTGGTCAGACATGGCTCGTCCCCTGTGGTGCGGTTCCAATTGGCCGGTTAAGTGGCCGCATGTCCAGCGCTCCCGACGCGACCGAAATCGTCCGCGACGCCGCGTGGCTCGTGCAGGCGCTCGACTCCGCGTCCGCGATGGTTCGCGTCGTAAAGATGGATCGCGACGCCTATCGTGCCGCGAGCTTCCTCGACGACCGGATGCTTCAGCAGCCGCATTTCGCGGGCGTGGTTCCGTGGGCTTCCATAGCAAATGCCGTTCCGAGCGATGCACGGAGCGACGCGCGTTGGATCTTCCACATGGGCCATGTCGGATCCACGCTCGTCGCGCGGCTTCTCGGCGAGATTGAGAATGTGCTGTCCGTTCGCGAGCCCCGGATCCTGCGCGACCTTGCAATGCTGCCCGGCGAGCGGCGAAGCGAATATGCGGAGCCGGTTCGCAAACTATTGTCGCGGACATTTGCGGCGGACGAGATCGCGCTGGTGAAGGCCACCAGCTTCGTGTCGGAGATGGCGCCCGAGCTGCTGCCCGCCGGCGAGCGCGCGCTGTTCATGTACGCGACGCCCACCAACTACATCGCTTCGATCCTCGCCGGCGAGAACAGCGTGAAGGAACTCGCGGCACTCGCGCCGTCGCGGGCGCAGCGCATCGCCGGTCGCGCGCAGCTTGCGCAGCCGCGAAACGCCGCGGAGAGCGCCGCTGCCGCGTGGGCGTGCGAGATGACCGCGCTCGAAGCTGCCGCCGACTCGCTTCCGGACGCGCACGTCATGTGGGCGGACTTCGACGATATGCTCGGCGACATGACGAACGCGCTCGCGCGCGTCGCTCAATTTTTCGGCTTCGAAGCGCCGGCCGACCGCATCCATGCGATCGCGACCGGTCCGCTGATGCGGCGCTATTCGAAGGCGACCGAACATGAGTACAGCCCGTCGCTCCGCGCCGAGCTGATCGCCGAAGCCACCGCAGCCAACCGCGCTGAGATCGACAGCGCCCTCGCGATGCTCCAATCTGCGGCGCAGACGTCGCCACTGCTCGCCCGCGCACTCGATCGCGCGAAGGAGTCCTGATGTACCGAATCCTCCCGCTCCTGACCCCGCAGGAAGTCGACGAGTGCCGGAAGATCGCGGCCGCCGCCCCGTTCGTCCACGGCCGCATCACCAATCCGCACAACAAGGCCAAGGACAATGAGCAGCTTCACGAGCAGCAGGCCTATCAGAAGAGCTCCCAGCTGTTGCTGCAGGCGTTCGGCCGGAGCCCGGAATTCGCCGAATTCGCATTTCCGGTGCTGATCGCTCCGCCGCTGATCACGCGCTACAAGCCGGGGATGAAATATGCCGCCCATGCGGATGCGGCGTTCATCCAGCTTCCCGGCCAGACGATCCGAAGCGACCTCAGCTGCACCATCTTCCTCAACGATCCCGACAGCTATGAGGGCGGCGCGCTGCACGTGCGTTACGGCGACGGCGACATGCGATTCAAGCTGAAGGCGGGCGAAGCGGTCGTCTATCCGTCCGACACGTCGCACGAGGTCGAGCCGGTGACGAAGGGCGAGCGGCTGGTCGCGATCACCTTCATCCAGAGCCGCATCGCCGATCCCTTCCGCCGAAACCTCCTGTTCGAGCTCAACGAGGTCGCGGCGCTCGAGGGGTTGAAAATGGACTCGGTGAACTTCAGCCGGCTCCAGCTCGTGCAGCAGAACCTGCTCAGATACTGGGGCGAGAAGCCGTAAACCTCCGCCTTACGCCGCCTTCTGCAAATGCTTGCGGCCGAGCAGCTCGGCGATCTGCACGGCGTTAAGCGCGGCGCCTTTGCGCAGGTTGTCGCTGACCACCCACATCGACAGCCCGTTGTCGACGGTGGGATCGTCGCGCACGCGTGAGACGTAGGTCGCATATTCGCCGACCGCCTCGACCGGGGTCACATAACCGCCGTCCTCGCGCTTATCGACGAGCATGACGCCGGGCGCCTCGCGGAGGATCTTCTGGGCGTCCTCCGCCGAAAGCTCCTCCTCGAACTCGATGTTCACGGCTTCGCTGTGGCCGACGAAGACCGGCACCCGGACGCAGGTGGCGCTGAGCTTGATTCTGGGGTCGAGGATTTTCTTGGTCTCGACCACCATCTTCCATTCTTCCTTGGTCGAGCCGTCCTCGAGGAAGCTGTCGATGTGCGGGATGACGTTGAAGGCGATCTGCTTGGTGAAGAAGTCCGCCTCGTTCTGGTCACCGACGAAGATGTTGCGCGATTGCTCGAACAGTTCGTCCATGCCCCGCTTTCCGGCGCCCGAGACCGACTGGTAGGTGGCGACCACCACCCGCTTGATCCGCGCGGCGTCGTGCAGCGGCTTCAGCGCCACGACGAGCTGGGCGGTCGAGCAGTTCGGATTGGCGATGATGTTCTTCTTGGCATAGCCGGAGATCGCCTCCGCATTCACCTCGGGCACGATCAACGGAACGTCCGGGTCCATCCGATAGAGCGAGCTGTTGTCGATGACAGTGCAGCCCGCCTCGGCCGCCTTCGGGACATAGACCTCGGACACTTTCGAGCCGGCCGCGAACAGCGCCATGTCCCAGCCCGAAAAGTCGAAATGCTCCAGGTTCTTCACCCGCAGCTCCTGGCCGCTGTCTCCGAAATCGATGACGTCACCGGTCGACCGCGCGGACGCGACCGCGGCGATCTCGTCGAGCGGGAATTGCCGCTCGGCAAGGATGTTGAGGATTTCCCGACCGACGTTGCCGGTGGCGCCAACGACGGCGACGCGATAGCCCATTGAAGTCTCCAGTTGCGATGGCGGCCACTATCGCACCCGTGCCGCGAAATCGATATGGCGGCTCAAACGCGGCGGACAAGCAAGGGGGAGCATGCGCCGACCGATTATCCTGTTCGCGCTGCTGCTTGCGGCGCTGCTGGCGGGCCTTGCAGCGACCAAGCTGATGATCCAGCCGCCGGGCGTTCGCGCGTCTTCCGAACCGGGGCAGTTCGACGCTCGGCGCGCCAAGGCACGGCTGGCGATCATCCTCGGCGACGAACGCCCCCACCCCGCCGACAGCGCCGGCAACGACGCCGTCCGCGAGCGGCTGGTCGGCCAGATCCGGGCGACGGGCCTCAACCCGATCGTCCGTGACCAGTTCGCCTGCAACACCATCTACAAGCAGCGCGGAGTTACCTGCGCGCGCGTCCGCAACGTCATCGTCGCGCTCGGTCCGCCGGCCGGGAAGGCGGTCCTGCTCAACGCTCATTACGACAGCACCCCAGTCGGGCCCGCTGCGGGCGACGACGGCGTCGGGGTCTCGACTCTTCTCGAGGTCGCGTCCATCCTGAAGAACGAGCGCTTGAGCCGGCCCGTCATCCTCCTGTTCAACGAAGGCGAGGAGCTCGGCCTCGTCGGCGCGCGCGCCTTCATGGCCGATCCGCTGAGCGGCCGCGTCGACAGCCTCATCAACCTCGAAGCGCGCGGTGTCAGGGGCCCGGTCACGATGTTCGAGACGAGCCTTCCGAACGGTCCGCCGGTTCGCGCCTTCGCGCGCGCGGTCGCCCGGCCCTTCGCCAATTCGCTGGCGACCGACTTCTATCGGCAGCTTCCCAACTACACCGACGTCAACAGCTTCGAGGAGCGCGGCTGGACCACGCTCAACTTCGCGATGATCGGCAACGAGACCCGCTACCACAGCCCCGGCGACGATTTGGCGGCGCTCGACCCGCGAAGCCTGCAGCACATGGGTGACCAGACGCTGGCGGTCGCGAGAGAGCTGGCGAACGCCCAGCGCGCCGGCGGAGGCACGTTCCTTTTCACCGACATTGCGGGACTACATCTGTTCGTGATCCCGGCCCTCGTCGGCTTCGCGCTGCTCGGCCTTCTCGTCGTCGCTTTCGTCGTCCTCAGCGTCGGCAGCGGCGGGACCCTGCGCGGCGTCGCTACCGTCGTTGCCGGACTGATTGTTGCCGGCGCCGTTGCCTGGCTTGCCTTGTATTTGATGGGCCTGGGGCGGACGGGCAGTTTCTGGCGTGCCTACCCGGTTTGGACGCAGCTTGCAGTCTACGCATGCGGCCTGGTCGGCGCAGTCTCGGCGCTGGCGCTGATCGCGCGGAAGCTTACGATCGAGCAGCTGAGAGCCGCCTATTGGCTCGCTTACCTGCTGCTCGGCGTCGCCGTCTTCTTCGTCGCGCCTGGCGGCGTGGTCTACTTCCTGCTCCCGCCGCTGGTCGCCCTCGTCGGGATCATCCTGAAGCAGGAGCGCATCGGCGCGATCATCGCCGCGGTCCTGCTGTGGCTGACGCTCGGCGAAGTCATCGCGCTGCTCGGTGAGCTGATGAACAACGGGCCGTTCTTCGTCTTCGCGCCGCTGGCGACGCTGGTCGCGATGCCGTGGCTGATCGAGGCGAAACCGCTGGTCGACCGCAGCGGACGCGCTGGCGCCATCGCCGCGTCCGCCGCCCTGATGCTCGCGGGTTGGGCCGCGGTCGCGGCGGCACCGGCCTATTCGGCCGACCGCCAGCAGCGCTTCGTGATCCAGCACGTGACGGACGCCGGTACCGGACGTGCCTGGTGGGCGATCGGCAACGATCAGGCGCGGTTGCCCGACCGCTATGGCGGCATCCACACCTGGCGGCGCGACGAGATCCCTTATCTCGAAGCCAAGCGCTGGATGGCGGCGGCGCCCGTGCTCGCGGCAGCGAAGCCGCCCCGGCTCGAGCTCCTGTCGCGCGGCGCGCGCGGTCGCGAGCGGACCGTCGCCTTTCGCCTTGAGCCGAACGGTGCCGAGAGCGTCACCCTCGTCGCGGAGAAGGATTCGGGCATCGTGGCTGCAGGGACGCGCGGCTACGTGCGACCGATCTCGCCGGAAGCGGAGGGAAAGTATTATTTCTCTTGCTTCGGGCGCAGTTGCGCAGGCGCGACTCTGCAGCTGACGACGAAATCGCAGCGGCCGCTGGCGCTGACCATCGTCGGTTCGACGCGCGGCCTTCCCCCGGCAGCGAAGCCGCTGATTGCACAGCGTCCGCGCTTCGCCCGGCCCCAGTATACGGCGGACTCGACTCTGACGCTCTCGCGAATGGCACTCTGACCGACTCGCGCGCCTGTGCTACAAGCGCTGCTCGGGCGCCCGGCGTCTCTCATGCCGGCGCTCCGCACAGCCGAGGAGAGCGCAATGGCAGCCAGAGTGATTGCCGGCTCGACGCCGACAGAAGCATCCCATAGCCCGACGCGACGCGTAACCGACGCGGACCTGAATGAGTCCCTGCGCGACGGCTGGCGCGACTTCATGGAGATGCGCGGGGACATCATCTTCCTGGCCCTTCTCTATCCGGTGATCGGCATCGTCGCGGCAATCGCGACGCTGGGCGGGCCGCTGCTGCCCCTGTTCCTGCCGATCGCTGCCGGCGTCGGCCTGCTTGGGCCCGTAGTCGCGGTCGGCTTTTATGAAATGGCGCGCCGCCGCGAGATGGGCCTCCACGCGAACTGGCCGCATTTCCTCGACGTCAGGAAGCGCCCCTCGTTCGACGAGATCGCCGCGGTTTCGGGTCTGCTGCTGGCCATTTTCGGCTTGTGGCTGTTCGCGGCCGGCGCGCTCTATGTCGCTCTGTTCGGCTGGACCCAGCCGGCGTCCGCAGCGGCTTTCCTGACGGAGGTTTTCACGACCGAGCGCGGCTGGGCACTGATCGCGCTCGGCTCGCTCGTGGGCGTCGGCTTCGCCGCGCTCGTGCTCGCGGTCAGCGTCGTGTCGATGCCAATGCTCGTCGACTGCGACGTCAGCGCGTCGGATGCCGTGCGCCTTTCCATCCGCGCCGCGCGCGAGAATCCGGCGATGGTGCTGCGGTGGGGAATCATCGTCGCGTCACTGCTCGTCGCCGGCTCGATCCCCTTGTTCATCGGCCTCGCCGTGGTCCTTCCCTGGCTCGGCTACGCGACCTGGCACCTCTACACGCGGCTGATCGACCGGAGCGCGATTCCGACGCGGCGCTCCGACTAGCTAGTCGCCGCTCCTGCCGCGCACCGTCCGGTCCAGGAAGCGCACGATCGTGGTCCAGACGTGCGTCTGCGGCCCCTCGCCCGCGATCGCGTGGGTTGTGCCGGGATAGGCCATCATCTCGAACGGGCGCTTCGCCTGCTGCAGCTTGGCATAGAGCGCGGTGCTGTTCTGGAAGACGACATTGTCGTCCGACATTCCGTGGATCAGCAGCAACGGGTCGCGGATCTTCACCGCGTCCTCGAGCGCGTTCGAGCTTTCATAGGGCTTCGGGTCGACTGACGGATTGCCCAGATACCGTTCGGTGTAGGCGGTGTCGTACAGCTCCCACTTCGTCACCGGAGCGACGGCGACGCCAGCCGCGAACGCGCCCGGCGCCTTTTCCAGCAGCTTGAGGGTCATGTAGCCGCCGTACGACCAGCCCATCACGGCGAGCTGCCTCGGATCGACGAAGTCCTGTCTCTTCAGCCATTCCACGCCGGCGAGCTGGTCGGCGACTTCGGCATTGCCCATCGATCGATAGACGGCGCTTTCGAATTGCATCCCGCGGCGGTTGGTGCCGCGATTGTCGAGCGTGAAGACGATCCATCCGCGGTCGACCAGCGCCTGGTGCAGCGGCAGCGCCTTGTACCATTCCTCGGTAACCTGCTGGCCGTGCGGGCCGCCATAGACGTAGACGAAAACGGGGTACCGCTTGCCGGGAACCCGCGGCGGCGACAGCATCCGATAATAGAGCTTCGAGCCGTCCGGTCCGGTCAGGCTTCCGAACGTCGGAAGCACGTGGCTGCCGAGATAGGGCGCATAGGGATGCGACGCGTTCAGCGCATTCTCCTCGACCCAGGTGACGCGCTTGCCCCCCGCGTCGGCGAGATAGGTTTGCGACGGCTGCGAGGGGTTCGATCGCGTCACCAGCGCGTGGGTCGCCTGCTTGTCCATCTTGGCGGCGTTGAACCAGCCCTGCTCCGTTACGCGCACGGGCGCGGCGGGCTGGTCGTAGCTCACCCAGTAGAGCTGCTGTTCGAGCGGTGTCTCGGCGGTTCCGGTGAAATAGACGCGCCGGGCCTCCTCGTTAACCCCGGCAACATCCTGCACCGCCCAGTCGCCCGTCGTAAGCTGCGTCCACTGGCCATCGCGCCAGCGGTACAGGTGCGAGAAGCCGCTCCGCTCCGAAGACCAGATGAAGCTTCCGTCCTTCAGCGGCTTGAAGTTGTCGGTGAGGTTCACCCAATATTGCGAGCTTTCGGAGAAGAGCAGCGTCGAGCGGCCCGTCGCCGGGTCGATGCGAAGCATGTCGAGCTTTTTCTGGTCGCGGCTTAGCCGCTGGACGAACGCGCTTTTGCCGTCCTTCGCCCAATCGACGCGCGCGAGATAAAAATCGGGATCGCGTCCGAGGTCGGCCTTCACGCGCGACTTCCCGTCGGGCGTCATGAAATAGAGATCGACGATCGCATTGCGCGTGCCTGCGGCAGGATAGCGCTGCTCGATGAGGTCGGTGCCCTCGGCGCCGATCGCGGCGCGCTTGACGATCGCGACCGGGCTCTCGTCGACGCGGGCTACGGCGATGAACCGGTCGTCGGGCGACCACCAGTAACCGGTGTTCCGGTCGAGCTCTTCCTGCGCCACGAATTCGGCCGCACCCCAGCTCAAGGTCTTGCCGCCGTCGGTCGTCAGCGCCCGCTCTTTGCCGGTCGCCGCATCCATGACGAACAAGTTCTGGTCGCGCAGGAATGAAAGGTAGCGTCCCGTCTCCGAGACCTTGGGGTCGATCTCGGTCGCCTTGGTTTCGGTCAGCCGCCGGACCCGGCCGTCGAGCGTCGCGACGAACAGGTCGCCGTCGATCGGGACGAGGATCGAGCGCGAATCCGGTGCCCATTCATATTCGGTGATGCCCTTCGTGCCGGCGATTCGGGCGCGCTCCCGCCGCATCTTCTCTTCCTCGGAGATAGCGCCGCCGCTTCCGATCTTCGCGGAATCGACGAGCATCCGGGCCGCGCCGGTCGACGTGTCGATGGCCCACAGGTCGAAGCGGTCCTTGTCCTCGGCGCGGTTGCGCAAGAGGGTGACGAGGCGGCCGTCAGGCGACAGCTTCGCCTGACGCGGAGTCGCGCCGCTCAGCGACGGGCTGGAGAAGACCCGCTCGAGCGGGATGTCGGCTGCCGAAAGCGGCGTCATCGGAACCGCGGCCGCGACGGCGGCCGTGAGGAAAAACAGGCTCTTGCGCATCGGCTCACGGTAGAGGCCGACGCCAAAAAGAAAAGGCGGAGCCGACGGCCCCGCCTTTGCTTCGACTGCCGCGATGGTTCAGGCTTCGGTTTCGCTGCCGGCCTTTTCGGCTTCGGCGCCCTGCCCTGCAGGGATATCGCGCTGGATCGTCCGGCGCTCGGCGATGCGCGCCGACTTTCCGGTGCGACCCCGCAGATAATAGAGCTTGGCGCGGCGCACTGCGCCACGGCGCACGACCTCGATCGAATCGATCGCCGGCGAATAGAGCGGGAAGACGCGCTCGACGCCCTCGCCGAAGCTGATCTTGCGGACCGTGAAGCTCGATCCGACGCCCTTGTTGGAGCGGGCGATGCAGACCCCTTCGAAATTCTGCACGCGGCTGCGGTCGCCTTCGACGACCTTGACGCCGACCTTCAGCGTGTCGCCGGGGCGGAACTCGGGGACGGGCTTGTCTGCGGTAAGAGCGTCGATTGCCTCGCGCTCGAGAGTCTCGATCAGGTTCATTGGTCGTTACGCCTCGTATCTCGTCGCCGCGCGCCAGAGGGCGGTGCCTGCGATGCGCCCCCGTGGCGCTCGATCAGGTCCGGCCGCCTTAGCCGTGTATCTTCGACCGCGCGTTCGTGTCGCCACGCCGCGATCTTCGCATGATCCCCCGATCGCAGCACTTCGGGGATCGTGCGCCCTTCCCATGTGACAGGCCGGGTATAGTGCGGATATTCGAGAAGCCCCTCATTGAAGCTCTCTTCCTCTCCGCTGGAGGCGGCGCCCATTACCCCGGGAAGCAGCCTTACGCAAGCATCGAGGATCACCATCGCGCCGAGCTCGCCGCCGGAGAGCACATAGTCGCCGGTCGATACTTCTTCGATCGGCCGCGCGTCGAAAATGCGCTCGTCGAAGCCCTCGAAGCGGCCGCAGAGCAGGATCACGCCTTCGCCGCCTGCAAGTTCGCGCACCCGAGCCTGGGTCAGCGGCTTGCCGCGCGGGGTTAGCGCCAGCAACGGTCTGCCGTCCGCTACGCTGTCGATCGCCGCGGCGAGGACGTCGGGCCGAAGCACCATCCCTGCCCCACCGCCCGCCGGCGTATCGTCGACGCTGCGATGCTTGTCGCTCGCGAAATCGCGGATGTGGACGGTCTCGAGCGACCAGATCTGTTCACCCAGCGCCTTGCCGGCGAGGCTGATGCCCAGCGGCCCCGGAAACATCTCCGGATAGAGCGTCAGGACGGTCGCGCGGAACGGCATTGCGGAACCGCCGCTATCACAATCCATTGGGCGTCGCATGGATGAACCACTCGACTGCCTGATCGTCGGCGGCGGGCCTGCCGGGCTCACCGCGGCCATCTACCTCGCCCGCTTCCACCTCGACATCCTCGTTGTCGACGAGGGCAAGAGCCGCGCGAGCTGGATTCCGTGCACGCGCAACGTCTCCGGCTTTCCCGACGGGATCAATGGCGAGGAGCTTCTCCAGCGGATGCGCGACCAGGCGTGCAAATATGGCGCGAAGATCGTTACCGAGCGCGTGACCAAGCTCGAGCGCGACGAGAAAAGCGGCCTTTTCACCGCGACCTGGGGTTCGGGCTCGGCGACCGCGCGAACCGTGCTCCTGGCGACCGGCGTCACCAACCGCCGCCCGCCTATGGACGAGGAACTTCACGACGATGCACTGGCGCGCGGCCTCGTACGCTATTGCCCGATCTGCGACGGCTACGAGATCACCGACAAGAAAGTCGGCGTCATCGGCAGCGACAGCCACGGCGTCGCCGAGGCGGTGTTCATCCGCAGCTTTACGGCCGACGTTACCCTGATCGCGCCCGACAAGGCGCTCAGCCTCAAGGGCGACGATCAGCAGAAGCTCAAGGACGCGGGCATCGATTGCGTCGACGGCCCGGCGCAGGCCGTCGCCATCCCGGAAAAATGCATCGTCGTCGATACGGCCGAAGGCCACTACACCTTCGACAGCATCTACCCGGCCCTCGGCTCGGACACGCATACCCAGCTCGGCGAGATGGTGGGCGCGAAGCTCGCCGAGGACGGCTGCTTTCTATGCGACGATCATCAGCGGACGAGCGTCAAAGGCCTCTATGCGGCCGGCGACGTCGTGCACGGCCTCGACCAGATCAGCCACGCGATGGGCGAAGGCGGCGTCGCCGCGACGACGATCCGCAACGATTTGTGCGCGAAGGAGCCGCGCTGGCGCGAGCCGACGCAGGAGCTCGAGGAAGCGGGGGAAGGAACCTAGGCGAGGAATTCGGGGTCGAGGAGGATGCGACCGTCCTCGAGATCGGCGATGCCCGCCCTGAAGGGGATCAGCGAGCGCTTGCCGTCGCTCGTCTCGACGTCGAGCAGGTCACCGGCGCCGTAATTCTCGACCGCCGCGACCCGGCCGAGCTGGCGCCCGCCGGCCTCGAAGCAAGGCAGGCCGATCAGGTCAGCGTGGTAATATTCGCCGTCCTCGAGCGGCGGCAGCGCGGCGCGGTCGACTTCGAGCAGCGATCCCCGGAGCGCCTCTGCCGCAGCCCGATCGCCGACACCGGAAATGCGCGCAACGGCGCCGGTGGGACCCGGCCTCACGCTTTCGAGCCCGTGCTCGGCGCCGCCGACGAACACCGTCGCGTGACGCTTGAGATTGTCGACGCTGTCGGTGAACAGCTTCAGGCGCAGCTCGCCCTTGACGCCATGCGCTCCGGCGACGGCGGCAAGGGCGATGCGGCTCAACTCGCGGACTACTCCGCCTTCTCGGCCTCGTCGGCCTTCTCGGCGCCTTCTGCGGGCGCGTCCTCGGCAGCACCTTCGGCGGGCTCGTTCGTCGAGTCAGCCTGCTCCTCGGCCGGAGCCGCCTCGGCGGTCTCGGCAGCAGTCTCGGCGCCCTCGGCGGGAGCGTCCTCGACCGAGCCCTCGGCGGGTTCCTCGGCAGATTGGCCTTCGTTCGTCGCTTCGTCGGCCGGAGTCGCCTCTTCCGGAGCAGCCTCGGCCGAAGCCTCTTCAGCTGCCGCTTGCTCGGCCACCGGAGCTTCCTCGGCTACTGCAGCTTCCTCGGCGACCGCGGATTCCTCGGCGACCGCAGCTTCCTCAGTCGCTGGCTCGTCCGCAGGAGCCGCTGCTGCCTCGGCAGCCTCGGCTTCCTTGGCCGCGCGGGCTTCCACCCGCTCCTTGGCCTTCTCGCCCGGCTCGGCCTTCTTCGGATTGTTGCGCGCCGCGCGCTCCTTGATCCCTGCGGCATCGAGGAAGCGAAGCACGCGGTCCGACGGCTGCGCGCCGACCGAAAGCCAATGCTGGATGCGGTCGGCATCAAGCTTCACGCGCTCGGGCGAATCCTTCGCCAGCAGCGGGTTGTAGGTGCCGAGCTTCTCGATGAAGCGGCCGTCGCGTGGGGACCGGCTGTCGGTGACGACGATCCGGTAATAGGGCCGCTTCTTTGCGCCGCCGCGCGAGAGGCGAATTGCTAGAGCCATGTGATCTGTCCTTTCAGTATGTTCGTCTATTTCTTTGAAAACTTGTCGAAGCCGGGCGGGAGGTTGAACGGGCCGCCGCCGAGACCCGGCAGAGCGCCCCCGGAACCGCCTGCGCCGGTCAAGTCGGGCAGTCCGCCGGCCCCCCCGAGCCCGCCGAGCCCACCGCCCCCGCCGAACATCGCAGCCAGCTTGCTGAAGCCGCCCATCTTCTTGAGCCGCTTCATCGCGGTCGACATCTCCTGGTGCATCTTCAAGAGCTTGTTCACTTCCTGGACGGTCGTGCCGCTCCCCTTGGCGATGCGGATCTTGCGCTTCGCGTTGATCAACTCCGGCTTCGCCCGCTCCTTCGCGGTCATCGAGCTCATCATCGCTTCGAGATGGATCAGCGCCTTGCCGTCCTGCGCCTTCTCCATCGCGCCCTTCACGCCCTTCATGCCTGGGAGCATGTTGGCGAGCGCGCCGAGGCCGCCCATCCGCTGCATCTGCTGGATCTGGCTGCGCAGGTCGTCGAGGTCGAACTTGCCCTTGGCCATCTTGGCCGCGAGCTTCTCGGCATCCTCAACCTTGATCGTCTCGGCGGCCTTCTCGACCAGGCTGACCACGTCGCCCATGCCGAGGATCCGGCCGGCGATGCGCTCGGGGTGAAAAGCTTCGAGCGCGTCGATCCCTTCGCCGACACCGGCGAACTTGATCGGCTTGCCGGTGACGGCGCGCATCGACAGCGCTGCGCCGCCGCGGGCGTCGCCATCGAGGCGGGTGAGGATCACGCCGGTGAGGTCCACCTCCCCCGCGAAGCCCTTGGCGACGTTGACCGCGTCCTGGCCGGTGAGGCTGTCGACGACGAGCAGGGTCTCGGTCGGCTGCGCGGCCTGCGCGACGGCCTTCATCTCTGCCATCAGCTGCTCGTCGACGTGGAGACGACCCGCCGTGTCGAGCAGGATCACGTCATAGGCCTGCAGCTTCGCCGCCTGGACCGCGCGCCTGGCGATATCGACCGGCTGCTGGCCGGCGACGATGGGCAGGGTGTCGACGTTGGCCTGGCGTCCGAGCACCGCCAGCTGCTCCTGTGCCGCCGGCCGGGCGACGTCGAGCGATGCCATCAGCACCTTCTTGCGGTTCTTCTCCGTGAGCCTCTTCGCGAGCTTGGCGGTCGTCGTCGTCTTACCGGAGCCTTGGAGACCAACCATCATCACGACCGCCGGCGGATTGACGTCGACGTTGAGCTCGGACGCGTCGGAGCCGAGCGTCTCGACCAACTGGTCGTGGACGATCTTGACGACCATCTGGCCCGGAGTGATCGAGCGCAGCACTTCCTGCCCGACCGCTTTCTCCGTGGCCTGGTCGACGAAATCGCGGGCCACCGGCAGCGCGACGTCCGCCTCGAGTAGCGCCACGCGCACCTCGCGCATGGCCGAGCGCACGTCCGCGTCCGTCAGCGCGCCGCGGCCGCGAAGCTTGTCGAAGACGCCCGAAAGGCGGTCGCTCAGGTTATCGAACACGCAAATCTCCTGAACATGCCGGAGCCGCCCATATGGGCAGGCGCAACGCAAATTGCGCCGGCGGACGAAACCTCGTCGGCCGGCGTGCACCCTTCATCCCGAAGCGTGCTCCAGTCATGTATGTCCATGAGGACGGCGCGCCAGTAGCGGAAGCGCCGTCTCGAATCAACTCAGCCGAGGCTTGCCCTTGGGCTTGCGGCGCGGCCGGTTCGGAGCGCCGA
>JAEZIO010000066.1 GCA_023436615.1 Pseudomonadota bacterium | reverse complement strand
ATGGCGTTCGGCTCGTCCAGCGACCAGCCGTGCGAAGCCGCGCTCTCGCGCAGCTCCTCCTCCGTTTCCGAGAGAGTGATATAAAGGCCGCGCTCGCCGGCTTCGGCGCCGGCGAGGAGGAATTGCGTCGCGATCGTGGTCTTGCCCGTGCCGGGGCTGCCTTCGATCAGATAGACCCGTCCGCGACGCAGCCCGCCGGCGAGAATGTCGTCGAGGCCTGTTACTCCCGTCGCGGCCTTGCCGGGCCGAAGCGTTTCGTCCTGCGTCATCAAAGCTCCAGTGGCGGTGGCCGCCCCGGCCGGGACGCGACCACTTCGGTCTAAAAGTTTTCGAGCGCAACGCCGCCGGGCAAACAACGGTTGCATTGCTGTTCGCGTCGCGGCCATTCCTCAATGGGCCAAGCAGCCGTACCGCTCACTCGTCAGTCGAAAACTATCGTCCGTTTAGCAGTATCGGCTTGTCAGCCTCACAACCGCGGTTAAACCTCCGGCCAGATTTCCCGGAGAAACCAGCGTGACCAACAGCCTCAAGCGCCTGTCCCTTCTGCTTGCAACCACCTCGCTCGCCGCATGCGCCACCGCGCCGCAAGTTGCCGTAGCGCCGCCGCCGCCGAACGCCGCCGCCGTTGCGGTCCCGGCGGAGCCGCAGCCTGCGCCGGTCAGCGCGCTGGTCAGCGAAGTCGCCATTCCCCACACCAGCTTCCAGCTGCAGAACGGGCTGACGGTGATCGTCCACGAGGATCACAAGGCGCCGGTCGTCGCGGTCAGCACCTGGTACAACGTTGGGTCCAAGGACGAGCCCGCCGGCAAGACCGGCTTCGCGCACCTGTTCGAGCATCTGATGTTCAACGGGTCCGACAACCTGCCCGGCGACTATTTCACCTATCTGCAGCAGATCGGCGCGACCGATTATAACGGCACGACCTGGTTCGATCGCACCAACTATTTCCAGACCGTGCCCAAGTCGGCGCTCGAGAAGGCGCTGTTCATGGAGAGCGACCGCATGGGCTATCTGCTCGGCGCGGTCACGCAGGAGAAGCTCGATAACCAGCGCGGCGTCGTCCAGAACGAGAAGCGCCAGGGCGACAACCAGCCGGGCGGGCTGATCGAATATGAGCAGCTCGGGACGCTGTTCCCCGAAGGCCACCCCTACCATCATTCGACGATCGGCTCGATGGCCGACCTCGATGTCGCGAGCCTCGCGACGGTGAAAGAGTGGTTCATCGACAAGTACGGCCCGAACAACGCCACCCTGGTGCTTGCGGGCGACGTGACGCCCGCCGAAGCGCGGCCGCTGGTCGAGAAATATTTCGGCGCGATCAAGCGCGGCCCGGTGAACACGCCTGCCGCTGCCGATGTACCGACGCTGCCAGCGCCCAAGGCGATCGTGATGAAGGACCGCGTGGCGGCGACCCAGGTTCAGCGCCACTGGGCGGTGCCGGGGCTGCTGTCCGACCAGCTCGCGGCAATCGACGTCGGCGCGTCGATCCTCGGCGGCCTTGCAAGCTCGCGGCTCGACCGGATCCTGGTTCGCGACGAGAAGCTCGCGGTCGGAGTCAGCGCCTATCTTCAGCCGTTCCAGCGCGTCGGGATTTTCCAGGTCGAAGCGACCGTCAAGCCGGGAGTGGACCCGGCGGTTGTCGAAAAGCGCCTCGACGAGATCATCGCCGACTTCGTCGCCAACGGCCCCACGGAGGACGAAGTCCGCCGGGCGACCACCCGCGAGGTTGCCGGGCGAATTCGCGGCCTCGAGCAGGTCGGCGGCTTCGGAGGCAAGGCGGTGGCGCTGGCCGAGGGTCAAGTCTTTGCCGGCGATTCCGACTACTACAAGAAGACACTCGACAAATATGCGGCGCTGACGCCGGCCGACGTGAAGGCGGCGATGCAGCAGTGGCTCTCGCGGCCGGTGTTCGCGATCCGCCTCGAGCCGGGCGACCGCCCGCCCTACGAGGAATCGAAGTTCGCGGCGAAGAAGGGCAAGAGCGCGGACATCGCGACGCCCAAGGTGAAGCGCGAGGTTCCCGGCGTCGGCGAACCCGCGCCGCTCGACTTCCCAGACGTCCAGCACATGACGCTGTCGAACGGAATCAGGGTTCATTACGCGCAGCGCACGGCGGTCCCGGTCACCCAGATCGGCCTCGCCTTCGACGCGGGTTATGCGGCCGACCAGCCCGGGGCACGCGGCCTTCAGAACCTCACGCTGGCGCTTCTCGACGAGGGCGCGGCCGGCATGACCTCGCAGCAGATCGCCGAGGAGCAGGAAAGGCTGGGCGCGCAGATCGGCGCAAGCGGCGGCGCCGACCAGAGCACCGTGACGCTGTCGGCGCTTAGCGCCAACCTGGGGCCTTCGCTCGACCTGCTCGCGAACATCGTGCAGCGGCCGGACTTCGTCCCTTCGGAAGTCGAGCGCGTGCGCACGCAGATGCTCACCGCGATCGCGCAGGCGCAGAAGGACCCGCAGGGCATCGCTTCGCGCACCTTGCCGGTGCTTCTGTACGGCGACGCACACCCCTACGGTTCGACGAGCCTGGGAAGCCCCGAGGCCGTGAAGAGCTTCAGTCGGACGCACCTGGAGTCGTTCCGGCAGCACTGGCTGCGTCCGGATAACGTCGAGATCTTCGTGGTTTCGAACCTCCCGCTCGCCGAAGTCCAGCAGCAGCTTGACCAGAGGTTCGGCAGCTGGGCGGCACCGACGGCGCCTAAGGGCGTGAAGAACTTCGCCGATCTTCCAGCACGGCCCAAGGCAGAGAAGATCGTGCTGATCGACCGGCCAGGTTCGCCGCAGTCCTACATCATGGCCGGGCAGGTTACGCCGATCGACCCAAGGGGCGAGATGGCGGCGATCAGCGGCGCCAATGACGTGCTGGGCGGCACCTTCCTGTCGCGGATCAACATGGACCTGCGCGAGACGAAGGGCTGGTCCTACGGCGTTCGCGGAACGACGCAGCTCAATGCCAAGGTCGTTCCCTTCATCGTCAATGCGCCGGTCCAGGCCGACCGCACCGCCGATTCGATCGCCGCGCTTCGCCACGACATCCGTGAGTTCCTGACCACCAAGGGCGTCACCGACGAGGAGCTGGAGCGCACGGTCGCCAACCGGATCAAGGCGCTTCCGGGCCAGTTCGAAACGTCGACCGCCGTCCTGTCGGCAATGCAGACGAACGCGCTCTACGGCCGTCCCGACAATTATTACGAGCTGCTTGCCGAGAAGTATCGGGGTCTCAGCAAGGCCAACATCGACGCGTCGCTCCGCGAGGCCGTGGATCCGAGCTCGTTCGTGTGGGTCGTCGTTGGCGACGCCGCCAAGGTGCGTCCACAGCTGAAAAAGCTGGGGCTCCCGGTCGAGGAGATACAGCCTCGGTAAAGACGGGCGGGCGTCACTTAGACGAAGTGGCGCCCGGACCCGCGAGCCGCCGATGATCAGTCCCGGTGGACTGCACCGCCGCCGCGAATGGCGACGGCTGTCACGGGATTGCCCGCGTAGCGGACTTCGCCCCCGCCGTTGATCGCCGCCGACAAGCTGCGCGCCGGGCCCGTGCGAATCTGCCCGCCCCCGTTGACGGCCGCGGAAACACTTAGGGCTCTGAGCGCCCGAACATCGATGACGCCGCCGCCGTTGACGGCCGCCGACAGTTGCGGCTGCGGGGCAAAACCTGCGGAAGCGGCAATCGCGCCGCCGCCCGCGATCGCAACGTCGGGCACGTGGGGCGACTGGATTTCGACTCTCAGGTCGTAGCGGTGCGGGCAGCGCTCGTTGCAGGCATCGATCTTGAGCTTGCCATTACGGTCGACACGAATCTGGGTGAACTGGGTGCTGCCGTTCACGATCGTCACGCGCTGAGCGGGTCCCGGGCGAAGCACCACGTGGCCGCCGCCGCGGAGCTCAACCGAGCGGAACGCCGGAACGGCAACCGTTTCGGCCGCCACCAGTGGTGCAGCTGTGAGAAGTGCAAGCGGCAACAGGACGACGGGCGAGCGCATGAGTGAGCCTCTCAAATCAACGCTACACCTGTAGCGCTACAATTGTAGCGTTGTCAAGTCCGTCCCTGTTCGCGATCCGCCTTGCGCGCCTCCAGCTGCGCGACACCGTCGAGAAAGTTGGCGAAGTCGAGAAGCTCGCTTGCCAGCGCCGGGGGCTGCCGCGCAGCGTTCAATCGAATTCCGCGGATAATGGAAGACCAGCTCACGGGGCAATCTGCGGCGGCATTGTCCGGAACTGATGGCGGCACAATTTTGCGTGGTGAAATGCAACTCATTTCCGGCCGCGATGGCCATGACCGCTAACGAAAGACAAGGGGCAAAAGCCGCCGTTGCGCTCGGCTTCTGCAAACCGGCACGGATCCGCGACGAACGCCCGCAGCTCAGCCGATTCGGGTGACGTGCCCCATCTTGCGCCCCGGCCTCGGTTCGCCCTTGCCGTAGAGATGGACGTGGGCGCCCGCTTCCTCGACGAGGCGCGGCCAGTCGCAGATCTCCTCGCCGAGAAGGTTTTCCATCACCGCCGACTTGCCCACCCGAGCGGTAGACCCGAGCGAGAGCCCGCAGATCGCGCGGATGTGCTGCTCGAACTGCGAAGTCACCGCGCCTTCGATCGTCCAATGACCGCTGTTGTGCACCCGTGGTGCGATCTCATTGACCAGCGGGCCGTCGCTCGTCGCGAAGAACTCGACGGTAAGCACTCCGACGTGCCCGAGTGCCTCCGCGATCCGCACCGTCGCGAGCACCGCCTCGTCCCGGTGGCGGTCGACGAGCTCACCGGATGGCACCGTCGAGCGACGGAGTATTCCGTTCTCATGCTCGTTGAGCGGAAGATCCCACACGGCGACATTGCCTCCGAAATCGCGCGCCAGGATGACGGAAAACTCGCAATCGAAATCCACCCGTGCCTCGGCGATCGCCGGCTGTCGCCCGATCGAATCCCACGCATCGGCCGCTTCACCGGGGCCCATCGCCCAGGCCTGGCCCTTTCCGTCGTAGCCGAGGCGTCGGGTCTTCAACACGAGAGGCGTCCCGATCCGCTTGCCGGCCTCGACGGCTTCCTCCTCGCTATCGACGCACATCCATCTGCCGACGCGGGCGCCACTGCTCTCGATGAATTGCTTTTCGCGGCCGCGCTCTTGCCCGACCTGAAGCGAGGCAACTCCCGGACGCAGCTTGCCGGCGATCGCTTCGAGCGATGATGCCGGCACATTCTCGAATTCGTAGGTGGCCACGTCGACCGCCTCGGCAAAACGGCGCAACGCAGATTCGTCCGAATAGTCGGCGCGCGTGAACCGGGCGACATCGGCGGCGCATGGATGTTCGCTCGGATCAAAGACGTGACATCGGTAGCCGAGCTGTGCCGCGGCCACGGCGAGCATCTTGCCGAGCTGGCCGCCGCCGATGATCCCGATTGTCGAGCCCGGCGGAAGCGTCACTGCGGCGCTTCGCCAACCGAAGCGGTCTGCTCGGTACGGTGCGCCTGGAGCCGCTGCGCGAGGTCCTCGTCACTCACTGCGAGGATCGAGCCTGCCAGCAGCGCTGCATTGATTGCGCCGGGTTTGCCGATCGCCAGGGTTCCGACGGGAACGCCCGCCGGCATCTGCACGATCGAAAGCAGGCTATCCATGCCTTTGAGCGACTGGGTTTCGACCGGCACACCGAGCACCGGCAAAACGGTCATCGACGCCGTCATGCCCGGCAAATGCGCGGCGCCGCCGGCGCCCGCTATGATGACTTTTAACCCGCGCTCGCGAGCAGTGGTGGCATAGTCGTAGAGCCGGTCGGGAGTCCGGTGCGCGGAGACGACCTTCGTCTCATACTCCACCCCGAGCCGGTCGAGCATGTCGGCGGCATGGCGCATCGTTTCCCAATCGGACTTGCTGCCCATGATGATCCCAACCGCCGGGGCCATTCCCTAGCCTTCCCTTGTCGCGCCGCCGAAGCGGCCGTTTAGAATCGCCGCCGGTTGTTCGCAATCGGGACGCAATAACCCCGCGCATTTCGCGCCAGTTTGAATCGGGTTATGGCGCGGCGTCGTGAATGACGGGTCGACAGAGTCGCCGGAGGGGGGCGCGTTCGATGAAATCGAGCGGCTGCGCGCGAAGATCGCGCGGCTGGAGGAACGTGTTCGCCAGCTGGACGAGCTCGCACACCAGGATGCGCTGGTTCCGGTTCCCAACCGGCGCGGCTTCCTTCGCGAACTGGAAGCCCTCATCGGCCGGGTCAGCCGATACGGCGAAAGCGCCGCCATGCTCTTCATCGACATCGACGGGCTCAAGAGCATCAACGACAGCTTCGGCCATACGGCGGGCGACGATGCGCTGGTGCATGTCGCGCTCACGCTCGCTCGGGGCGTTCGCAAGAGCGATTGCGTGGCGCGGCTCGGAGGGGACGAGTTCGGCGTCTTGCTCGCCCATGCGAGCGAGGAGATCGCGGTCGAGACCGCCGAGCGGCTGACCGAGCAGATCGAGGCCGATGAAATTCTATGCGACGGCAATCGCGTGCCGCTCGGCGTCGCCATCGGCGTTACGATGATCGAGGCCGGCGACCAGCCCGATGCCGTCATCCGCCGCGCCGACCACGCAATGTACGACGTCAAGTCGGCGGCAGCTTAGCTTCCGCCGACGGGCCGTCAGGGGCGTTCGCTCAGATAGTAAGAGTCCCGCGCGGCCAGATCGCCGTCGAGCTCGTATACGAGCGGCTGACCCGTGGGGATCTCGACCCCGACGATGTCGTCGTCGCCGATGTTCGAAAGATGCTTGACCAGCGCGCGGATCGAGTTGCCGTGAGCGCTGATGAGCACCCGCTCGCCAGAGCGAAGCGCCGGCGCAATCGCTTCGTCCCAATAAGGCAGCACCCGGGCGATGGTGTCTTTCAGGCTTTCGGTTCGGGGAACCTCGATGCCGGCATAGCGGCGGTCGCCCGACACGTCGCACGCGCTGTCCGCATCGAGCGGCGGCGGCGGGACATCGAAGGAGCGGCGCCAGATCTTGACCTGCTCGTCGCCCACTTTGTCGCGCATCTCCTGCTTGTTGAGCCCTGTGAGGCCGCCATAGTGACGCTCGTTGAGGCGCCAGTGCTTCGCGACCGGCAGCCACAGCCGGTCCATCGCTTCGAGCGCAAGGTCGAGCGTCTTGATCGCGCGGGTGAGAAGGCTCGTGAAGCAGCGGTCGAAGTCGAGACCCCGATCGCGCATCAGCTCCCCTGCGGCCACTGCTTCAGCAACACCTTTTTCGGACAAGCCTACGTCCCACCAGCCGGTGAAGCGGTTTTCGAGATTCCACTGGGACTGGCCGTGACGGATCAGGACCAGCTGCGGCATCAGGCGTCGACCTTTTCGGCTTTCGGCTTGCGGACCGCGGCCATTTCGAGGTCAGGAAGGATGGCGTGGAGCGCATCCAGGCACGCGCGCGCCAGATGCTTCGAGCGTTCCGGCGACCAGCCATAGACCGGATCCGGGAGGTCGAAATTGTCCTTGAACGGCATTTCGAGCGTCATGGAGACACAGCCGTAACGCTCGGCCAGCTGCGTCGTGGACATCGACATGTTGGCCTCGCCCGGCTTCGGGATCTCGTACCCCTGGCGAGTCTGGAAATCGGGCGAAAGCCGCTCCAGCGTGTCGCTGAACGACTTGAACAGGCGGGTCTGGCGGTCGGTGATGGAAGGAATTCCTTCGAAGCCGGCCAGGAAGTTCGCCGGTATCGCCTCGTCGCCGTGAACGTCCATCGCGAAGTCGACGCCTGTCTCGTCCATCGCATTGCGGACGCACAGCACTTCGGGGCTTTTTTGGGGTGTCGGCGCATGCCATTCGCGGTTGAGGTTCACGCCGACGGCGTTGGTCCTGAGGTGTCCGCGGCGCGACCCGTCGGGGTTCATGTTCGGCACGATACGGAAGGTGCAGTGCTTTCTCAGCACTCGCGCAACCGGGTCCTCCGGGTCGGTGAGCTTCTCGAGCGCGCCTTCCATCCACCATTCGGCCATGCTCTCGCCCGGATGCTGGCGCGCGTAGAGCCACACGTTGAGCGGGCCCTCGCCCATGGTGAGGCAATCGATGTCCTGCCCGTCGAGCGACTTGCCGAGGGAGCTGTAGGTGACGCCGGGCAGGCTTGCGACCGACGTCACCAGATCGTGGTGACGCTCCATCGAGTAAGGCGCGAAATAGGCGACCCACACGATGTCCTCGATTGCATTGAGGCGGATCGTGAGAACGCCATTGTCGTAGCCGGTTTCGTTGACGCGGACCCATTCGTCGCGATCGTAGGAAATGCAGGCGCGATAATCCGGCCAGCCATTGGGATAGGCCGAGCCGGCGCAGTTGGTGATCCGAAGTGTCACTTCGCGCCCGCGGCATCCCGCGACGCGGAAGTAGAACCACTGGTAGAAATCGCTCAGATGGTCCTTGCCGATTTCCAGGTCGGCACTGTCGCCGTCCTGCTTCAAGACGCGGATGTTTCCGGCGTCGAACGCGCTCGAAATCGTGAGTGTCATCGGACCTTCTGGAAAGCCGTGGGGGAGAGAGAGCGGCGTGATAGCCGAAAATGCGGTTGTCGCAAGCAAGGGCCGCCGCTAGCGCCTTGGCCCAATGGCCAAGCCTTCAGTCCTCGTCACCGGCGGCGCCGGCTACATCGGCAGCCACGCGGTGCTCGCGCTGATGGACCGCGGCTGGCCCGTCGCGGTAATCGACGATCTGTCGAACGGGACCCGCCAGGTCGTGCCCGAAGCCGCGGCATTCTATGAAGGCTCTATTGCCGACCGCGACCTCGTCGAACGAATCTTCAAGGAGCAGCAGACCGGCGCGATCATGCATTTCGCCGGCTCGATCGTGGTTCCGGAATCGGTTGAAAAGCCCCTCGATTATTACGCGAACAATACGGTCGCGACGCACGCGCTGATCGCCGCCGCCGTCGCGACCGGGGTGAAGCACATCCTGTTCTCGTCGACTGCGGCCGCTTACGGCGCGCCAAAGCGCGTGCCGATCGACGAAGAGGACCCCAAGGAGCCGATCAACCCCTACGGCGCCTCGAAGCTGATGACCGAGCGGATGCTCGCCGACAGCTCGGCCGCTTACCCGCTCAACTACGGAGCGCTTCGCTATTTCAACGTGTCGGGCGCCGACCCCCAGGGCCGCTCCGGCCAGATCGGCAAGGGATCGACGCACCTCATCAAGGTCGCGGTCGAAGCCGCGGTCGGCAAGCGCGGCCATGTCGACGTGTTCGGGGACGACTATCCAACGCGCGACGGAACCTGCATCCGCGACTACATCCATGTCAGCGACCTCGCCGACGCGCATGTGCTGGCGCTGGAGCGTCTGATCGAGAGGCCGGCCGAGAACCTGGTCGTCAATTGCGGCTACGGCAAAGGCCTGTCCGTTCTCGAGGTGCTCGATGCGCTAGATCGGGTGGTGGGCCGGCCCATTCCCCGCGAGATGAAACCGCGTCGGGCCGGCGATCCGCCCGCTCTCGTCGCTTCCAACCGCCGCTTGGTCGAAACGCTCGACTGGACTCCGCGCTTTGCCGACATCGACACGATCGTCACCCACGCGCTCGAATGGGAGCGCAAGCTGCAAGGCATGGCCACCGCGTGAAGCTTTCCGCCTTTTTCGCTGCGCCGCTCGCACTTCTGCTTGCGGCTGCGAGTCCTGCGCCTGCCCCCACCGCGGCTTCGGCGGACCGGGTGCGCGCGGACGTCGAATTTCTCGCCAGCGACCTTCTGGAAGGCCGCGACACCGGATCTCGCGGCTACGATATCGGCGCCGCCTATGTCGCGTCGCAGTTCCGCGCCATCGGCCTCGTCCCGGGCGGCGCGGGCGGCAGCTGGTACCAGCTTGTGCCGTTCCGCCGCGCGACGCACGCCGCGCCTCCGGCCGCCACGATCTCCGTCGGCCGGAACAAGATCGCCCTGACGGTGGGCAAGGATTTCGCGGTGCGGCCCAGCATCGGCCAGCAGAAGCGAGCCATCGACGCGCCGCTGGTCTTCGTCGGTCACGGAATCAGCGACGCGCGGCTCGGCATCGACGATTATGCCGGGCTCGACGTTCGCGGCAAGATCGTCGTTGCGCTGGAAGGCACGCCAAGGGGCTTGCCCACCGAAATCGCCGCGCACCTCGATAGCTGGAAGCAGCAGATGGCGGCCGCGAAAGGTGCCGTCGGAGTCATCGAAGTCGCCGGTACCGGCAACCGGCCCGGGTTTGACCGGGTTCGCTATTACGACCGCGCGGTCGTGGACTGGGTTCGAGGGCCCGCCGAGCGGAACGCAAGCAGCACCGGACTGTCGATCGCTCTGTCGTCGAGCGTTGCCGAGCGACTGTTCAAGGCGGCCGGAAAGGACTTCGGAAGGATCAGCGCGGCCGGCGAAAGGCCCGGCCCGCTACCCGGGTTCGCGATGCCGGCGCGGCTGCAGCTTAGCGACGAGACTCGCTGGAAGGACTTCACAAGCCCGGAAGTGATCGGTCTGCTGCCCGGCTCCGATCCGAAGCTCAAGAACGAGCATGTGGTGCTGATGGGGCATCTCGACCATCTCGGCACGCGTAAGGACGCCAAGCCGGGCGAAGACGCGATCTACAACGGCGCGCTCGACAATGCGGCGGGCGTGGCGACGATGCTGGAGGCAGCGCGCGAGTTCGTCGCCTCCGGGAAGGCGCCGCGCCGGTCGGTGCTGTTCATCGCCAATACCGGCGAAGAGAAGGGACTGCGCGGGGCCGATTATTTCGCCGAGCATCCAACCGTGCCGAGGGCGAGCATCGTCGGCGTTGTCGATCTGGACATGCCGGTCCTGCTGTACCCGTTCACCGACGTGATCGCGTTCGGCGGAGACCATTCCACCGTCGCGAGGATGATCGCGGATGCAGCCCAGGCCATGAACGTTCGCGTCTCTCCGGATCCGATGCCCCAGGAGGCGATCTTCGTTCGCTCGGATCACTACCGCTTCGTGACGCGCGGAATTCCCGCGATCTTGCTGATGACGGGTTACGCGAACGGCGGCGAAGCGAAGTGGAAAGACTTCCTCGCCAACGCCTATCACAAGCCCAACGACGACCTAAAGCAGCCCATTCTGTGGGAGCAGGGGGCCCGCTACGCGCAGCTCAATTACCGGATCGCGCGGGCGCTGGCGGACGCCGACGAACGGCCTTTGTGGTACCGCGGCGATTATTTCGGCGACGTCTTCGCCCCGGGGCAGCCGCGCGCGAAAAGATAGCGCAACTTGACTCGGCACCGCTGTCCCCATAGGGGAACCGCCGGTTCACGAACCTCCCAAATCACTGAAACACGAGAGAACGAGCAAGCGCCCGGCCATGAAGATTCGCAACAGCCTCAAGTCGCTGAAGTCGCGCCACCGCGACTGCCGGGTGATCCGTCGTCGCGGCCGGACCTACGTCATCAACAAGACAAACCGGCGCTTCAAGGCTCGCCAGGGCTGAGCCTTTCCGGTCGCCGCTTGCGCGGCCGACATCCAAATCCCACTTTGCCTCGCGAGCAACGGTTCGCCGTGAAACTCGTGCGCCTGGTCTTCACCCCCGGTTCACGTCGTTTCGGCTAGGAAGCGATGCTAGGGAGTAGTGTAATGAAGACGCTTTGGATCGGAATTGCAGCGGGTGCGCTCGTCGGCCTCGGCTTTGCCGCGGCGGCTTCCGCTTATGCAGCGCCGGCGAAGCAGTCGACGCCCAGCGGTTGGAACTACGAGATCCGCGACGGCAAGCGCGTCCCGAAGGCGGACCGCACGGTCAACGCCGACGGCAGCTGGCGGGAGGAAACCCGCGTCGGCAAGTGCATCACCGTCAAGGAAAAGTCCGCCGCCGGCGAGTATAAGGAGACGCGGCGCTGCGACTAGGTCGCAGCAAAGCGTCTCGGCGCTGCGACTAGGTCGCAGCAAAGCGTCTCTGCCGCGATTGACGTCCGCTGCTAGCCGGGTTTCGGCGCTGCCTTGCCGGGCTTGATTTCGCATTTCGGCAGCCCGAACTGCTCCACGTCCTTGCAATCGCGCACCTGCGCGCTTCCGTCTGGTCCCGTAAAGACGGCCCATGCGCGCCCGTCGGCACAGTCGGCCATCCACATGTCGAGATTCTTGTACGTGCCGACGAAGCCCGATTGGGTCACGCGCTGGCAGCGATAGCCCGAATCGTAAATCGCCCGCTTGAGCGCAATCGCCCGGTTGAGGTCGTTGAGCTTGTGCATCTGGTTTTGCTCGGCGCTTCGAACGACGATTGACCGGGTCTGCTGGGGCTCGCCCTTGTCACAGCCCGCGACTGCCAGTGCCGCCGCCGCAACGCTCATCATAAGACGCATCGGCTCCCTCCTCTCCATGACCGCAACGCGAAACCGCGCCGAAAGCTTCATTGGCCGTAGCGGATCGCGATCCTTGACGCTGCCGACTTGGCCTTCTCCACGGCCTCCTCAACGGTCGCCGAGCGCGCAAGCGCAACCCCCATGCGACGGTTCTTCAGAGTCGTCGGCTTACCGAAGATACGGACGTCGACAGGCTGCGACGGCGAAGAGAGCGCCAGCGCCTCGGCTATCCCCTCGAAACGAAAGTGGTCGCACTCGCGGTCGGCGAGGATCGCCGCCGAGGCGGACGGCCCGGCAAGATCGATGGCGCGGATCGGAAGCCCCAGGATGGCCCGCAAGTGGAGCTCGAATTCGTTCGGATATTGCGAGATCAATGTGACCATGCCGGTGTCGTGCGGCCGCGGCGACAGTTCCGAGAAAATCGCTTCATCGCCGCGGACGAAGAATTCCACGCCGAATATCCCGTGTCCGCCGAGCGCCTCGACGATGCGCCGTGCCTGGTCTTGAGCCGAGGCGAGCGCCTCGGCGGGAAGGTGCGCGGGCTGCCAGCTCTCGCGATAGTCGCCGAGGTCCTGGCGATGGCCGATCGGGTCGCAGTACAGGACGCCGTCTCGAGTGGCGATCGTCAGCAGAGTGATCTCGCTGTCGAAGCGGATGAACTCCTCGACGATGATCCGCGGGCGGTCGCCACGCATCCTGGCGACGGCATAGTCCCATGCGGCCTCGACTTCCGCGAGCGTACCGGCCGTGCTCTGGCCCTTGCCCGAACTCGACATCACCGGCTTCACCACGCACGGCAGGCCGACGAGCCGGGCGGCGGCCACGGCCTCCTCCCGGCTTTCGGCGAAGCGGTAGCGCGAGGTGGTCAGCCCGAGCTCATTGTCCGCGAAGTCGCGAATGCCGTCACGGTTCATCGTCAGCTGGACCGCTTTAGCGGACGGCACGATGCGCCAGCCCTCGCGCTCCAGCTCGATCAGCATAGCCGTATCGATCGCCTCGATTTCCGGGACGATCGCGTGGGGCCGGTGCTTCTCCACCGCTGCGCGAAGCGCCGCCCCGTCGAGCATCGGGAACACTTCGAATGCGTCCGCCATCTGCATGGCCGGCGCGCCCGCATAACGGTCGCAAGCGACGATTCGGCAGCCAAGCCGCTTCGCTGCGATGGTGAATTCGCGGCCCAGCTCGCCCGAGCCAAGCAGCATCAGAGTGGCGACGTGCATGCGCCGCCGTTAGAGTGTTCGGACAAAAGCCGGAAGATGGGGGTATCCATGCGTCACGTCGCGCCCTTGCTCGTTGTTGCACTCACCGCCGCTGCGCCTGCTCCTCCGCCCAAGACCCCATCGGAGATCGTCGCTGCTGCCCCGCCGGGCGCCTGGAAAACCATTCCCGCCGACGACCTGCTGGTGGTGCAGCTGGGCAGCGGCGCGCGAGTGGTCATCCAGCTGGCGCCGGCGTTCGCGCCGGTCCACGTCGGCAATATCCGGGCGCTGGCGAGAGCCGGGTGGTGGGACAAGGCCGCCATCTATCGCGTGCAGGACAATTACGTCGTCCAGTGGGGCAAGAACGAAAGCAACGACCCGCTGCCCGCCGCCGTCGTGGCCAAGCCGCCTTCCGAATATGCGCGCTCGACGAGGGGCTTGAGCATCAAGCCGCTCGGATATGCCGACGCCTACGCGCCCCGCGCCGGATACGCCCTCGGCTGGCCGATCGGCTACAGCCCGAAAACCGGGACGGCCAACCTCGTCCACTGCTACGGCTATGTCGGCGTCGGCCGCGACCTCTCGCCCGACACAGGCACCGGCGGCGAGCTCTACGCCGTCATCGGCCATGCGCCGCGGCATCTCGATCGCAACATCGCAGTGATCGGGCGCGTCATCAGCGGCATCGAGGCAATGAGCAGCCTTCCACGCGGGACCGAGGCGCTGGGCTTTTACAAGGAACGTTCGCAGGACGTGCCCATCACCTGGGCAAAACTCGCAAGCGACCTCGCAGGGGATCGGCCGAGCTTCCAGTATCTCGATACCGGCAGTTCCGCCTTCGCGGCTTATGTGCGGGCACGCGCGAACCGGAAGGACGATTTCTTCATCCGGCCCGCAGGGGGCGTCGACCTGTGCAACGCGCCGGTGCCGGTGAGGCCGACACCCACAAAATAGGCGGGCTCAGGCTGCCCAGGCGTGGTGGTCGCGGTTCTTGTGCTGGATGATGACGGGCCGATGGTGCGAGTGCGTGCTCGCCTCCGCCAGCGGCAATGCCGTCGTGCAGAAGGCGCATTCCGCGGAGACCCGGCCGATGATCCAGTGAGTCCGTCCGCAACCGGGGCAGTGGTTGACCTCGCGCTCCCGGTAAACGGCGTGATATCCGCGCGACGTCGGCTGGTAGGTCGTGTCAGTCAGGCCTGAGTTCGCAGGCATAAAAAATTTCCTTTCGGCGCGGGTGAACGAGCGAAAGGCGGAGCGGTTGCATCGCTGCCCCAATGCGGGACAGAAGGTAAGTCGTGTGTTTACGATGAAATGGTTGGCGATTCAGCCGTTTAGGGGTTCTGCAAGCCCGCGACCGAAATCGGCTCGGCGAACTCCGCCCCAAGCCTGTTGCCGGCGACCCACTTGACGACCGCGCTTGCGCGGTCGCGGTCGGGCAGGATCAGCCATACCCGGGCCCCGACTTCAAAATGGGCCTCCGCTTCAGCCATGAAGCCCGTTTCTGAAATATTGAGCACACGCGCTTCGGTGCCGCTTGCGCCAAGCTCGCGCACGGTAACGTCGAGATCGAGCGGGACACGCGCTGCGCGGCGGCGGTCGGCCACGTCCGGAACTTCGGCGATACGCGCTTTGATCATCGAAAAACTCGTTCTCCACGGGCCGCTACTCCGGCGGCGCAGTGAAACCAATGCCGATCTTCCCGTCCCTGACCCAGCAGACGGTGCCCGCGACCGGCGATCGGCCGTCGAACGCAATGCTTATCGTCTCGCCGATGTGCGGGATCAAGGAGAACCTCGCCATCGCTCCAGAGTTGGAGATGTTGATCAGCGCGACGCGGTGGTCGCGGCCGCGAAAGTGCACGACCGCGGTGTCGGGATCGGCCGCCGCCCGTGGCTCTGAGCGGTGGTCGACATGGCGCTTGACGGCGCGCGGCACCATCGAGCCATCGAGATACTGACTGGACATAAACTCCCCCATTGTGGAGGAGGATTAGGTAGCAACGCCTTAAAGATTGGTTGTTATCCACGACTTAGGACGCGACCGTGGCTTGGGATCACTGGTTGCTGCTGTTCAGCTTGTGTAAGAGGTCGAACGGCGAAGAAGGGCAGGAACTCCCCGGGGCCCGAAGAGCGAGACTGCTGTGACTTTTCATAATCGTTTCAACGCATTCGCAATCCTATCGGCGGCGTCTGCCGTTCCTTTCGCGGCTCAGGCGCAACAGCCGGCTCCTGCCGTTGGCCAGCCGGTACAAGTGCAGTCCGCCACGCCGCCGCAGCAGATGCAGCCGGCGCCGCTGCCGCCACCGCTGTGGAGCCTCACCGATGTCCAGGAACTGCTGGCCTACATCCAGAACATCGGCAAGGAAGGGCTCGATCCCGCAGACTACGACGCAGCAGGCCTGACGACGGCCCTTCGCGGCGGCGATCCAATGGCCGTCAGCCAGGCGGCGAGCGTTCGCTTCAAGAAGGTCGCGGCCGACCTCGCGCTGGGTCACGTCCGCGGCAAGGACCGGATCGACTGGCACATCAAGGACCCGGACCTCGACGCCGGGCGCTCCGACCAGCTGCTGCGCTGGGCCGTCCAGGCGCACCAGGTGACGGACACGCTCAACGGCCTGCTTCCGACCCACCCGCAATATACGTCGCTGAAGGAAGCGCTGCGGGTCACCCCGGCATCGGAGACGGGCAAGATCAACCGGATCCGCCTCAACCTCGATCGCTGGCGCTGGCTGCCGCGCGATCTCGGCGAGCGCTACATCATCGTCAACGTGCCGGCTTACACCGCCGCTCTCGTCGAGAACGGCGAGACGAAGTCGCGCCATCACGCGGTCGCCGGCAAAATCTCGACGCCGACTCCGCAGCTCTCCGCCGTCGCCACCGGCGTCATCCTTAACCCGTGGTGGGAGGTGCCGAAGAGCATCGAAGGCGAAGTCCGCGGCAAGGGGGGCTATGTCGCGGTCAAGGGAGCGGACGGCAAAGTGCAGCGCTGGCGCCAGCCGCCGGGCCCGACCAACGCGCTCGGACAGGTCAAGTTCGTCATGCCCAACCCCAAGGCGATCTACCTGCACGACACCAACGCCAAGTCGCGATTCAACAGCCGCGTCCGGGCCTTCAGCCACGGCTGCATCCGCACCGAGCATATCATGGACCTGGCGACGATCCTGCTTACCGAAGGCGGGACCGAGTGGACCCCGGAGAAGATCAAGGCGACGGTCGCGAGCGGCAAGTCGGTGCAGGCGAACTTTCCCAAGCCGCTGCCGGTGTACATCGTCTACATGTCTTCGGCAGCGCACGTCGACGGGCGGATCATCGATTATGCCGACGTCTACAAGCGCGACGGCAAGGCCATCGCGGCGCTTCTCGATGCCTCGAAAGCAGCACAGGCGGAAAAGCTGGCGTCCCGGTAAGACGCGGCGTCAGCCCGCGCTTATTTGCGCTTGAGCGCCTTCACTGCCGCCAGCGTCTTCTGGACATGTTCGCTGAAGTCGAGATCGGAATGGACGAACACGATCTTGCCGTTGGGCGCGATCACGTAAGACGTTCGGTCCGTAAGCTCCGGCTTCTGTTTCAAGACGACGTCATAGGCCTTGGCCGTCGCCGCGGTTGCGGTGGCGACGGGAAAGGCGTTGCGGCATTCCTCCACGGAAAATTTCCGAAGCGTCGGCAGGTCGTCGCGCGACATTCCGATCACGCGCGCGCCGAGCTTCTTGAAGTCCGCGGCGGCGTCGCTGAAGGCATGAGCCTCTAGCGTGCAGCCCTTCGTGAACGCCTTGGGGAAGAAGTAGAGAACGAGCGGGCCGTGCTTGAGCTGGTCCTTCAGGTGCAGCTTGAAGGGCTTGCCGGCCAGCGCGCCGGTGGTGGTGAAATCTGGCGCCTTCGAGCCGACGGGAAGAGCGGCCCACGCCGGGGCCGCAATCGCGGCGATGGCCAGCCCGATCAACAGCTTGCGCATGATTCGCTCCTGATGTTGGACGTGCGGTCTACTCCACGCTAGCCGTGGCGGCCAGTGGCCAATCAGATGAGGACGCCGATGCGAAGGTTCCCGCCCTTGGTCGCGATTCTGCTGATCGGCGCCTGCAGCCAGACCGGTCCAGGCGAGGACGCAGGCAATGCCGTCGAGCAACCGACGCCGCTTGAACGGCACTTAAGCGCGGGTGCTCGGGAGCAACTCGAGCAAGCCGGCGAAAACGAAGCGCAACCGGCTGCGCGAGCGCCCTCGCCGGCCGGGGCGGCGAAGGCGTGCATGGCGCAGGACGGCAAGCCGATCGACGCGAACAGGCTTCATGGGTTGGGGACCGAACCGTTCTGGGCCGTCGACGTGGTCGGCCGATGCGTGACCTACTCGCATCCTGATGATCAGGAAGGAACGCGTGTCTGGACGAAGTTCAGCGGCACAATGGAGAGCGGCACCTGGACGGGTGCGCTCAGGGGCCGAGATTTTACGATGAAGACGCGGCCGGAGAGGGGATGCTCCGACGGCATGTCGGACAAACGCTACCCGATCGCGGTGACTCTGACCGTTGACGGGGAACTGCGGCACGGATGCGCGGAACCGCGATAACGCAACTCATCGGTCGGCGGCGAGCAAGCCCGTGAGCAGGTAGAAGAGCAGCACGACGGGGCCGGTCACAAGCAATGCTGCGACCAATGCGAGGCGGATAATCAGCGCGTCGACGCCGCTGTAGTCGGCGATGCCGGCCGCGACGCCCATGATCTTGGCGTCGCGCCGGTTTATCACGAAGCGGTTGGCCACATGATCCTCCCGTTCAGGCGATGAGCGAGGTGGCAGTGCTGACGCACAGCATTGCGGCGATGAAAGCGGCGGCGAAAGCCGTGGCGGTTTCGCGGCTGGCAGAGAAAGTAGCAAACATCTTGTTGGTCCCTTTTTCGTATGCGGGACCCACTATCGGGTCCACATCACATCCAATGCAGGGACCGTGCCAAATTGAAATTATCCAATGAAAACAATCCGAGCTGCAAATGTGCTGGCGGAATTGCCGCCGTCAGTTGGGAAAATCTCCCAAGTCAGTGGCGGTATCCCAGCCGCTCCGCCCACGGCATGAGGATCGGAAGCACCGGCTCGAGCTGCTTCTCGTAGCGCTTCCAGCGGCCGCTCGCCGAGGTTGTGAGGGGTGCCACGACCTGGTCGTAGCTCGCCGTCTTGATCATTCCGCGCGACTTCGCCGTCGCCTGGTGATCGAGAAGCCTGTCGTCCCATTGGAGGCCAAGGAAGGTTACAGCCGGGCGAAGCTCAGCTTCAGGATCGGCGACCAGATCCTCGTACACTATGGAGGCGACCTTGAGCGGAAGCGCGTCCACCGATGCGGCCCACACGCTCATGGCGGCGTCGTAAAAGTCGGCTGCGTCGCCGATGTCCAGGAAGTTGGCCATGCTTGTCGACGGCACGAAGCCTTGCAGGAAACCGCTCAGCACGGCGTCGCACGGATGCCTCTGCGCAAACAGAATGGCCGCGTCCTGGAAAAGGCAATGGATAAGCGGCGCCATCGTCATGTTGAGCGGCTGCTTGTCGATCACGAGGCCTGGAAAGCCCGGGCCCACGTCCGCCTCAATTCCGCTGAAATAGGCGCTGCGGGCGTCCTGAAGGGTTTTTGCCGACGCATTCGGCAGGTCAGCGAGCGCGCCGACGACGTTGCCGGCTTGGATGAGCGCCGGCCGCTCCTCAAGAACCGCAGTATTGGGATGGCCCATCAGGAAGGTGTCGACCAAGGTGGTACCCGAGCGAGGGAAGCCGACCAGGAACGCAGGCGTCCGCCCCTCCAACGGGAGCTGTGGGAGCGCTGCCGCCCATTCCGGCGTGATCGCTGTGGCGAGCTCGCGCAGGCGGCGCCGCTGAGCCGCCGCCCTGCTGCGCCAGCCGTCGTAATCCTTCGTCGCGCGATTCATCTTCCCGGCCGCCTGGAAGGCCTCGGCGGCATCGCCTTGTGAGTCCGCGATCTTCGAGCGCAGGCGGCACCATCGAACGGGATCGTCGTCGGCGCCTGTTCCGAGGAGCAGTTCAAGCGCGCTTTGGAGCCGCCCTTCGCGGCGCTCGCGCGACGCCCACAACAGCGCGAGAGCCTCGCGCGGGATGCCTGCAGCTTCCGCCGACGTCAGCAAAGTATTGAGCCGGCCGAGCTGGTTCGTTCGCTCGAAATAGGCGCCGGCCTTGTCCAGCGTCTCGATATCGCGCGGCGCTTTTGCGAGCGCCCGCTCAAACGCCTCCCCGGCGGCCTCGACGCGCATAAGCGCGAGCTCGCTTCCCGCGATCGCAAGGTCGAGGCCGGCGAGACCGGGCTGGCGGCTTCGGACCGTCGCGAGCTCGCCAAGCGCTTCCTGGTGCATCTCGAGGCCGGCGAGCGCCCGCGCGAGAAGCAACCGCGTATCAACATCGCTCGGGTCGATCTCGACCGCAGCGCGGAAATGGTCGACGGCCTGGTCGAGCCGTGCCGCCTGAGCGAGCGCCGCGCCGGCCTTGCGCCGAAGCTCCGCGTCGTCCGGGTTCAGGCTCGCCGCGCGGGAGAACGCCTCGGCGGCTTCCTCCCACCGATCCTGTGCCGCGAGCGCATTGCCGAGATTCGCGTGCGCCCGCCAGTCGGTTGGCGCGGCTGCCGCGACCGTGCCCCAGGCAACGGCTGACGCCGCGCACTCGCCCGCTGCGTCCGCGGCCTCGCCCCGCACCTGCCATAGCGCCAGCAGCGCCGCGGTGGTGATCGGCGGCGGCTCCGCCAGTGCCAGGACATCCGCAGCCCTTCCGGAGTCAACGAGCGCGCGAGCAAGCATTACCTGGAACGCGGCGTTGCGAGGCTCGGCTTCGGCGGCGGCGCGAAGGTTCTCGAGGCCACGCGCCGAATCCCCTAGCCGGCAATGGATCAGCCCGAGCAGATGCTGCCATTCGGCGCTGGGGCCAGCTTTGACGGCCGCTTCGGCGAGCTTTTGCGCGCGGTCCACGTCGCCGTTCCGGAACGCGTCCAGGGCTTCGCGGAATTCTGCCGTCGGGCTCACTCGCGATAGCCCAGCCGCTTGGCCCACGGCAGGAGGATCGGAAGCACCGGCTCAAGCTGCTTCTCGTACCGCTTCCAGCGTCCGGCGGCGCGCGTGGTGATCGGCTCCGTCACCTGATCGTAGCTCGGGGTGACGATGGTGCCGCGCGCTTTGGCCGTCCGCTCGTGATCGAGGACGCGTGCGTCCCAATCGAGGCCGAGGAAATCGAGCAGCGGCCGAAGAACCGCTTCGGGGTCGCGCACCAGCTCTTCATAGACGACCGTGTGGACGTTGAGCTGCATGGCTTCGCGAGAGGCGGTCCAGATGCTCATCATCGCATCGTAATAATCGGCGGCGTCGGCGATGTCGGCGAAGTTGACCACGCCGAACGGCTGCATGAACCCGCTGAGGACGACGTCGCACGGGTGCCTCAGCGCGAAGATGAAGGGCGCGCCGGGGAAGATGGCCTGGATGAGCGGGGCCGACGCCATGTCGAGCGGGAACTTGTCTACCGTGAGCCCGTCGAAATCTCGGCCAACCTCGTCGGCCAGCATCGCCAGATAGGCGGAACGCGCCTTCCTCAGTTTGGGCAAGGACGAGCGCGGCAGGCGCTCCGTCGGCCCTACCGCGGCAGCCGCGCGGCCGACGAGCTGGCGTTCTTCCAGCACCTTCACCTGGGGGTGGCCGAGCAGGAAGGTGTCGAGAAGAGTCGTCCCGGATCGGGGGAATCCGATCAGGAAGGAAACGCGCTTCGAGCAAGGCTCGGTGAGCAACGGCACGCGGGCGGCCCAGTCGCGGGTGATCGTCCGCGCAAGAGCATGCTGCTCCTCGCGATAGGCGCCGGTCTTGCGCTTCCACGCCTCTGGGTCCTTCGCGCCGGATGTGTTGGCGATCGCGGCCCGATTCATCGCCGTGGCCGCTTCGAACGCTTCCGCGCTACTGCCGAGCGCGTCGGCGATCTTGGCGCGCAAGGCATGCCACCGCACGGGATCCTCTTCCGGATCTGCGCGGAGAAGCAAATCGTGCGCCTCCTCGAGCCGGTCCTGGCGCCGCGCCAGCACCGCGCGAAGGTACGGCAAACGTTCGGTGGCAATTCCGGCCTTCTCGACTTCCTTCAGCAGTCTGGCCAGTGCATCGAGCTTGTTGGTACGCTCCAGCGCAA
Organism: Pseudomonadota bacterium; assembly: GCA_023436615.1. GTDB lineage: Bacteria > Pseudomonadota > Alphaproteobacteria > Sphingomonadales > Sphingomonadaceae > Sphingomicrobium. Next base: position 12,506 of record JAEZIO010000066.1, on the reverse strand, counting down.
GGCCGAGCTCGCGGACGACATCGACGTTCATCGGGTTGAGCGCGTGCGCGCGGCGGAACGCTTCTTCCGCTTCGTCGAACCGCAGCTGGCTCTGAAGCCCGCGGCCAGCCTCCACCAAGACGCCAGTGAGCCGTTCTCGAGCCGCGGCCGCAGCTTCGCTGTCGCCTGCGGCATCGGCTGCTTCGGCCCGCGCCTCCCACAGGGCCATGTCGGCCGGTGACGCGATAGGCGGAGGCTCGGCCATTGCGAGCACGTCGCGAGGACGGCCGGCATCCACCAGGGCGCGCATCAACATCAGCTGGAAGCCGGCGTTGCCGGGCTCGGCTTCGGCCGCAGCGCGGAGATGGTCGAGGCCCGCGGAAGGATTCCCCGCGCGGCAGTGAGCCAGTCCAAGCAGATGGCGCCACTTGGGCGAGGGAGCCGCTGCCAGGCCGAGCTCGGCGAGCTCGCGGGCGCGCTCGAAACTACCCCGCTGAAATGCATCGAGCGCTTCGGCGAAGTCGGCTTCGGCGTTCATTGCGCATACCCAAGCCGCTTCGCCCATGGGAGGAGCAACGGAAGGACCGGCGCGAGCTGCTTTTCATAACGGCGCCACCGGCCGCTCGCTCTGGTGCTTAACGGCTGCACGACCTGGTCGTAGCTGGGCGTGCTGATCGCCCCTCTGGCCTGTGCCGTGGCGCGGTGGTCGAGGATGCGCTCGTCCCACTCTAGCCCGAGAAAATCTACGAGTGGGCGCAGCACGCTTTCCGGTTCGGCGACCAGCTTTTCGTAAACCACCGTGTGAACCTTCAGCGGCAGCACTTCGCGAACCCTGGTCCAGTAGGTCATCACGGCGTCGTAGAAGACGGCGGCATCGCGGACGTCGAGGAAGCAGGCCATCGAGTTGTTCAGCGCGAACGGCTGCATGAAGCAGCTCAGCACGCAATCGCACGGGTGGCGCTGCGCGAAAACGATGCGCGTGTCGGGAAGGATCGCGTGAACGAACGGCACTCCGAGCAGCTTCAGCGGCAGCTTGTCGACTATCAGACCGTCGAAGTCCGCTAGGACGTGGCGACGCATTTCGGCAAAATACGCCGCGCGCGCCCGCGCAAGGTCACTCGGCGATTTGTCCGGCAGGTCAACAAGCTTGCCGAGGATGCCCTCGACCGCGTGCAGGGTGGGGATTTCCTCGAGCACTTCCGCGCGCGGATGCCCCATCAGGAACGTGTCGAGCAGTGTCGTGCCCGAGCGAGGGAAGCCCACAAGAAGCGCCGGAGCCGCCTCCTTGCCCTTATCGAGCGGCTTCAGCCGCGCGCCCCAGGGAGCGGTTACGATGTCTGACAGGCCGCGCACCCACGCGATATGCTCTCCCGCCTTGCGTCGCCACTCGTCATAATCCGGCACCGAGCGGTTCATCGCTTCGGCTTCCGCGAATGCCATCTGGCTGTCGCCGAGCGCCTCGGCGGTTCGCGCCATGAGCCAGTGCCAGTGAAGTGGAGCGGCTCCGCTCCCGTCAGCCAGCAGAAGGCGCTTCGCTTCCTCCGCTTCGCCGTCCTTGAGCGCCACTGCCGCCGCCGGATAACCGAGCTGCTCCGGCGCCACTCCGGCGTTCGCGCTCTCGGCGAGCAGATTGCGTAAGAGGCCGATGCGGCTCGTTCGTTCGAGGAGCCGGGCCAGCTCCCGCAGCAGGGCGACGTTCAGCTCGGCGGCAGGTTTGGCCATTTGGAGGAGCTGCGCATGATCTCCCGACCAGCGCTCGCCCGTTGCCAGCTGGACGCCCTTGTCGAGCTGTTCGAGTGATTCCTCGTCGCGCCCGATGTCGGCAAGCAGGCGCGCGAGAAGGATGCGCGTCCCGGCGTCAGGGGGAGCGGCGTCGGCCCACAACAGCAATTCATCGGCCGCCTCCCTGGTGCGTCCCGCCTGTCCCAGCGCCGTCGCGAGCATCCGCCGCAACGACAGCTCGGATGGGTTGAGAGCGGTCGCTCGGCGGAAGGCCTCCGAGGCCTTGTCCCAGCGCGCGGTTGCGAGAAGCGCGTTGCCGTAGCTGCTCCAGGCCCGCCAATCCTGGGGCATGGCCGCGCAGACATGCCGCCACGCCTCCTGTGCGGCATCGGCATTTTCGGCAGCATCGGCGGCCTGAGCGCGCGCGTGCCATAGCGCGAGCTCGGCCGCCGTCGTTCCGGCCGGCGGAACGGCGGCTTCGAGCGCCTCGCCGGCACGGCCGCTGTCGACGAGCGCCCGAACGAGCATCACGCGATACGCGACGTTTTGCGGGTCTGCCTCGCACGCGGACCTCAACCGCTCCACGCCGCTCTCCAGGGAGCCGGAGCGGCAATCGATCAGCCCCAGCAGATGCTGCCATTTGGGCGATCTGTCGGCGCTCCCCGCTTGCTCAGCCAGGTTGCGGGCACGGGCGAGGTCGCCGCGTTGAAATGCGGCCACCGCTTCCTTCAATCGCGCTTCTCCGGCCATTGCCTGCGCTATCGGCGGGCAGGCGGCCGGCGGTCAACCGGATTAGCTGGAAGTGGAATCGCCCCCGTCGGGGTGAAGGACCTGCCCGATCATGTAGCTGGAGTCCTCGCAGGCGAGGAACAGGAACGATGGCGCGACTTCGTTCGGTTGGCCGGGCCGGCCCATCGGCGTGTCCTTGCCGAATTCAGGGATCTTTTCCTTGGGCTGACCACCGAACGGGTTGAGGGGAGTCCAGATCGGCCCGGGGGCCACCGCGTTGACGCGGATTCCGTCCTCCACCAGATTCTTGGCGAGCGAGCGGGTGAAAGCGGTGATCGCGCCCTTCGTGGCGCTATAGTCCAGCAGCAGCGGCGAGCCCTTGTACATCGTCACCGACGTGCAGTTGATGATGGAGGACCCGCTCTTCAGGTGCGGTCGCGCCGCCTGGACCATGAAGAACATCGAGTAGATGTTGGTCTGGAAGGTGCGCCGAAGCTGCTCCTCGCTGATGTCGCGGATGTCCTTGTCCCAATGCTGCTCGCCGGCATTGTTGACGAGGATGTCGAGCCGCCCGAGCTCGTTGACGGTTTGCTTTACCGCCTGCTCGCAGAATTCCTTGCTTCCGACGTCGCCGGCGATCGTGACGGCCCGGCGACCCTCGGCCTCGACGATCTGCTTGGTCTTCTCCGCGTCCTCATGCTCGCACAAATAGACGATGGCGATGTCGGCGCCCTCGCGCGCATAGAGCGCGGCGACGGCCCGGCCGATTCCGCTGTCGCCGCCGGTGACCAGCGCGACCTTGTCCTTCAGCCTGTCGGATCCGCGATAGCGCGGCTCCCAGTCCGGCTTCGGATCGAGCTTGGCTTCGCTTCCCGGAAGATCGTCCTTCGCCTCTTCGTGCTTGGGGATCAGGACGTCGCTGCCGTCTTGCATCTAGCCTCTCCGCGCGTCGCGCTCGGGATTCGGCTTGGTCTCGCGCTCGGCCGAGGCAGGCGCCGCCTGCCGGCGGCATTCGGCGAACAGGCTGGGCGAATCGAAATTGCTGTTGGCCATGAGCGCGGCGGGCGCCGCTGCGCTGCAGGCCTCGGCGCTTTCGTAGCGTGTCGGAACCGTCATCAGCGGCGTGCAGGCGCTCGAGCCGTCGGCGCAGCCAAGGATTGCGATGATGAAGTAACCGGCTCCCATACGCCCCGCCTCTCGATCAGGTGAACGCACCGACTAACCGTCGATTAATCGAGTGGTTCCAATCATTTCGGAGGCTGTGTGAATCGCAGGTTTGCCCGCCGCCATACGCATCCTTACCTAGAGCCGATGGCACGGCAGGCGGCAGCGAAGAAGGCAACGGAGCGCGGCAGCTTCGCGCCCCTGGTGCGCTTCCTGCCGATGCTGTGGCCCGAGGGGCAGGCGGAGCTGAAAGCGAGAGTCATCGCCGCTGTCGTGCTCGTGCTCGCCGGCAAGGCGGCCGTTCTCGTCATGCCTTTCGCCTACAAGGCGGTGATCGACCGGATGTCCGGCGCCGGGACGGCCGCCGCGTTCACGATCGTCGCCGCCCTCGTCCTTGCTTATGCCGGGGCGCGCTTCGCCGGGGTCCTCGCCGACAATTTGCGCAACGCGTTGTTCGAGAAGGTTGGGCAGGACGCCGCTCGCCGTCTCGCCGGTCAGGTATTCCGCCACGTCCATTCGCTGTCGCTCCGCTTCCACCTGGAGCGGCGGACGGGTTCGCTGACCAAGGTCGTCGAGCGCGGCACCAAGAGCATCGACATGATGCTCTATTTCCTGCTGTTCAACATCGGCCCCACGCTGATCGAACTGGCGGCGATCTGCGTCATCTTCTTCGTCAAGTTCGGCGGCGGCCTGGTGGCGGCAACGCTGGCGATGGTGGCGATCTACATCACCTTCACCCGGCGGGTGACCGACTGGCGCGCCCGCCTGCAGCGCGAGCTCAACGAGGTCGATAACCGCGCCATCGGACGCGCCGTCGACTCCCTCCTGAATTACGAAACGGTCAAATATTTCGGCGCGGAGGAGCGGGAAGCGCGCCGCTACGACGAGGCCGTCGGTCAGTTCGCGCGGGCCAACGTGCGCAACGAAGTCTCTCTCGCATGGCTCAACATCGGCCAGTCGCTGATTACCAACGCCATGATGGCGGGCGCGATGATCTTCACCGTCTGGGGCTGGAGCCAAGGCCGATTCACGCCGGGCGACGTCGTTCTGGTCAACAGCCTACTGATGCAGCTGTTCCGGCCGCTCGACATGCTCGGGTGGGTGTATCGGACGATCCGGCAGGGACTCATCGACATGGAGGCGATGTTCGACCTGCTCGACACGAGCCAGGAGATCAAGGATCCACCCGGCGCCAAGCCCTTGCTCGTTAGCGGCGGCCACGTTCGCTTTGAGGACGTGCGCTTCGGTTATGAACCGGGCCGCGAAATCCTCGAGGGACTGAGCTTCGATGCCCTGCCGGGGACGCGGCTCGCGATCGTCGGCCCGTCGGGCGCCGGCAAGTCCACCATTGGCAGGTTGCTTTACCGCTTCTACGACCCGACCGCGGGGCGGATCTGCATAGACGGGCAGGACATAAGCGAAGTGACGCAGGTCAGCCTTCGCGACGCGATTGGCATCGTCCCCCAGGATACGGTGCTGTTCAACGACACGATCGGATACAACATCGGCTACGGCGCCGAGCAGGCGACGCAGGCGGATATCGAGGCCGCCGCCAAGGGCGCCGCGATCGATCGCTTCGTAGGCGTTCTGCCCGACAGATATGATTCCATGGTCGGGGAGCGGGGCCTGAAGCTTTCGGGCGGCGAGAAGCAGCGCGTTGCGATCGCGCGCACGTTGCTCAAGAACCCGCCGATCCTGATCCTCGACGAGGCGACGAGCGCGCTCGACAGCAAGACGGAGGATGCGATCCTCGCGACGCTCGATCGGCTCGCGCGCAACCGCACGACCATCACGATCGCGCACAGGCTCTCGACGGTTGTGAACTCCGACATGATCCTTGTGCTCGACGAAGGTGCGGTGGCCGAAAGCGGTACCCATGAGGAATTGCTCGAGCGGGGCGGACTCTATGCCGACATGTGGTTCCGCCAGGCCGCCGAGCAGCTGGAAGAGGCGGCGGAAGCTGCAGAATAATCGCGGCTGTTCATCGACGCGTTCCGCCTTCGGTATTGCCTAACGGGCGTCGTCGTTCGACACCTCCACGCCACGACTCGCCAACGACAGGACAATCCATGCTCCGCGCCCTCCTGATGACCACCGCCGCAATCACGTTCGCGGCAACGCCCGCCCTCGCGGCCCCGAACAAAAAAGGGAGCGCTTCCGCGGCTGCCGCCCTGCCCGCTTCGAACCCATTCGCAAAGCCGAGCACGCTTCCGTTCGATGCGCCGGATTTCTCGAGGATCAAGGACAGCGATTATCTTCCCGCGATCCTGGCCGGCATGGCGCAGCAGAAGCGCGAAGTGCTGCAGATTGCGAACAATCCCGCTCCGCCGACCTTCAACAACACGCTGGTCCCGCTCGAGCGTTCGGGCGCGTTGCTCGAGCGCGCCCTGCTCGCTTTTTTCGCGGTGAGCGGCGCAAACACCAACGACACGCTGCAGGGCGTCGAAACCAAGACTTCGCCGCTGCTTTCGCAGCATCGTGATTTCATCAATCTCAACGCCAGGCTCTTCAAGCGCGTCGAGACGCTGTACCAGAAGCGCGACACACTGAGCCTCAATCCCGAGCAGGCCCGCCTTCTGCAGGTCACCTACGATCAGTTCGTGAAGGCCGGCGCCAAGCTCCCTCCAGCGAAGCAGCCCGAGCTCAAGAAGCTCAACACGCAGATCAGCACGCTCGAAACGAAGTTCGGCCAGACGCTGCTCGAAGCAACCAAGGCCGGCGCGCTCCACGTTGCCGACAAGGCGGCGCTTGCCGGTCTCTCCGACGATCAAGTCGCTGCAGCGGCGGAAGCGGCCAAGGACCGAAAGGTCGACGGCTATGTGCTGCCGCTGCAGAACACGACGCAGCAGCCGGCGCTCGAATCGCTGACCAACCGCGCGACCCGCGAGGCGCTGTACCGCGCAAGCATCACCCGCGCCTCCAAGGGCGACAAGAACGACACTCGCAGCCTGATCTCACAGCTGGCGCAGCTGCGCGCGAAGAAGGCGGGGCTGCTCGGCTTCGCGAATTACGCGGCGTACACGCTGACCGACCAGATGGCGAAGACGCCGGAAAACGCGATCGGCTTCGTCCAGCGGTTACAGCCTGCGACCACCGCGAAGGAGAAGGCCGAATATGCCGACATCCAGGCGCTGGTGAATGCGCAGGGCGGCGGGTTCACGGCGCAGCCCTGGGATTGGAACATTTACGCCGAGCAGATCCGCAAGCAGCGCTACGCCATCGATAACGACGAGCTGAAGCAATATTTCGAGTTCAACAAGGTCCTCGAAGACGGCGTCTTCTACGCTGCCAACCAGCTCTACGGAATCACGTTCAAGGAGCGGAAGGACATCCCGACATGGAGCCCGGACATGCGGGTGTTCGAGGTTCACGAAGCGGATGGCCAGCCGCTTGCGCTGTTCTACATCGACCCGTGGAAGCGCGACAACAAGGGCGGCGGCGCGTGGATGTCGAACCTCGTCAACCAATCCTATCTGCGCGGTCAGAAGCCGGTCGTGTTCAACGTGGAGAATTTCACCAAGCCCGCCGCCGGCAAGCCCGCGCTGATCAGCTGGGACAATGTCACGACGATGTTCCACGAGTTCGGCCACGCGCTGCACGGCATGTTCGCCGCGCAGACCTATCCGACCTTGTCGGGGACGAACGTCGCCCGCGACTATGTCGAGTTCCCGTCTCAGTTCAACGAGAATTGGGCGCTCGATCCCAAGGTCCTCCCGCACTACGCGGTCCACTACCAGACCGGCCAGCCGATCCCGCAGGCGCTCGTCGATAAGATCCTCAAGGCGCGAACCTTCAACCAGGGTTATGAGCTCGGCGAAGCGATCACGGCGGCCAAGATGGACCTCGACTGGCACAGCCTCTCGCCCGACGCTGCCCGCCAGGACGTCGATGCTTTCCAGGCGGAGTCGCTCGCGAAGAGCGGCTTTGCGGTCGCCGAGGTGCCGCCGCGCTATTTCACGCCCTATTTCGCGCATATCTGGGGCGGCGGCTATGCGGCCGGCTATTATGCCTATGCGTGGACCGAGATGCTCGACCACGACGCATTCGACTGGTTCAGCAAGCACGGCGGCCTCACCCGCGAGAACGGGCAGCGCTTCCGCAACATGATCCTGTCTCGCGGCAACACGATGGATTATGCAGAGATGTATCGCGCCTTCACCGGCCACGACCCGCAGGTGGAGCCAATGCTGGCGTTCCGCGGACTGACCGAGAATACGCAAGGCGAATAGGAGGACGCGTGATCCGGCAGCTTGACGACAAAACGCTGGTCAGCGGGCAGATCCAGCCTCACGAGGTCGGCGACCTCAAGGGCATGGGGGTGACGATGATCGTCAACAACCGCCCCGATGGCGAGGATCCCGGGCAGCCGGCTGCCGCCGAGATCGAGGCCGCGGCCGAAGCGGCAGGCATCGACTATCGCTTCCTTCCGATCACGCGCGGCATCGGGCCGGCCGACGTCGAATGCATGCAGGAGGCGATCCGGGCCGCTGACGGCAAGGTGCTTGCCTTCTGTCGCTCCGGTACCCGATCGACCATGGCATGGGCGCTCGCGCGGCGCGGCCAGGGCGCCTCGGTGGAGGAGCTGGAGCAGGCGGCCGGCGAAGCGGGGGTCGACCTGTCGCCAATCGCCCACCTGCTCTAGGAGTCATACTCCGCAAAGAGTCTCCGGGCCTCGGGAAGCTCGGTCTCGAGCACCATCACGCGTACGCCAGTCATGGCGCCTTCGGAATAACCGAAGCTCTGCGTGTCGAAGACCACGGCGCTCATGCCGTGGCTTTCGAGAAAGGCGCGAAACAGCTCCGCCTGATAGGGCCAGGTAAAGCGCGCGGCCTCGACCAGGGTGCTCACCAGGGGACGATGTCGCCCGCGGCAATTTCGTCGGGCCGCGGCGTCCGACCGAGCATCGCGTTGCGGTGCGGGAAGCGACCGAACCGCTCGATGATGTCGTGGTGCTTCTTCGCGAAGCCGAGCGCGTGATCGTCGCCCAGCTCGGTGAAGAGCAGCATCGACCGACGCTGGTCGTCGGCGTTCTCGCTATGCTGGAACGGCATGTAGAGGAACTGGCGCTCGACGGTATTGAGCTGCTTGTCGTACCCTCGCTCCACCGCTTCGCGCGCAATGGCGAGGCCAAGCGTATCCGTCGAGAACTGGTCCGCGTGATCGCGAAACATGTTGCGAGGAAACTGGTCGAACAGGATGACCGCCGCGAGCGCGGTCAGCGGCTCATCGAGGAAGGACTTGGCCGGGAGCTGGCGCTTCTGCTCCCATAGGGTGAGGAAGCGGTCACGGACTTCCGCGTCGAGCTCGGGCGGGCCGCGCCACCATTGCTCGGGCTCCAGTCCGAACCAGAATTTCAGAACGTCGGCGCGCCAGTCGCCGGCCATCAGGCTGCCGTTCCGCCGACGGTGAGGCCGTCGATCAACAACGTAGGCTGACCGACTCCCGCCGGAACCGATTGGCCGCCCTTGCCGCACACGCCGATGCCCTCGTCGAGCGCGAGGTCGTTCCCGATGCCCTTGATCCGAGTAAGTACCGTCGGCCCGTCGCCGATCAGCGTCGCCCCCTTCACCGGCTCGGCGATCCTGCCGCCGCGGATCCTGTACGCTTCGGTGCAGGAGAAGACGAACTTGCCGCTCGTGATATCGACCTGGCCGCCGCCGAAGCTCTTCGCGTAGATTCCGTCGGCAACGCGGCTCACGAGCTCGTCCGGGTCGTCGTTGCCGGCCAGCATGAAAGTGTTGTTCATCCGCGGCATGGGCGCGTGCGCGAAGCTTTCGCGACGGCCGCTTCCGGTCGGCTCCATTCCCATCAGGCGGGCGTTGAGTCGGTCCTGCAGATAGCCTTTCAGTATCCCGTCCTCGATCAACACGTTGCGGCGGGTCGGCGTCCCCTCGTCGTCGATCGTCAGCGAACCGCGGCGCTGCTGCATGGCCCCGTCGTCGACGACGGTGACTCCCGGCGCCGCAACCTGGCTGCCGATTCGGCCGCTGAATGCAGAGGTGCCCTTCCGGTTGAAATCGCCTTCCAGCCCATGCCCGACCGCTTCGTGCAGAAGCACGCCGCACCAGCCCGGCCCGAGCACAACCGGCATCTCGCCCGCCGGCGCGGCAACGGAACGCAGGTTATTGAGCGCCTGCTCCAGCGCCTCGTCGATTGCGCGGTTCCAAGTGGCCGGGTCGAATAGCGGCGCGTACAAGTGGCGGCCGCCCATCCCGAAGTGTCCGACTTCGCGCCGGCCGTTGTCGGCGGCGACGATCTGCACCCCGAGGCGGACCAGCGGGCGCACGTCGGACGCGACGAAACCGTCGGCACGGATGATCTCGATCACGCGCCAGCTTGCCGACAGGGAGACGCTCACCTGCGCCACGCGCGGGTCGCGGGCACGCGCGGCCGCGTCGATCAGCTGGCACAAGGCAACCTTGTCGGCGAACGGCACTTCCGTCAGCGGATTGTCGGCTGCGTACATCGCCTGATTCGTGCGAGGAGGAGGCGGAGCCGGCGCCCCCTTGGCCGGATCGAGCAGCGTCAGCGTTGCGGCGGCGCGGGAAATGGCATCCGCGCTGATCTCGTTGGCGTGGGCGAAGGCGGTCGCTTCGCCCGTCACTCCGCGAAGTCCGAATCCGGACGCGCTGTCGTAGCTCGCGGTCTTCAGCCGGCCGTCGTCGAACCCGAACGCTTCGCTGACGCTATGTTCCAGGAACAGCTCGCCGTCGTCGCAAGAGGAGAGATGGTGCGCCGCCAGCCGGCGGGCCTCGTCCGGTTGGAGTGAGCGGTAGAGGAGCTGGCGGGGGTTCACTTCGAACCGGTGTCCGCTACGCCCCCCTCAAGAACGAACCGCCGATCGCAATAGCCGCACTCGACGAAGCCGACCGCCGGATCGATGCGGAGATAGACGCGCGGATGCCCCAGTTCCGGCGACACCGCGCCTGACCCGTCGCACGCGACCTGCGCGGTCTTGATCCTGTAGGTTTCGGGCGGCGGAGGCGCGGTCATGCCTGCGCCACTTAGGATCGGCATCGACTGCCGACAAGGCGGCGCAGCAGCTTACTGATAATTGGCCGTGACCGTGAAATCGCCGTCGTAAACGCCCTCGGCCTGATTGGCTGCGATCATGATGGTGCCGCCTACGCCCACGAAGAAGGTGTGCGCCGGGCTGATCAGCCGCGTTGCCGGGCCGTCCAGCGTCAATGCGAGCACGTCGATCGTGTCGCCCCCCGCGCTCGTCAGCTGCAGCGGCGCATCCACGGTGACGATCACCTGCTGGCCCGGCGTCCCGGCTCCGCCGAAGCGTGCCCGGTTGCCGGCATCACTCGGAATCAGTGTCACGCCACCTGCGAAGGTCCGATTGCCGGTCGTCGCGTTGATGGTGATCACGCCCGATACCGGCGACGGCACCGCGGAGCCGAAGCTCAGGTCCGTAATCTTCGTCAGCGTCAGCGGCACGAGGATCAGCGCGCGGCTGTCCGTCGTGCGAGTCACTGGGGTTGCAGCCGCAGCCGGGGCTGCGGCGAAGGCCGAGGCGAGCGCCACGGCCGCAATAAGCAATTTTGTCTTCGCCACCGAGCATTCCTTTCGCACAGGATTGCGATTGCCCGGCAGTTTGCAGCGGCCGAATGACCGTGGATTGAAGAGGAACGGTGCGCGGTAATTTAACCAGACGGCTTAACTATGGATAGTGAACCGTCACGTCGAAGCTTCCGACATAGGTCCCGTCCATCTGGTTCGCGGCGACGTTGAGCCGCCCTCCGACGCGGAACTCGAACGCGCGGTTCGGCGGAACGCGCCGGTTGGCGGCGCCATCGAGCGTCCAGTTGGTGACGGTCATCGTCTGTGTGCCGCCGACGCGCGTCAGCGTCACAGGCCCGTTCGGGATACGGATATTGATCGGCGTGTTTCGGGTGCCCGCGCCGACGAACCTTCCGGCGGACGTCGCTCCAGGGACAAGGACGAGGCCGCCGGTTGCCGTGAGCGTGCCCGTCGCCGGATTCAGCGTCACCGTACCCGCGGTGGTCGACGCGACGATCGCACCGAAGTCGAGGTCGTTGCGCTTCAGGAGCGTGAGCGGCCGGACGAACACTGCCGTTCCGCTGGCCTTTGCCGGCGGAGTCGCTGCGCGCGCCTCCGCTGGCGCTGACGCGAGAAGCGCGGCGCCGACGATCGCACGGAGGTTGACCAGCCCACCCATGAGCGGCCGTTTACGGGGTTAACGTCAAGATCACCCTGCCGCGTAAGGTTAAAAGGCACTTTACCGTGACTCGCTTCCGCATCGGTCGGGCGGCGGCTATGCGCCTTCGCCATGACCGCGGCCGAGCCAGCAATCCGAATCGAATCCCTGACGAAGGTCTATTCGGGCAAAGGCTCGGAGCCGAAGCTCGCGCTCGACGGAGTCAGCTTCGACGTGCCGCGCGGCCAGATCTTCGGGCTGCTCGGGCCCAACGGCGCCGGCAAGTCCACCACCGTGAAGATCCTCGCGACGCTGACCAGGCCCGACGCCGGCCGCGCCGTCGTCGCGGGCGTCGACGTGCTGCGCCACCCCGACCGCGTGCGCCGCGCCATCGGGCTGGTCGCGCAGAAGCCGGTCAGCGACCCGATGGGGACCGGCCGGGAGAACCTCGTCCTCGCGGCGCGGCTCCAGGGCCTGTCCGGGCCCGACGCGCGGGCGCGCGCGGACGAGCTGCTCGAAAGGTTCGGGCTCACGGACGCGGCCGGCCGGCTCGTGAAGACGTACTCGGGCGGCATGGCCCGCAAGCTCGACGTGGCGATGGGCCTGGTGCACCGGCCGCGCGTCCTCTTCCTCGACGAGCCCACCACGGGACTCGACCCCGAGGCCCGCGCCCAGATGTGGGCCGAGCTCGAGGCCGTGACGCGCGCGGAGCTCACGACCGTGCTGCTCACGACGCACTACCTCGAGG
>JAEZIO010000060.1 GCA_023436615.1 Pseudomonadota bacterium | reverse complement strand
GAGGCCGACGCAGCCGGTGAAGAGCAGCCGGCGGAAGCATCGCAGGAAGGCGAAGCGGAAGAGAAGTAGCTTTTTTCCGTTTTCAAAGACTTGGAGGGCCGTTGGTCATTACGACCGACGGCCCTTTCTATTCCGTTCGTCGCAAATTCTGCCTGCTGGTCTCGGCTCGTCGCATTCTCCGTAACGGGCGCGGAACGTCGCGCGCACCGTCCATGTTCTTGTCCTTGAGCAATTCGCGGGGCGAGTGATGGAGGACGTGCAGATGGCAGAGAATGAAAACGACCGCGGCCGCGAGTTCGAGGATCAGGACCGCGAGCGGGAAACCGGCCAGCAGAACCAATCTCCCTCTGGGCAGCAGTCTCAGAACCAGTTCGGCCAGCAGGGCCAGCAGGGCCAGCAGGAACAGATGAACCAGGGCGGCGGCATGGGCGGAAGCTCGACCGGGTCCGGCGGAATGGCGGGCCAGGGCGGCACCAATGAATATGGCGCGCAGGGCGGCTCGGGCCAGAGCAGCCAGAGTGACAGCAGCGTCGCCGACCTGACCGGCCAGCAGTCCGGCAGCCTCGGCTCCGAGCAAAGCAGCGGCAGCTCACAGGGCGGCGCAAGCAGCAGCGGCTTCGTCGGCTCCGAGGGCAGCGATTCGAGCGAATATCTGCAGGAAGGCCAGCAAGGCTCCTCCGAGCAGGATTTCGCCGAGCAGGGCCGCGGCGCGATCGACGAGGAAGACGATGAGTCGGGTTCCGGCTCGAGCGGCGGCGGCTTTAGCGGCGGCGGCTCGGGCGGCTCCGGCAGTTCCGGCGGCGGCGGCTCCTTCTAAGCCGCATCAGCGCCGACAGTCAGCGCCGCGCTCCCCCGGGGGCGCGGCGCTTTCTTTTTCGTCACACCGCGACTTTCTGGAGCAAGGCGCTTTCCCGCTCGACCAACGGCGCGAAGCTCGGCCGGGCAAGGATCCGCCGGGTGAACGCCAGCGTCTTCGGCCAGCGATCTTCGTCCAGCCCGATCTTGAGGTGCATCAGGTTCGCGAACGGACCCGCAACCGCGAGATCGGCAAGCGTCAGGCCGTCGCCTACCAGATAGCCGTCGCCCTCGGGCGCGACGCTCTCGACATAATCGAGCACTTTGGGAAGCTCGTCGCGCTCGGCGGCATCGGCGGCGGCAAGGTCGCCGGGCCGCTTGAGGAATACGGGCGCGACCACCCGGTTGAAGAACATCTTCGCTCCGCAGCCGGCAAGGATGGTGTCCGCGAACTCCTCGTACCAGATGCAGCGGCCTCGCAGCTCCGGATCGCTCGGGATGAGCTGCGGGTGCGGATGCTTGGCCTCGAGATAGTGAATGATCGCGCTCGAATCGGCGAGGCAGAAGTCGCCGTCGGCAAGCGCGGGCATCTTCCCGAACGGGCTCGCGCGGCGAAAATCGGGGTTTGCATCGCCCGGTCCGACGGGCTGCACGTCAAGCTCGATGCCCTTCTCGGTCGCGTAAGCGATCACCTTGCGCACATATGGCGACAGTGACGATCCGTAGAGAATCATGCGGGCAACCCTTTCGTTGGAGCGATGACCTGCGGACAGGGCCCGGCCCGGCCGCGTTGCGGGACGCGTAACACGGGAAAATCTTATGCGCATCAACAGCGGCAAGGATGAGGGCCGCGACAATTTACGCGACCCCACCCTCAAGGAAAGGAGCGCGAAGCACCGGCAGGCGAAGCCCGGCGGCCGGACCAGCGGCTTGGGTTCAGCCGACCGCAAGTCGGGTCCGTAGGGCGAGCGCCGCTAACGCAGCCGATAGAAGTCGGCGACGCGATCGAGCGCCAGCGACAGCACGACCTTCCCTGCCCGCGCCGGCCATCCCAACGCCGTCTCCGCCTCCCGCATTCCTTCGCCCGAGCACACGATCCGCCACAGGATGTCCGCGAGGCCCGGTCCCGCCGCCTCGACAGCGCCGTCGAACCGGCGCCGCGCGTCGATCTGTCCCGCCACGGGATCGCCTCCAGCGGCAGCACCGCCGCGCTGGCGACCTACCGGCGCGGCATCCCATTGCATCGTAACCCGCGACGAGAAGCCGCCGCGTTCCCAGTCCGAACGGAGCTGCTCCCCTGCGTCGAACTGCCGTCGCGACACGATCCCGCGGGAGAACAGCCAGCCGAGCGGTGATTCCACCGCGTTGACCGTGACCGATCGCACCGCTCGCCTTCGCGCCGATCGGATGGTCTCCCCGTCTCGTCCAATCGCCCGCTCCACCAGAATCCTGCCGTTTTGAACTCGCGTCACCGCTGCTCCCTTCACCGTCTGAGTCGAACGACGCTTGCCACAACGGCAAAACTGTAGGACAGAGACAAACCACATTGGTTCAGGAGCCGAGACTATGATTACCCGGATCCGCGAAGTCCGCCGAGCCCGGGGACTGACTCTCGACGAGGTTGCGCAGGCGTGCCAACCGCCGACCACTCCGCAGACGATCGGGCGGCTCGAAACCGGGACGCGGACGGTTTCGCTAGTATGGCTCAACCGGATCGCAAGCGCGCTGGGCGTCGAAGCTTCCGATCTCGTCGAAAGCGGCGAAGCGAAGGCCGAGCTCCCAGTCGCGGCCGTCATCGGACCGTCAGGAGCAGCAGCGCCGAGGCGCACGGCGATCATCCTTCCACCGCGGCCCAAGCCCGGTGAAGTCGCGGTGACCGTCGGCGCCAGCATGGGGGATTATCGTGCCGGCGACGAGCTGTGGTGCGAGACCCTGCAGCCGGACGAATTCGGCCGCGCCCTCAACCGCGACGTGCTGTTACCCCGGCCAGCCGGCCGATTCCTGTTCGGACGGCTGATCAACCGCGACGATGAGAAGCTGCAGGTCCTGCCGCTCGATTCGGGCGGCCGGCAGCAGATCGTGGCCAACCCGCCGTGGATTGCGATGGCCGTCAAGCTCGTCCGGAGCCTCTGAGCTTTCGTCCCGTTGGGACGGTCATGTTCTTCTTCTTTTCGAACCGCCTCGGGTGCGCTTTCTCGCTGCTCATCAGCGCGGTGATCACGCTTGTGCTGTTGGTCCTGCTCGGTTGGATCCGCTTATAGCGGTGCTTGACGCGCCCCGCGCGCGTCCCCAGTGCAGCAGGGACCGGGGCGGTTAGCTCAGTTGGTAGAGCATCTCGTTTACACCGAGAGGGTCGGCGGTTCGAGCCCGTCACCGCCCACCAGTCTAGAATAGCTCCCCCGCCACGCGGTGCATCGCCGCCACCTCGGCCGCGTCTATTCGGAACGTCCGACCGTCCAGACTAGACTCCCGTCGGAATCTCTCCGCCGCCTGAGAACGGCTCGAGAAAGGGACCGACCGGCGGCGCCTTCCATCCCGCCGTGGCGACGAAGCCCCTGTTGACAAAGGCCGGCTTGCCATAAGCCAACGGGCGGCCATCGGGCCCATCGACCGCCCCGCCGGCGGCAATCAGCACTGCGTGGCCGGCCGCCGTATCCCACTCGCTGGTCGGCGACAGACGCGGATAGATGTCCGCGTCGCCTTGCGCGACCATGCAGAACTTGAGGCTCGAGCCGACCGAGACGTAGCCGCACTCTCCGATCGCCTGCTGCAGATAGTCGATGGTGGTCTGCGTCAGATGCGATTTGGACGCGACGGCGTCGACACGATCGCCGCGTTTGCGCGTACGAATCGAGCGGCGGCCGCGGGAGTCCTCGACAAATGCGCCGCTATCGACCTCTCCGGCCCACAACGTATCGCGAGCGGGCTGGTAGACCACGCCAAGCCTCGGCGAGCCGCCTTCGATGAGGCCGATATTGACCGTGTAATCGTCGCCGCCGCGCACGAATTCCTTCGTGCCGTCGAGCGGGTCCACGAGGAAATAGGTGTCGCCGGTGGCGGGGATGCGGCCAGCGGCAACCTCCTCCTCAGCGACAACCGGCACGCCTGGTGCGGCCCTGGCGAGCGCCGCGAGAATGATGAGCTCGGCGGCGCGGTCCGCCTCGGTGACCGGGGAGCTGTCGTGCTTGTGCTCGACGTCGAACCCGCGGCTGACGATCGAAAGGATTGCCTCCCCCGCGGCACGCGCGGCGACGGCGATGTCGTCTAGGAGCATGCCGTGGTCTGCGACCTTCTTGTCGGGCGGGACCATCCGATCCAACCGGTCCCGCCTATCGCGGCGCCATCCGGATGCCGCCGTCGAGGCGGATTGCTTCGGCGTTCAGGTACGGCGTCTCGACGATGAAAGCGGCCAGCCGGGCGTATTCCTCCGCTTTGCCGAGCCGCTTCGGGAAGGGCACCTGCGCGCCGAGCGCTTCCTGGACGTTGGGCGGCATCATCGCCACCATCGGCGTCTTGAAGACGCCCGGGAGGATGGTGTTCACGCGCACGCCGTCGTTCATCAGGTCGCGCGCAATCGGCAGCGCCATCGCAAGCACGCCGCCTTTCGACGCCGAATAGGCCGCCTGGCCGATCTGCCCGTCCTGGGCCGCCACCGACGCCGTGTTGACGATGCAGCCGCGCTCGCCGTCGTCGAGCGGATCGAGGTTGACCATCCCGAAGGCGCTATGCGCGATGCAGCGGAACGTGCCGATCAGGTTGATCTGGATGGCGAGCTCGAACTGCACCATCGGATAGAATTTCGGCTCCTTCGTCTCCTTGTCGCGGGCTACCGTCTTGGCCGCGTTGGCGACGCCGGCGCAATTGACCAGCACCCGCTCCTGCCCGTGCACCTCGCGAGCCTTGGCAAAAGCGGCAGCGACCTTTTCATCGCTGGTCACATCGACCTCGCAGAAGATACCGCCGATCTCCGAAGCGACTTTCTCGCCCTTGTCCTGGTCGCGGTCGAAGACGGCGACCTTCGCGCCGCGCTTCGCGAGTTCGCGGGCGGTCGCTTCGCCGAGACCCGACGCGCCGCCGGTCACGACCGCGGAAATGCCCGATATGTTCATCGTTCCTCCGTCATGCTGAACTCGTTTCAGCATCCATAGCTGAGATGAGTGCCGCCCTTCACGAAAATGGGTCCTGAAACAAGTTCAGGACGACGGGTCTGGCTCCACCTTCGCCAGGACAGCGCCCTCAATGACCTGAGCGCCTTCTTTGGCGTTGAGCTCGGCGACTGTTCCGTCGAACGGAGCGGTGAGTCCGTGCTCCATTTTCATGGCTTCCAAGGTCAGCAAGCGTTGTCCTTTGTGAACCTTTGTGCCTGATGAAACTTCGAGCGATGTCACCTTGCCCGGCATGGGTGCCGTGATGGTGCCGGAGGACGCCGCGCCGCCGACGCTTCCGCGGGGCATATCCGCGGCCGCCCGGAAGGCCGCGCCATTTTCAAAAATGAGGACCGATCCGTCGCCAACATATTGGGTCGGCCTCTCCCAACTCATGTCGAGGCTCTGCTCAACAGTTGCCGGGAGCGTTATTTCATCCCGCTCGCCATCAACAACTAGTCGCACCTTCAACTGTCGGCCCTGATTCAATCGGAATCCGCGCAGGTCGTTCATCAACTCGAAGTCGAGCTCACCTTTGCATCCTTGGACGAAACGCTCATCCATGACGACGTTGTCGGCTGCAACTTGACGCGCCTCCGCGCTCAACTGCGGCGCAGCGGTTAGATCGGTCCCTCGCTCTTCAACAAAGTTCGTCGTCGCGGAGCCGGCGCGAAAGGCCGGTTCATTTAGCAGCCGAAGTAAGAACCACGCATTGGTACGTACCGGCCAAACTTCGACATTTGCGACTATCCCAGCCAGCTCATCGATTGCCTCCTCGCGAGTTTCCGCGCGCGCAATCAGCTTGGCGATCATCGGGTCGTAGAATGGCGAGATTGCGTCGCCCTCGTCGACGCCAGTTTCGACGCGGCCCCAAGAATCATCAAAGGCGTCGCCAAGGTCGAAATGGTCGAGCTTGCCGACACTCGGCAGGAAACCCTTCGCCGGGTCTTCCGCGTACAGTCGCGCTTCGACCGCGTGGCCGCTGATGGCGAGCTCGTCCTGTTTTTTCGGGAGCTTCTCGCCGGAAGCGACGCGCAGCTGCCATTCGACCAAATCCTGGCCGGTGATCTCCTCGGTCACCGGATGCTCGACCTGCAGCCGCGTGTTCATTTCCATGAACCAGATGCGGTCTGCGCGCAGCCCTTCCGACGCGTCGGCGATGAATTCGATCGTCCCCGCGCCTTCGTAATTCACCGCCTTGGCTGCGCGCACGGCGGCCCCGCACACCGCCTCGCGGGTCTCCTCGTCCATGCCCGGCGCGGGCGCTTCCTCGATCACCTTCTGGTGGCGGCGCTGGAGCGAGCAGTCGCGCTCGAACAGGTGGACGACATTGCCCTTGCCGTCGCCGAACACCTGCACCTCGATGTGGCGCGGCGACAGGATGTATTTCTCGATCAGCACGCGGTTGTCGCCGAAGCTCGACGCGGCCTCGCGTTTCGCGCTTTCGAGCGCGTCGCCGAAATCCTGGACGGAATCGACCCGGCGCATGCCCTTGCCGCCGCCGCCCGCGACCGCCTTGATCAGCACCGGATAGCCGATGGCATCGGCTTCCTTTTTGAGCCGCTTCGGTGCCTGGTCTTCACCGAGATAGCCGGGGGTGACGGGCACGCCCGCCTCCTGCATCAGCTTCTTCGCCGCGTCCTTCAGGCCCATCGCGCGGATGCTGTCCGGCTTGGGCCCGACCCAAATCATGCCCGCGTCGAGGACGGCCTGAGCGAAGTCGGCATTCTCCGACAGGAAACCGTAGCCGGGATGGATCGCCTCGGCCTTGGTCGCCTTCGCGGCCGCGATAATCTTGTCGCCGACGAGGTAGCTCTCGCGCGCCGGGCTCGGGCCGATGTGCACCGCCTCGTCCGCCATGCGCACGTGAAGCGCCTTGGCGTCGGCGTCGGAATAGACTGCGATTGTGCGAATCCCGAGCCGCCTCGCGGTGCGGATCACGCGGCAGGCGATCTCGCCGCGATTGGCGATCAGAAGCGACTTCATCATGCCCGAAACGCAGCAAAGGCAGCGAAGCCACGTGCGCGCGCGCGAGTCCGTCCGCTGCGACGAAAAAGCACCGCGAGGCAAGAATTGGGTCGAATTGAGCTCACGCGCTGCGCCCTTAGCGGATGAACGCGGCTGTAGGACAGTCGGGCATCATCACATCCTGAACACGCCGAACGACGGCCGCTCGGGGATCGGGGCATTCAGCGTCGCGGCGAAGGCGAGCCCGAGCACGTCGCGGGTTTGCGCCGGATCGATGATTCCGTCGTCCCATAGCCGCGCGGTGGCGTGCCACGGATTGCCCTGCGCTTCGTAATCGTTGCGGATCGGCTGCTTGAATTTCTCGGCTTGCGCCTCGGTCCATTTGTCGGCGTCACGGTGGACCGTCGCGAGGACGCTCGCCGCCTGCTCGCCGCCCATCACGCTGATGCGGCTGTTGGGCCAGGTGAAGAGGAAGCGGGGCGAGTAAGCGCGCCCGGCCATTCCGTAATTGCCGGCGCCGAAGCTCCCGCCGATCAGGACCGTGATCTTCGGGACCTGCGCCGTCGCTACCGCGGTCACCAGCTTCGCGCCGTGCTTGGCGATGCCTTCCGCTTCGTACTTGCCGCCGACCATGAAGCCGCTGATATTCTGCAGGAACAGCAGGGGCGTGCGCCGCATCGCCGCCAGCTCGATGAAATGCGCGCCTTTGACCGCGCTCTCGCTGAACAGGATGCCGTTGTTGGCGAGGATCGCGACCGGCATCCCCCAGATGTGCGCGAAGCCGCACACCAAAGTCGAGCCGTAGAGCGGCTTGAACTCATGGAATTCGGACCCGTCGACAATCCGCGCGATCACCTCGTGCACGTCGTAGGGCGCGCGCACATCCTCGGGGATGATGCCGTACAGCTCTTCGGGGTCGTAAGCCGGCGGGCGTGGTTCGCGAAGCTCGATGTCGGCGCCGGCTTGCGATTGCAGCGTCGAGACGATGTCGCGGACGATGGTCAGCGCATGCTCGTCGTTCTCTGCGAGATGATCGACCACGCCCGATTTGCGCGCATGGAGATCGCCGCCGCCGAGGTCCTCGGCGCTGATGACTTCGCCGGTCGCGGCCTTCACCAGCGGCGGGCCGCCGAGGAAGATCGTCCCCTGCTCTTTTACGATGACGCTCTCGTCGCTCATCGCCGGGACGTAGGCCCCGCCCGCGGTGCAGCTCCCCATCACGCAGGCGATCTGGGCGATGCCCTTCGCGCTCATCTGCGCCTGGTTAAAGAAGATGCGCCCGAAATGATCGCGGTCGGGGAAGACTTCGGCCTGGTGCGGAAGGTTCGCGCCGCCGGAATCGACGAGATAGACGCACGGCAGCCGGTTCTGCTCGGCGATTTCCTGCGCGCGCAAATGCTTCTTCACGGTCAGCGGATAATAGGTCCCGCCCTTCACCGTCGCGTCGTTGCAGACGATCATGACCTGCCGGCCGGAGACTCGGCCGATGCCCGCGATGATCCCGGCGGCCGGAACTTCGCCTTCGTACATGTCGCACGCGGCGAGCTGGCCGATCTCCAGGAACGGCGAGCCAGGGTCCAGCAACCGCTCGACGCGATCGCGCGGAAGGAGCTTGCCGCGCTCGACATGGCGCTTCCGATGCTTCTCGGGCCCGCCCCTCGCAGCCTCGGCGACATCGGCGCGAAGCTTGTCGACCAGCTTGCGGTTGTGCTCGGCGCGAGCGCGAAACTCCTCGCCGCCCGCGTCGATCTTTGTCTCAAGCTTGGGCGCGCTCATAGGCCGATCAGCTCCCGCCCGATCAGCATCCGGCGGATCTCGTTGGTACCCGCGCCGATGTCGAGGAGCTTGGCATCGCGATAATATCGCTCGACGGGCCAGTCCTTCGTGTAGCCGGCGCCGCCGAGCGCCTGGACCGCCTCGCTGGCGACCTTCACCGCATTGTCGCTGGCGAGCAGGATCGCGCCCGCCGCGTCGTAGCGGGTGGTCTTGCCGGCGTCGCAGGCCCTGGCGACCTGGTACGCGTAGGCCCGCACGCTGTTGAGCGCGACATACATGTCGGCGATCTTGGCCTGCATGAGCTGGAACGAGCCGATCGGCTTTCCGAACTGCTTGCGCTCGCGGACGTAGGGCAGCACGACGTCGAGGCACGCCTGCATGATCCCGATCTGTATGCCGGCGAGAACGGTGCGCTCGTAATCGAGGCCGCTCATCAGCACTTCGACGCCCTTGTTCTCATCCCCGAGCACGTTTTCGGGCGGGACGAAACAATCGTCGAACACGAGCTCGCTGGTCGGCGAGCCGCGCATCCCCAGCTTGTCGATCTTCTGGCCCGGCGCGAAGCCGTCCATGTCCTTTTCGATCAGGAAGGCCGTGATCCCGCGGCTACCTTCGCCGGTCTTGGCGTAGACGACCAAAGTGTCCGCGTAGTGACCGTTGGTGATCCAGAACTTGGTGCCGTTCAGGCGGTAGCCGTTGCCGCTCTTTTCGGCCTTGAGCTTCATTCCGACGACGTCGGAGCCGGCCGCGGCCTCGCTCATCGCCAGCGCTCCGACATGCTCGCCGCTGATCAGCTTGGGCAGATATTTCGCCTTTTGCTCGTCGTTGCCCCAGCGCCGGATCTGGTTGACGCAAAGGTTGGAATGCGCGCCGTAGCTGAGGCCGACCGAGGCGGATGCTCGTGCGATCTCCTCCTGGGCGACCACATGCTCGAGATAGCCGAGGCCGAGCCCGCCATAGTCCTCCTCGACGGTGATGCCGTGGAGTCCGAGCTCGCCCATCTGCGGCCACAACTGCTGGGGGAATTCGTCGGTTTCGTCGATTTGAGCCGCGATCGGCGCGATCTTCTCGCGGGCGAAGCGCTCGGTCGTCTCGCGGATGGCGTCGCCCATCTCGCCGATGTCGAAATCGAGGCCCATACCGCTCATTGAGGTCTCCTGTTCGCACCCGGCCTAGCATCGGCCCAAGCGTTTGAACAAGCGAGCCCGCGCGCTTATGTGCGGTGCAACATCAGCGTCCGTCATCGCGAGGAGCGGAGCGACGCGGCGATCCAGCTGGATTGCTTCGCTGCGCTCGCAATGACGAATAAAGCGGAGTTATCATGGCCACTTCCCCCGACACCGACCCGATCGTCATTCTCTCCTACGCGCGCACGCCGATGGGCAGCTTTCAGGGCGCGCTTGCCGGAGCCTCGGCGACCGAGCTTGGGGCGACGGCGGTCAAGGCGGCGGTCGATCGCGCCGGCATTTCTCCCGACCAGGTCGACAAGGTGTTCATGGGGAACGTGCTTCCCGCGGGCCTCGGCCAGGCGCCGGCCCGGCAGGCAGCGCTCGGCGCGGGCCTTCCCCGCTCCGCCGAAGCGGTCACCATCAACAAGGTCTGCGGCTCCGGAATGCAGGCGGCGATCTTCGCGCACGACATGCTGAAGGTCGGGTCGGCCGACGTGATCGTCGCGGGCGGCATGGAGAGCATGTCGAACGCGCCTTACCTGTCGAAGAA
>JAEZIO010000025.1 GCA_023436615.1 Pseudomonadota bacterium | reverse complement strand
CGGCGAGCGTGACGGCGGTCGGCAAGCCGGCTGCGACTTCATGCGCGAAGGTCGGGCCCGAAAGCACGGCGACGGGCGCTGCGGGGCAGGCTTCGGCGGCGACCTGATGCAGCAGCTCGCCGCTGTCCTCCTCGATGCCTTTCGAGCACAGGATCAGCGGCACGTCGCAACGCGGCGCCGCGTCGAGGACCGCGCGCATATGCTGCGCTGGCGTGACGACCAGCCAGGCTTCAGCGTCGGCGAGCGAATTCAGGTCGGCGCTCGCTCGAATGCGCGCGTCGAGCGGCAATCCGGGAAGGAAGAGCGGGTTTCCGCGCCCCTCGTTGATCGCCTCTACGACTTCGGCTTCTCGCGCCCACAGCATCGTGTCGCGACCCGCTTTCGCCGCGACCTGGGCGAGCGCCGTTCCCCACGCGCCGCCGCCGATGACCGCGATGCGCTCGATCATGCCTTCACGCCTGCGCCTCGGACCTTTTCGGCGCCTGGATCGAGCGGCCAGCGCGCCCGGGCGGGTGCGTCGAGGCCGTCGAAGAGGCCTTTTTCGAACCGCTCCGCACCCGCCCAGGCGATCATCGCCGCATTGTCGGTGCACAGCCACCCAGGCGGAACGCCGAAGCGCCGGCCGGAGTCGTTCGCCAGTTGCTGGAGCGCGGAGCGGATCGTGCGATTGGCGGCAACCCCGCCGGCGACAACGAGCGCCGGGGCGTCGCTTCTCGCCAGCGCAACTCGCGTCCGATCGACGAGGCAGTCCACGACAGCCTGCTGGAAGCTCGCCGCAATGTCTTCGGGCGCGTGCCGACCGGAGGCGACCGCGCGCTGCACCGCGCTCTTCAGCCCCGCGAACGAGAAATGGGGCTCGCTCGATCCAACCAGCGGACGCGGAAGCAGTACCGCGGCTGAATCGCCGCGCCTGGCCAACTCCTCGATCGCCGGCCCGCCGGGATAGGACAGGCCGAGCAGCTTGGCGGCCTTGTCGAACGCCTCGCCCGCGGCATCGTCGATCGTGGTCGCGAGTCTTCGATACTCGCCGACGCCCAGCACTTCGAGGAGCTGGCAGTGACCGCCCGAGACGAGCAGCAGGAGGTACGGGAAGCCGAGGTCCGGATCGACCAGCCGCGGGCTCAGCGCATGGCCTTCGAGATGGTTGACCGCGATCAGCGGCTTGCCGGTCGACAGCGCCAGGCCCTTTCCGGTCAGAAGCGCGACCATGACCCCGCCGATCAGGCCGGGCCCGGCGGTGGCGGCGATCGCATCGACGTCGCCGATCGCGATCCTTGCTTCACCGAGCACCTTGCGGATGAGGTCGGGGAGGATCTGCACATGCGCGCGCGCGGCGATTTCCGGCACGACGCCGCCGAAGGGCCGGTGGGCGTCGTTCTGCGAAACGACCGATTGGGCGAGGATCCGCCTGTCGGTGGTCACCAGCGCCGCAGCCGTGTCGTCGCAACTGGATTCGAGGCCGAGAATTACTGCCATGCGTTGGCCCTTTGCCTGAACGACCGCCGATGCACTAGTGGAGCCCCGATGAGCCGGAACCCGAAACTTGGTACTCGCGGATCGACGCTGGCGATGATCCAGGCTCGCAAGATCGCGTCTGCGCTCGAGGTCCAGCAGCGCTGGCCGGCCGGGCATGTCGAGATCGTGCCCATCAAGACAAGTGGCGACCGGATCGCTGACCGGCCGCTGGCCGAAGTCGGCGGGAAAGGGCTGTGGACGAAGGAGATCGACGCCGCGCTGCTCGCGGGGGAAATCGATTTCGCGGTCCATTCGATCAAGGACGTCGAAGTGATCCGGCCGCCTGAAATCCGGCTCGTCGCCATCCGGCCCCGGGTTTACCTGGAGGACAAGCTCATCGGAGCGGAGTCGATCGACGCGCTGAAGCAGGGCGCGGTCGTCGGCACGTCGTCGCCGAGGCGGGCGGCTCAGCTTCTCGCGGCGAGGCCGGACCTCCGGATCGTCGCCTTGCGCGGAAACGTGGAGACCCGGCTCAAGAAGGTCGAGGAGGGAGCGGTCGATGCCACCATCCTGTCGGCCGCCGGGCTTCACCGGCTGAAGATGGACCATGTCGGAACGCCGCTGCCCTTCGACGTGATGTTGCCCGCTCCGGGCCAGGGCGCCCTCGGTGTCGAGTGCCGCGCAGAGGACACGGACTGCATGCAGTTCCTCAAGAATCTCGACGATTCGGCGAGCCGCTGCGCGGTGATGGCGGAGCGCGCCTTTGCGCGGGCGCTTGGGGGCTCGTGCCACTCGCCCGTCGCAGCACTGGCCACCGTTGAGCGCCAGACAGTCCACCTGCGCGCCGAAATTCTGTCCGAGGACGGCAGGGAGCGCGTCCGCGACGAGGCCAGCTTTGCGGGCGGCGACGAAGACGCGCCCGCCGAGCTTGCAAGGGCGATGCTGGGCCGGGCCCCAGAATCGATCCGGAGGCTTTTCGCGCACGCATGAGGCCGCTGGTCATCGTGCGGCCGGAACCCGGCGCGACCGCAACAGCACGGGCGGCGGGCGACCTCGGCCTCAGCACCATCGTGATGCCCTTGTTCGCGGTTCGGCCGCTGGACTGGGAGCGTCCCGATGCCCGGCATTTCGACGCGCTCCTGCTGACCAGCGCCAATGCGGTGCGCAATGCGGGGGAAGGGCTGGAGCGTTACCGGCGCCTTCCTGCGCATTGCGTCGGCGAGGCAACCGCCGCGGCGGCGCGGCAGGCGGGCCTGGCGGTCGAGAGCGTCGGTCCGGGCACGATCGACCCGCTGCTGGCATCGCTTCCCACGCGGCTTCGGCTGCTTCACTTGTGCGGCGCACACCGTCGCGAACCGGCGCCGCCGAGCCAGCAGATCACCGTCGTGCCCGTTTACGAGGCCGTCGAGCTTCCTGCCGGGGAGCGCGTAGCCGAGCTTGAAGGCGCGGTGGTCGCTGTCCACTCGCCGCGCGCAGCGGAACGGGTTGCACGGGTAGTCGAGGACGCCGGGCTGGACCGAGGCCGCATCGCAATCGTGGCAATCAGCCCGGAGGCTGGGCGGGGGGCCGGCGGCGGCTGGAGCGCTGTGGAGATCGCACCCGAGCCCAGCGACCGGGCCATTCTCGCCATTGCCGCGCGGCTGTGCAACAACCCGCGCTGATGGAGAGGGGCGGGCGCAGCGGACTGGGCTGGGGCGGGCGGCTTGCGATCGCCCTGGCCCTGCTGCTCGTCGGCGCCGCTGCCGCAACCTGGGGTCTCGCGCGCTACCAGCCGGCGGCGCGGCTGTTCGGAGTCGTTCCGGCGACCGACCCTAAGGCGGCGCAGCCGCGGCAAATGATTGCTCCGCAACACCCGCCCGCGAGCCCGAACCAGGCTTCCGCAAGCGCAGATGTCGGCGGGCACGTGGCAGAGCTCGAAGCGCGGATCGAACGCATCGAAAGCGAAAATCGCCAGGTGCAGGGGTCCGCAGGCCGCGCAGATGCCCTTCTGATCGCATTCGCCGCCCGCCGCGCAATCGAGCGGGGCGTCGGCCTTGGCTATCTGGAGCCCCTGCTCGTCGACCGGTTCGGGCCGGCACATCCGCAGGCGGTGGCCACCATCGTCACCGCGTCGCGCTCGCCGGTTCAACTCAGCGAGCTGATCGCAGCTTACCAGGACCTCGAGCCGAAGCTTCTCGGCCCACCGCCCAGCGAGGGCATTCTCGACGGCATCAAGCGCGGGCTTTCCTCGCTGATATCGGTGCACCGATCCGACCGGCCCTCGACGCAGCCGCAAGCTCGCTACCAGCGGGCTCGCTCGCGCCTCGCGGTCGGCGAGGTCGACGCCGCACTCGCGGAGACGATGCGCCTTCCGGGCGCTCCACGCGCACGCGAGTGGGTCGAACAGGCACGGCGATATGTGGCCGTCCAGCGCGCGCTGGACGAGATCGAATCCGCCGCGCTTCTGGGCAGCGGCAGTCCCCGCTGACCCGTTTTCGCGAGGCTTGGCAAAGCCGCTCGAGCATGCGAATCCTGGCTGTCACCGCACAGCGCAGGTTCATGACTCTTGCGCTAAGTCGTTGGAAAGCCGACGGAACATCGGGGGAGAATTGAGGTCATGACGTCAGTTTGGAGCCGTGTCGGACTGGCGCTCGCGCTGGCCGGCCTGACCCAGGTCGGCGTCGCGGCAATCAAGTCCGCCGAAAGGCCTCAGCCGGCCAAGTCCGCGCCCGCCAAGCCGTCCGGTCCGGGCACGAAGGTCGCGCAAGCGGCGCGAACCGCGCCGAAAGCGCCGCAGGCACCGGAGTTCCTCGCCAGCCGAGTCGACGACCTGGGACGAGCCTTCGACGGCCGCGTCGGCATTGCGGTGCGCTCGATCGACGACGGCTGGCAGACCGGCTGGAAGGACAATGATCTCTACCCGCAACAGAGCGTGTCGAAGCTTTGGGTATCGATCACCGCGCTTGACGCCGTGGACAAGGGCAAGGTCCGGCTTGACGATCGGGTCACTCTGACCCGCAACGACCTCACGCTCTTCCACCAGCCGATCCGGGCGCAGATCATCGGCGGCGGAAGCTACACCACGAGCCTCCAGGACCTGATGGTGAAGGCGATCACCACCAGCGACAACACGGCGAACGACAAGCTGATGCGGTCCGTCGGAGGGGCCGATGCGGTGCGCAGGATGATCGCCGCGAAGAAACTCGGCGCGATCCGTTTCTACGACGGCGAACGCGCGCTCCAGAGCAGGATCGCCGGGCTTTTATGGTCGCCGAGCTATTCGATCGGCAACGCATTCTTCGAGGCCCGCGATGCGCTACCGATGTCGGTGCGGCGCGCCGCCTTCAACCGATATATCGAGGATCCCTATGACGGCGCCTCGCCCGCTGCGATCGTCGGCGCGCTAGCCAGGCTGAAGCGCGGCGAGCTTCTCTCGCCGTCTTCGACAGCCACGCTGCTCAAAATAATGGGCAATACCCGCACCGGAGCCAACCGGCTGAAGGGCGGCCTGGCGCCGGGCTGGAGCCTTAGCCACAAGACCGGGACGGGCCAGGAGCTTGGCGGCGTGCAGGCCGGTTACAACGACATCGGCATACTTACCGCGCCCGACGGCCGCAGCTATTCGGTTGCGGTGATGATCAAGAAGACCGCGACGCCTCTGCCCGTCCGAATGCGGCTCATGAACAACGTCGTCCGGGCGGTCATCCAGCAGCACGACATGTTCAAGGGGACGCAGTACGCGCTTTGAGGCCAACGGCTCCGCGGAGCGGCTGGCGCGGACGGCCGGCGTCCAGCGTGTACCGAGCCCCAAGCTCGACCTGTTCATAGTCAAGCGTTTCCTCGATCCCGAGACCTGCGACGCCTTGGTCGCGAGGATCGACCGTCAGCGACGCCCGTCCGAGATTGCCGACGACATCGGCATTGCCGATTACCGGACCAGCGAGACCTGCGACCTCGACTGGCGCGATCCGGTCGTGGCCGCCCTCGATGCTAAAATCGCGGCGTTGCTCGGACTCGACCTGGCCGCCAGCGAGCCCATTCAGGGCCAGCGCTACGCACCCGGCCAGGAGTTCAGGCCGCACACCGACACGTTCGAGCCCGGCGGCTACGACTATTACGTGCACACCGCGGATACGGGCCAGCGGACCTGGACCGCGATGATTTATCTAAACGAGCCGGAGGACGGTGGCGCGACACGGTTCAAGGCGATCGGCAAGACGATCCAGCCGGAGCTCGGCAAGCTTGTCGCGTGGAACAACCTGCTTCCCGACGGTTCGCCAAATCCGGCGACGCTGCACCAGGGGATGAAGGTGCGCCGCGGCGTGAAATATATCGTCACCAAGTGGTTCCGCGAGCGGGCCGCGGGCTGACGCTCCCGCGCCGCCACGAGCGGCGCTTGCTTTCGCCTATCGATGCTCTACGCGGCAGCCGATGGGGCGGGCATATGACGACACCCGACGCGTCCTGGTTACCGGGGGCGCCGGATTCCTGGGATCGCATCTTTGCGAGCGCCTGCTGGCGGCCGGAAGCGAAGTCCTGTGCGTCGACAATTTCTACACCGGAACGCGCCGCAACATCGGCCACCTGCTCGATCACCCCTCGTTCGAGGTGATGCGGCACGACGTGACGTTCCCGCTCTATGTCGAGGTCGACCAGATCTACAATCTCGCGTGCCCGGCATCGCCGATCCACTACCAGCACGACCCGGTACAAACGACGAAGACCAGCGTGCACGGCGCCATCAACATGCTCGGGCTCGCCAAGCGCCTGGGAATTCCCATCCTGCAGGCGTCGACCAGCGAGGTTTACGGCGACCCGACCGTCCACCCGCAGACGGAGGATTATTGGGGCAACGTCAACCCGATCGGTCCGCGGAGCTGCTACGACGAAGGCAAGCGCTGCGCCGAGACGCTGTTCTTCGACTACCACCGCCAGCTCGGGCTTAAGGTGAAGGTCGCGCGCATCTTCAATACCTACGGGCCGCGCATGCACCCCAATGACGGCCGGGTCGTCTCCAACTTCATCGTCCACGCGCTCGAGGGGCGGCCGATCACGCTCTATGGTGAAGGCAGCCAGACCCGAAGTTTCTGCTACGTTGACGACACGGTGGAAGGGCTTATTCGCCTGATGAACTCGCCCGACGAGGTCACCGGCCCGGTCAACATCGGCAATCCGAACGAGATATCCGTGCGGGAACTCGCGGATATCGTGATGCAGAAGACAGGCGTTCAACTCGAGCTGGAGCAGTGCGCGCTTCCAGCCGACGATCCCAAGCAGCGCCAGCCGGACATCAGCCGGGCCCGAGAGCTGCTGGGGTGGGAACCGCGCGTTCCGCTCGATGAGGGGCTGGACGCGACCATCGCCTACTTCCGCGAGCTATTGTCGGACAACGCCACGGCACGGCCGGCCTGAAACACTGGAGCGGGCGAAGGGATTCGAACCCTCGACCCCAACCTTGGCAAGGTTGTGCTCTACCCCTGAGCTACGCCCGCTCTGGCGTCGGCCGCGGCAGGTTGCCTGCGGCAGGGTGGCGGGCGCCTAGCATGGGCCCGCCCTCCGCTGCAAGCGCCCGATAGGCTTGTGCCGCATCGGCTTGTGACGGCTGAACGCCAGCGCCATATGGTCGTTTCACCGCACAGGGAAAGGACGGAAGTGGCGACGTTGGGATTGAGCGAAGCCGAGCGGGACGCTGTCGCCAAGCTGCAGAGCGAGGTCATCGAGCCGTCGATGCAGTCGCTCGTGCTGCTCGATTTCTGGGCCGAGTGGTGCGGCCCGTGCAAGCAGCTTTCGCCGGTGCTCGAGAAGATCGCGGCCGATTATGCGGCCAAGGGCGTGAAGCTGGTGAAGATCGATGTCGACGCCGACAAGGTGATCGCCGCGCAATTTCGCGTTCAGTCGATCCCGACTGTCTATGCCTTCTACCAGGGGCAGCCGGTGGCGGACCTGACCAATTACCGCACCGAGGGCCAACTCACGCGCGTGCTCGACCAGTTGATCACCCAGCTCGGCATTCAAGGCGACGGCCAGGCGGAGCAGGTGGACACGGAGCCGCTGGTCGCGATGGGCGAGCAGGTGCTCGCCGACGGCGATGCAGAGCGCGCAGCGAACATCTTCCGCCAGGTCCATGAGCTTGCTCCCCACGATCCCGCCGCGACCGGTGGACTCGTGCGCGCGCTAACGGCCAGCGGCGATGCGGACGAAGCGCGCGCGATCCTCGATTCTCTCACGCCGGAGCTCGCACGGCATCCCGCGATCGGGCAGGCGCGGGCCGCGCTGGAGCTTGCCGCTGCCGGAAACAGCGGGGAAGCGGCCGAGCTTGAACGGAAGGTCGCATCCGACCCCGAGGATCTCGACGCGCGCTACGAGCTTGCCGGCGCGATGATGGCGAGAGGGAACCGCGACCGCGCGGCCGACGAGCTGCTCGCGATCATCGAACGCGACAGGGAATGGAACGAGGGTGCCGCCCGCAAGCGCTTCCTGCAGCTGCTGGAGGCGCAGGGGCTGGAGAATGAATGGGCGCGAGCGCAACGGCGGCGGCTGTCGGCGCTGCTGTTCACATGAGCGGTGCGCTTCCGCTACGGGCGCCGCTGTTCCCGATCGCCGGCGCGATCCTGTTCCCGCGCTCGCAGCTACCGCTTCACATTTTCGAGCCGCGCTATCGCGAGATGGTGCGGGATGCGGTGGACGGCGGCGGGCATATCGCGGTCGTCCAGCCGCGGCTCGTCGAAGCGGAGGACGAAGCGAGGCAGCCGCTGTACTCGATTGGCTGCGTGGGCGAGATCGTCGGGCTCGAGGAGCTCGAGGACGGGCGCTTCAACATCGTCCTCAATGGCTCGCACCGTTTCCGCCTGATCAGCGAGGTCGACCTTGGGACGCCGTACCGCAACGCGGACCTCGACGTAGCAGCGCTCGACGACCGTGAACCGTCGCCGCTGGCGATGGCCGAACGTGCCGAGGTCGAGCGCGAGGCGCGGCGGCTGGGCGATGCGCTCGGCCTTGCGGTCGACTGGTCGGCCGTGAGCCGCCTCGACGATGAGATGCTGGTCAACGCCATCGCTCAGGTGGCGCCGTTCGATGTCTCGGCGAAGCAGGCGCTACTGGAGGCGGAAACGCTGGACTCGCGCGCCGACCTGCTGGTGCAGCTGATGCAGTTCCTTCGGCTCAGCCAGGGCGGCGCGGAACTGCAGCCGACGCTGCAGTAAGTCCACGCGCAGCCTTCCTGCGACAGCCGCGCATCGAGCTCTCAGATCGGAAGGCCACGCAGCAGCAGGGGGAGGTCCCCGCTTGTGCCCCGGGCTTCGCTCATCAGCCGGTTCTTGATCGGACCGATGCGGTCGATGAGCCCCATCCCGAAGCGGCGCACGGCCGATGCGGTCCGCCCTGGTACGCCGTAGATGCGAGTCAGGCTGTCGGTCGCGACGGCCACCGACAGCGCGTCGAGCGACCGCCAGCGCTGGTAGCGGTCGAGCAATTGCTTGTCGCCGAGGTCGAGCCCCATGCGGGCACCCTCGACGAGAACCTGCGCCAGCGCCGCCGCGTCGCGGAACCCGAGGTTCAGCCCCTGCCCCGCGATCGGGTGAATCGCATGCGCCGCGTCGCCGATCAGCGCCAGGCGCTCTGCAGTGATGCGCGCCGCATGGTGGAAGCCGAGCGGATAGGTCGAGCGCGGCGCGGCCAGGCTAATCGGCCCGAGGAAGCCGCCCATCGCCTTCTGCGCCTCGGCGGCGAAGTCGTGGTCGCTGAGCGACAGGAAGCCCGCGGCATCGTCCTTGTGGACCGACCAGACGATCGCGGAGCGGTGCCCGCCTTCGTCGTCCGTCATCGGAAGGAGCGCGAACGGGCCGCCGGGATAGAAAATCTCGTACGCGACATTGTCGTGGGGGCGTTCGTGGCGGAGGACCGAGACGATCGCGCTGTGGTCGTAGCGCCAGCGCGCGATCCGGATGCCGGCCTGGTCGCGCATCGGCGAATTGCGGCCGTCGGCGGCAACGAGCATCGGCGCGGTGAGGCGGCGCCCGTCCTCGAGCGACACCACGACCGAATGCTCGCCGCGCTCAACCGCTCCGACTCGCGACTTCCATAGCAGCCACAATTTCTTGCCGGCCTCGGCGCGCGCCCGAAGCGCCGCGCGGAGGTGCCGGTTCTCGTTCATCCAGCCGAGCGGCTCGTCGTCCTCCCCCGGCTCGAACGCGAGCCCGCCGGGCTCCAGCCCGTCGGCGACCTGTATCTTGAGGATCGGGCAGCCGGGCGCCGGAAAGTGATCGACGACACCGGTGGCCCGGAGCATCCGCATCGAGCTCGACGACACCGCGCTGGTCCGGCCGTCGAATGCGGCATCGAGCCGCAGGTCGGGGTCGGCCGGGTCCACGACAATCGCCGAAAGGCCGCTCGAATCGAGCGCCGCCGCGAGTGCGAGGCCAACCAGCCCGCCGCCGAGGATGATCACATCCGCGCGATCC
The DNA here is from genome assembly GCA_023436615.1 of Pseudomonadota bacterium. Lineage (GTDB taxonomy): Bacteria > Pseudomonadota > Alphaproteobacteria > Sphingomonadales > Sphingomonadaceae > Sphingomicrobium. The sequence goes on along the minus strand of JAEZIO010000025.1, from coordinate 109,549 downwards.
ATTGGCGAGCCCTAGCGCCCCGCCGGAGCCCTGGCGAGAGGCGCAATGACGTGACGTCACGACTTCGCTTGCCCCGGAGTCCCGGACAAGGCATTTTAAGCAGGCGGAAATTTGGGGTGGGACAATGGCGACTGCGGCGGCGCGGCCGGCAAAGGATCTGGGGCCAGACTGGCGCGACCGGCTGCGCGAGTCGATGCGGCGCCTGTTCGTCCGCAGCGTTGGCGTCGCCCTGATCGCTGCGAGCATCCTCGGTGCCGTCGCCCTCGCGTCGCACAGCAGCACCGATCCGTCGTTCACGACCGCCGCGGGGGGATCGCCGGAGAACTGGCTGGGAACCGTCGGCGCCTATGGCAGCGATCTCGCTTTCCTGCTGTTCGGGATCGGCTGCGTCATTTTCCTCCCGGTGATCGCGCTCGCCGGCTTCCGGATGGCCCGTCTCGAGCCGCGCGGCCGCACCGGCCGAGCGCTCCTCATCGCGGCCCTCGCCGCATTCCTGCTCGGAATCGCGCTCAGCCTGACGAGCGGATCGTCCGTGTCCGGCCTCCCGAGCGGCTGGGGCGGCGCGCTTGCACTCGCAGGGGCCAACGGCGTGGACGCCGGCATCGCTCTGATCCCGGACCCCCGCTTCACCGGACCGACGCGTCTGGCCGCGCTGATCCTTTTCGCCTTGGCTGGTGTGGTGCTGGCGTGGTTCGCGCTGGGGCTGACGGAGGACGAGCGCGGCGCGGTCGGCCGCTTGTTCAGCCGCTCGCCGCGCGTCAAGGCCGCGCCGCGCAAGACGCAGCAGCGCGACGACAGCGGCATCGCTGCGCCACCCAAGCCCCGTCCCGCAGTCGCCGTTGCCGAGCCCGCGCCGCCGACGGCGCGCGCCAGGCCGGCAGGCCGCAAGGCGACGCAACCGGGGCTCGCACTCGGAGACAGCTACGTGCTCCCGGAGGTCGCGCTGCTCGCCGCTGCTCCCGAAAAGGGGCGCACGCAGATCGACCGGGGAGCCTTGGAGCGCAACGCGAAGATCCTCGAAGCCGTGCTCGAGGACTTCAACGTCCGCGGCAATATCGTCGAGGTCCGGCCCGGTCCGGTCGTGACCATGTACGAGCTGGAGCCCGCCAGCGGCATCAAGGCCAGCCGCGTCATCGCGCTCGCCGACGACATCGCCCGCAACATGCAGGCAATCTCGGCGCGGGTCGCGATCATCCCGGGCCGCAGCGTCATCGGCATCGAGCTTCCCAACGCCCGCCGCGAAAGCGTGATGCTGTCGGAGCTCATCGCCGCAGAGTCCTTCGCCGAGGACGATCTTTCGCTGCCCCTGGTGCTGGGGAAGAATATCGCCGGCGATCCCGTCATCGCCGATTTGGCGCCGATGCCGCACCTTCTCGTCGCCGGCACCACCGGATCGGGCAAGTCGGTCGGCCTCAACTGCATGATCCTGTCGCTGCTCTACCGGCTCAATCCGGATGAGTGCCGGATGATCCTCATCGACCCTAAGATGCTCGAACTCAGCATCTACGAGGGCATTCCCCACCTGCTGGCGCCGGTGGTCACCGAGCCGGGCAAGGCGATCCGCGCACTCAAGTGGACCGTCGAGCAGATGGAGGAGCGCTACCGGATGATGGCGAACCTCGGAGTGCGCGCCCTTCCGAGCTACAACCAGAAGGTCCGCGACGCGAAGGCAAAGGGGGCGCAGCTCGGCAGGCGGGTGCAGACCGGCTACAACGCCGAGACGGGCCAGCCGATCTACGAGTTCGAGCAGCTCGACTATGACGTGCTGCCGCAGATCGTCGTCGTCGTCGATGAGCTTGCAGACTTGATGATGACGGCCGGCAAGGAAGTCGAATTCCTGATCCAGCGGCTGGCGCAGAAAGCCCGCGCCGCCGGAATCCACCTGATCATGGCGACGCAGCGGCCGTCGGTCGATGTCATCACCGGCGTCATCAAGGCGAACCTTCCGACACGCATCAGCTTCCAGGTCACCAGCAAGATCGACAGCCGCACCATCCTCGGCGAGCAGGGCGCCGAGCAGCTGCTCGGCAAGGGCGACATGCTCTACATGCCCGGCGGCAAGCAGATCGTCCGCGTCCACGGCCCCTTCGTTTCCGACGAGGAGGTCCGCGCGGTCGCCGAGCATTGGCGCAAGCAGGGCACGCCCGAATATATCCAGGCGGTCACCGAGGAGCCGGAGGACGGCGACTATCTGTTCGAAGGCCAGCCGACTGGCGACGACGATCCCGAAACGCAGCTTTACCGCAAGGCGGTCCAGATCGTGGCCGAGAGCCAGAAGGCTTCGGTGTCGTACCTTCAGCGCCAGCTGCGCGTCGGCTACAACAGCGCCGCGCGCCTGATCGAGCGGATGGAGAAGGAGGGGAAGGTCGGCATGCCCGACCACGTGGGCCGCCGCGAAGTGCTGATCGACCCCGACGGCCACGCGATCTGACGCTTCGGCAGCCTGAACGCCGGGGAACTCGCGGGTTCAGAGCGCATTCAATCGGAAACCTCCACATTTCCGGCAAAATTCCCGAGGAGAAACGAATGTCTTTCGCTACCCGCTTCGCGCGCGCGCTGATCCCGGCTGCCGTGCTCGTCGCGCCGGCCGCGGCGCCCGCCGCGCGCAACCCCGAGATGGACATGGTCAAGGCGCACCTTGCCGCCGCAAGCACGATGACCGCAAATTTCGTGCAGACCGATTCCAAAGGCCAGACGCTCACCGGCACGCTTCAGCTCAAGCGTCCCGGCCGGATCCGCTTCGAATATGGGCGCGGGACCAACGTCCTGGTCGTCGCGGACGGCCAGAAGCTGACCTTCGTCGATTATGATGTCGGGCAGAAGTCGAGCTGGGCGCTCAACAAGACGCCGCTCGGCGTGCTCCTGTCCTCCAATCCTGACGTGGACCGGATCGCGCGAATCCTACCCGACAATGATCCGCGGATCACCGTCGTCCGCGCCCGCGACCCCGCCCACAACGAATTCGGCACGCTGATCCTCGCCTTCATTCGCGAGCCGTCGGCGCCGGGAGGGCTGCGGCTCTACGGCTGGACCGCTCAGGACGCGCAGGGGAAGCAGACGCAGGTGCGCCTGTCCAACCAGCGCTACAACGTAGCGGTGCCGAACAGCGCCTTCTCCTACGCCGAGCCCAAGAAGCGGGCCGGCAGGAAATAATGCGTAGCAGATCGCAACGGTTCATCGCGGCGTCAGCTATCAGCGCGTAATCTATAAAGGATCGCCGCATCAGGCTTGGGGTTTCCCCCTGTTACCCGGGCCGCGGCGATCCCTCGCGTGACGAACGCTTGGTCGGCCCTCGCTCCATGCCCCCGGAGCGGGGGCCTTTTTCTTGACAGCGGAAGCGGGGTAAGCGGCCCAAGTGAGCAAACGGCTGAAAATCGCGTCCTGGAACATCAACTCGGTGCGCGCCCGGACTGCGCTCGTCGAGCGGCTGATCGCCGAGGAGCAGCCCGACATCCTGTGCCTGCAGGAAACCAAGGTGCTCGACAGCATCTTCCCTGCCGACCTCTTCCAACGGCACGGATACGTACATCACGCACTGAATGGACAGCGGATGCATCACGGAGTCGCCATCCTGAGCCGCGTCCCCTTGAACGATCCCGGCCGTCACGACTGGCAGGACAATGGTGAGGCCCGTCATGTCGGCGTCCGGCTCGAATGCGGGATCCGGCTGGAGAACGTCTACGTCCCTGCCGGCGGCGATACGCCCGACCGAACCGTCAATCCGAAGTTCGGTCAAAAGCTCGACTTCATCGAGCGAATGACCCGCTGGTCCGAAGGATTGTGCGAGCCGACGCTGATCGTCGGCGACTTCAACATCGCGCCGCTCGAATGCGATGTCTGGAGCCACAAGGCCTTGCTAACGGTCGTCAGCCACACGCCGGTGGAGGTCGACGCGCTCACGCGGCTTCAACAGGCGCACGACTGGATCGACATCGGGCGGCGCTTCGTCCCGGCGCCGGAGCGCTGCTTCACCTGGTGGAGCTACCGGTCGCCTGACTTTACCAAGAATGACCGGGGCCGCCGGCTCGACCACATGTGGGCCTCCCCCGAGCTCGCCCGGCACCTCGCGGCGCACAAGGTGCTGGAGCCGTGCCGCAGCTGGCAGCGCCCGTCCGATCATGTGCCGTTGATCTGTGAGCTTGGCTTTTGAGCGAAGCCGCGCCTCGACGCGCGATCGCCGCGCTCAAGGCCGGGCGGCCGGTGACGATCGATGCACCGGAGCCGCTGACGGTCCTTTCCGTCGAAACCGCATCGCAAGAGATGTTGGCGCTGGCCGATGCCGATTCGCGCGGCCCGCTGTTGATCAGTGGCTGGCGGGCCGCCGCACTCTCGCTCGGCAACCGCCGCGAGGCCGCCGATAGCGCCGAACCGGTGCTGATCGAACGTTCGGCCTGGCTCGACGCGGATGCGGCGCAATCGCTCGCCGACCCGGGCCGCGATGCCGAACGCGCGCCCCTCGGACCGTTGCGGCCGATCGAGCTGTGCTCGCCCGACGCTGCGACCGCCGCACTGAAGCTTGCCCGCCTCGCCGGCCTCCTGCCCGCTCTGTGGCTTGTCGACAGGATCGACGGCGCGGCCTCCATTGCGCTCGACGACGTTCGGGACGCGGTGCCGGAAGTCTCGCTCGCGGCGCGCGCGCGGCTCCCGATCGAAGACCTGCCCGAGACTCAGATCGCCGCATTTCGAGCGGACGATGACGGGCAGGAGCATGTCGCGTTGATCGTCGGCGCGTTCGGCGGGAAGCCGCCTCTGGTCCGGCTCCACAGCGAATGCCTGACCGGGGACGTATTCGGATCCCTCAAGTGCGATTGCGGACCCCAGTTGAAGGAATCGTTGCGCGTGATCGCCGCAGCCGGGGGCGGCGTCCTGCTGTACCTTCGCCAGGAGGGACGCGGAATCGGCCTCGCCAACAAGCTGCGCGCCTACGCGCTTCAGGACCGCGGAATGGATACCGTGGATGCAAATCTGCGTCTCGGCTTTGCCGACGACGAGCGGGATTACGGCCATGCCGCGGCGATGCTGCGTGCGCTCGGCATCGGCGAGGTGCGGTTGCTGACCAACAACCCGGCGAAGGTCACGGGGCTGGAGCGTGCCGGCATTCGCGTCGTCGAGCGGGTTGCGCACCACATGCCCGCGAACCCGCACAACGCCGACTATCTCGCGACGAAGCGCGAGAAGAGCGGGCACCTTTCCTAGGGATCTTGGAATAAAGCGGTGCCGACACGCACGGCCGTCGATCCGAGCATCACGGCCGCCTTATAATCGGCGGACATGCCCATGCTGAGGCCCCGCACATCATGGTCCGCTGCAAGCTTCGCGAGCAGCGCGAAGAAGGGCGACGGCTCGAGCCCGAGGGGCGGGATGCACATCAGGCCGGCGAGCGGGAGAGGCGACTGGCGGACACGCGCGAGAAAAGGCCCGATATCGGCGATGGCGCAGCCGCCCTTTTGCGGCTCGTCGCCAATATTGACCTGAACGTACACCTCGGGGAAGCGCGCGGCCTTCCGCGCTTCCTTCTCCAGCGCGTCGAGCAGCGACGTTCGATCGAGAGAATGGATGACATCGAACAGGCGAACCGTTTCGGCGGCCTTGTTGGACTGCAGCCGCCCGATGCAGTGAAGGCGAATGCTGCCCCGGCGTGCGAGCAGCGCGGGCCATTTGTCGAGCGCTTCCTGGACTCGGCTTTCGCCGAAATCGCGGTGGCCCGCATCGATCAGCGGCTCGATTTCGGCGGCGCCGCGAGTCTTGGTCACCGCGATCAACGTGACCTCCGAAGGGTCGCGGCGCGCCAGGCGTGCGGCGCTGGCGATCCCATCGAGGATCTGCTGACGGCGATCGGCGGCGTTGCTCATGCGAAGCGGCTATAGGAACGGCGATGAACCGCCGCCAGATGAGCGTTCCGAGACAATGGCTGGTCGCCGATCTGCGGCTCGGCGATGCGCCGTGGCGGGCGCTCGGCCGGCTTCCGCGTGGGTCCGGCGTCCTGCTTCACGGCGGCCTTCCCGAGGATCAGCGCCGCCGCCTCCGGCAAGGTGTGCTGCGCATCGCGCGCCGGCGAGGCCTTGTGGTCGCGGATGAAAGCCGCGGAGAAGCCGCGCGCGTGCACAGTCTCGCGGAACTGAGCGAGGCGCACCTGCACAAAGTGCCGATGCTCTTCCTCTCGCCCATCTTTCCGACGCGCAGCCACCCCGGTCAGGCGCCGATGTCGAGGATGCGTGCTGCGGCACTCCTGCGGCTGGCAAAGGTGCCGGTGATCGCTCTTGGCGGCATGGACGCGAAAAAATTCTCGCATGTGAGAAGCCTGGGCTTTTCCGGCTGGGCCGGGATCGACGCGTGGGACGCCAAACGACACTGAAGCGCGGGCGATCCGGGACCGCTTCCTGTCTTTAAGGCCGGTGATTCAGGCTTAGAACTTGAAGGCGGTGCCGACGTAGACGGCCTGGCTGTCCACCCGCTCGTCGGTGAGCCTTAGAGCCCGCTCGCGCTCGACCTTGTAGCGAACGCCGCCGGTCACCGAGATCCGGCGCGTCAGGGCATAGGAGCCGCCGACGTCGAGCGCGTAATTGTCCGGATCGCGAAGCGCCGGAGCGGCCCGGTTCTTCGAGCGATCGGCGGAGACCGCCACTCGTCCGGTGAAACGCGGCAGCGAGTAGCTGACGCCGAGAGCAGCGCTTTCGCGGCCGTCGACCGGCGAGCCGGCGGGCTTCACCTGTGCGACGTCGCCGGAAATCGCAAAGCGCCTCCATCCAACCGCAACGCCGAGATTGTAGCTGACTGGCGCCAGGGCGCTGATCGGCGAGGCCGAGCCGTTCGATGCGAGCTGGCGCGGCTCGGTCGAGCGGGCGCGGATCGCGACCCGCACCTGCGAGCGGCGGCCCTTCGCGGCTGCCGGCGTGAACTTGAAATCGCCGAGCGACGGCGAGGCGCGACCGGAAAATGCGGCGGCCAGGCGCGGGTCGGCGGACGCGGGCGTAAAGCTGAAGTCCGGGGTCAGCGAGAGCGCGAGAGCTGGAGGACGCTTCTTCGAATCGCCGGAAGCGAACGCTGGAGTCAGCAAAAGGCCCGCCGCGCCGAGCGCGACGGCGACCTTGGCTGCACTGAAGCGCCCGAGAATCACGCGGCCAACTCCCTGTTTCCGCGAGTCCATATAGGCTGGGCCAGCTGAAGGTTCCATGACCGAGTCCGATTCGGTTGACGCCTGTTGCACTTGGACAACAAGCGGCCCGCGGAACCCCCGCTTGCGACCTTGCGACCAGCATCTATAACGCCGGTCGATTACCGTCACATTCAAGGATCGCTGATGTCCCGCCTGAAGATGACTGCCGCCGCGCTCGCACTGGTTGCGCTGACGGCGACCGGCTGCACCCGCAACCGCAATGTGCCGACGCAAATCGCGCCGTCGCGGCTGACGACCATCGGCGTGAACGGATATCTGTGGCAGGCCGCGCTCGACACCGTGTCCTTCGCCCCGCTGCTCCAGGCGGACGCCAACAGCGGCGTCATCATCACCGACTGGTACGCCAATCCGAGGGCGCCCGGCGAACGGGTGAAGCTCACCGTCACCATCCTTGACCAGGATCTTCGCGCCGACGCGTTGCGAGTCGCCGCTTCGCGTCAGGTGTTGCAAAACGGGGCCTGGGTTGCCGCGCCGGTCACCGCAGCGACGGTACAGAAGCTCGAGGACGTGATCCTGACCCGCGCCCGAGACATCCGCCGCACCACCGTACCGGGCTAGGATAGGGGTTCTATATGGCCGGCCGCTTCGACCCGGCGGTTGCGGATTCACGCTGGCAGAAGCGTTGGGACGACGAGCGCTGCTTCGTCGCCGACACCGCCAGCGCGAAGCCGAAGACCTATGTCCTGGAGATGTTCCCCTATCCTTCGGGGCGCCTCCACGTCGGCCACGCGCGCAACTACACGATGGGCGACGTGCTCGCCCGTTATCGCCGCATGCAGGGCTTCGAAGTCCTCCATCCGATGGGGTGGGACGCGTTCGGAATGCCCGCCGAAAATGCGGCGATGGAGCGCGGCGTGCATCCGGAGGGTTGGACCCGGTCGAACATCGAGGCGATGCGCGACCAGCTTAAGCGGCTGGGATTTGCGCTCGACTGGAGCCGCGAGATCGCGACCTGCGACCCCGAATATTACGGGCACGAGCAGGCGCTGTTCCTCGACCTCTACGAAGCCGGCCTGGTGTATCGCAAGGAAAGCGAGGTCAACTGGGACCCAGTCGACATGACCGTGCTTGCCAACGAGCAGGTGATCGACGGCAAGGGATGGCGGTCCGGCGCGCCGGTCGAGCGGCGCAAGCTGTCGCAGTGGTTCCTCAAGATCACCGACTTCGCCGACGAGCTGCTCGACGGTCTCGAAACGCTTGATCGCTGGCCCGAGAAGGTGCGGCTGATGCAGGACAACTGGATCGGCCGGTCGGACGGGCTGCGCTTCCGGTTCAAAACCGCGTCCGATGGCGCCAATTCCGATTATCCCTGGGTCAAGGACGCGCTTGCGGCCGTTCCCGAGATCGAAGTGTTCACGACCCGCCCCGACACGATCTTCGGCGCGAGCTTCGTCGCGGTCGCGGCAGACCATCCGCTCGCGCGCGCGGTCGCGGCAGAGAATTCCGATGCGGCGGCTTTCGTCGCCGAGTGCAGGGCCGGCGGAACCAGCGCCGCCGACATCGAGACCCAGGAGAAGCGCGGCTTCCTCACCGGCGTCGAAGCTGTCCACCCGCTCGATCCCGACTGGCGGCTCCCGGTCTGGATCGCGAACTTCGTGCTGATGGAATACGGCACCGGAGCGATCTTCGGCGTTCCGGGGCACGACCAGCGGGATTTCGAGTTCGCCACCAAGTACGAGCTTCCGATTCGGCGCGTGGTCGCGAGGCCCGACCAGGACAAGGACACGCCCATCGGCGACGAAGCCGACGCGGGGGAGGGCGTGATCGTCAACTCGCGGTTTCTCGACGGCCTCTCGGTGGAAGAGGCGCAGGACGCGGTGATCCGCAAGGCGGAGGAGCAGGGCTGGGGCAAGCGTGAGGTGGCCTATCGCCTGCGCGACTGGGGCGTATCGCGCCAGCGTTACTGGGGCACGCCGATCCCGATGATCCACTGCGAATCCTGCGGGCCCGTGGGCGTGCCTCGCGACCAGCTGCCGGTTGCCCTTCCGAAGGACGTCAGCTTAGACATTCCGGGCAATCCGCTCGACCGGGCCGACGAGTGGCGACGGACCGCCTGCCCAAAATGCGGAGAGGCCGCGCTGCGCGAGACCGACACGTTCGACACCTTCGTCGATTCGAGCTGGTACTTCATTCGCTTCGCGAGCCAGCCGATCGACAAGCCGTTCGACCGCGCCGAAGCCGAGGCATGGCTGCCGGTCGACCAGTATATCGGCGGCGTCGAGCATGCGATCCTGCACCTCCTTTATGCGCGATTCTGGACGCGGGCGCTCAACCGGATCGGCCGAATCGGCGCCACCGAGCCGTTCAAGGGCCTGTTCACGCAGGGAATGGTCACGCACGAGACCTATCGCGGGTCGGACGGGCGCTGGCTTGCGCCGGACGAGGTCCGCGCCGCCGACGACGGCAAGCTGATCGATGCGGCGGGGGCGCCGGTGAAGCGCGGCCGCGTAGAAAAGATGTCGAAGTCCAAGCGCAACGTCATCGATTCCGACACGATCGCCGACCGCTACGGCGCCGATGCCGCACGCTGGTTCTTGCTGTCCGACAGCCCGCCCGAGCGTGACCTGGAATGGTCGGAAGGTGGGATCGAAGGCGCGGCTCGCTTCGTGCAACGCGTCTGGCGCCTAGCCGGTGCGACCGCCGGCGAGGGCGAGGATCAGGAGCTCGACCGCAAGCGGCATCGCACGGTCGCCGCGGTGACGGCCGCTCTCGAGGCACTTCAGTTCAACAAGGCGGTTGCCCACCTCTACGAATTCGTCTCGGCCGTCGAGAAGGCAAAGCCGTCCGCCGCGCGCCGCGAAGCCGTCCGAACGCTCGTGATGTTGGTGGCGCCGATGGCCCCGCATCTGGCCGAGGAATGCTGGGAAGCCCTGGGCGAGCAGGGGCTGGTCGTCGATGCCCCATGGCCCACTCATGACCCTGCGATGCTCGTCGAGGACGAGGTCACGCTGGCCGTGCAGATCAACGGCAAGCTTCGCGATACGCTGAGCGCCCCGCGGGGCCTCGGCCGCGCCGAGGTCGAAGCGCTCGCGCTCGCTTCGGAGAAGGTCCAGCGCCAGCTGGCGGGATCGAGCCCGCGCAAAATCATTGTCGTGCCCGATCGCCTGGTGAATATCGTCGCGTGATGCGCAAGCTCATCCTCGCGGCCTCCGCGCTCGTCCTCCCGGGATGCGCGCTGCAGCCGCTTTACGCGGGCGGCGGTTCTGGTGCGGTGGCGACGAGCCTCCGCCATATCGTCGTCGCGCCGATCCCGCAGCGGAACGGCTGGCTGCTGTACAACAATCTTCGCGAGCGGCTTGGAGAAAGCGGCAGCGGTCCGCCACTCTTCCGGCTCGAGGTTGAGCTCGATGACGACATCATCGGCCTCGGCATCCGCGGGGACCGGGCCGTCACCCGCGAGCGGCGGACGTTGCGTGCGCGCTACCGACTCGTCACCGTGGCAACGGGCCAGGTCGTGCTGGATGCGACGGCCGGCTCGGACGCCGGGATCGACGTCGTCAGCTCGGAATATGCGACGGTGGCGGCGGAGCAATCAGCCGAGGAACGGCTGGCCGATGCAGTCGCCGACCAGATTGTGGCGAGGCTCGGCCTTTACGCATCGCGCACCGCGGGATCGCGGTGAAGGCTGCCAGGGGATCTCTGGGGCGGGCGCTCGACCAGCCGGATCCGGCCATCCGCTTCTACCTTTTCTACGGCCGGGACGAGAGCCAATCGCGCGGTCATGCCGAGCGTTTGCTCAAGGGGTTGCATGCCGAAAAGTTCGCCGTTGCCGCGCAAGCCGCGAAGGCCGACCCCGCGCTGCTTTCCGACGAAGCGAGCGCGATCGGCCTGTTCGGCGGAAAGCGCGCAATCTGGGTCGAACCGGCGGGCGACGAGATCACGCCTGCCGTCGAAGCGCTCCTTCAGGCGCCTGCCGCGGAAAGTCCCGCGATCGCGGTCGCAGGCGCGCTTCGTAAGGCGTCACCGCTCGTCAAGCTGGCCGAGACGCATGCCCGGGCGCTCGCGCATGTCTCTTACGAGCTGACCGAGCGCGATGCCGAGGGCGTGGTGGAGGACCTTGCGCGAAAAGAGGGGCTCCGCCTCAGTCCCGGGATAGCGGCGCGCATTGCGGCCGCCGCCGGAGCCGACCGCGCCGTCATTGCCCAGGAGCTGGCCAAGATCGCGCTCTACCTCGACGCCGGGCCGGAGTCGCCGGCGACGGTCGATCGCGACACGCTCGAGGAGGTGGGTGCGGGGACTGAGGGCGACTCGACGCGGCTGGGTGATCTCGCTTTGTCCGGTGACCTCGAGGGGCTCGCGCGCGAGCTCGACGCCAGCGCCTCGGATACCGATGCCATCGCCGTCCTGAGATCCCTTCAGCGGCGACTGCTGACGCTCACGCCGATCCGCGCTCGGGTGGATGCCGGCGAGCGGCTTCATGACGCCGTGACGTCAGCCGGCAAGTCCCTGTTCTGGAAGGACAAAGATCTAGTGGGGCGGATGGTCGGGCGCTGGGATTCGCCGGCGCTTGCCCGCGTCGTGCAACGTTCCGGTGAGCTGGAGCGGCGGCTGATGCGGGGCGATTCGCCGCCGCCGGGCGACGCGCTCGAGGAAGAGCTGGTGGCGATCGCGAGGACAGCCCGCCGGCGCTAGGCGCTAAATCGGCTCGCCGGAAAGCCGCTGGCAGATCATGTCGAGCTGGTCGAGGTTGGAATAATGCAGGGTGACGGTCCCTCGACTGCCGTCACTCGCCACCTTGACCTTGAGGCCCAGGATGTCGCCAAGCTGGCGCTCAAGCGCGGCGATATCGGCGTCCGCCGCCTGCTTTTGGCGCCTTGCGCTGCCCCGGGCGATGTCGGAGCCGGCGCCAGGCCGAACCTTGCGCGCCAGCGCTTCGGCCTGGCGAACCGACAGGCCCTTTTCGACGATCTCGGCGGCAAGCGCTTCGGCGTTGTCGGCCGTGGCGATAGCGCGCGCGTGGCCCATGTTGATATCGCCACGCAATAGCAGTTGCTTGACGCCATCCGGAAGATCAAGCAATCTTAAGAGGTTGGCGACATGGCTGCGAGACTTGTGGACGAGCTTGGCGACCTCGTCCTGCGTGTGCCCATAAGTGTCGGTCAGCTTGCGATAGCCTTCCGCCTCCTCGATCGCGTTGAGATCCTGGCGCTGGATATTCTCGATCAGCGCAATCTCCGCCGATGTCGAATCGTCGATGTCGCGGATTAGCGCCGGGATCGTGTGCAGCCGCGCCCGCTGCGCGGCTCGCCAGCGCCTCTCTCCCGCGACGAGCTGGAAGCCCTCGCCGTCGGGACGCAAGAGGATGGGCTGAAGCACGCCGCGCTCGGCAATGGATTCCGCAAGCTCGGCGATCGATTCCTCGTCGAAGTGGATGCGGGGCTGGGCCGGGTTGGGGCGAATCCGGGCTATTTCTACTTCCCGAACGCCGCTTGCGTCGGGTGCGCTGTCAGGGCCGTCGGGCCCGGAAGCCGTTCGTACCGCCTCGTCGAGAAGCGCTGCCAAGCCGCGCCCAAGGCCCGATGCCGGCTTTTTGTCGCTCATGCGGCTTCGGCTCGCTGCGGCAAGCGCGCAATCAATTCGCGAGCGAGTCGCACATAGGCTTCCGAACCGGGGCAACGCAGATCGTAGATGAGGGCAGGAAGGCCGTGGCTCGGAGCTTCCGACAGCCGCACGTTGCGCGGCACGACCGTCTCGAACACGACCTTGCCGAGGCAGGCCCGCACATCGTCCGAGACCTGCTGCGAAAGGCGATTGCGTCGGTCGAACATGGTCAGCGCCACACCGAGGATCGCAAGCTCCGGATTAAAGGCGAGGCGGATACGCTCGACGGTCTGAAGAAGCTGGCTGAGGCCCTCCAGGGCAAAGAATTCCGACTGCAGAGGGACGAGCAGTTGCCGGGCGGCGACCAGCGCGTTGACGGTGAGCAGGCCCAATGACGGCGGGCAATCGATCAGGCAAATGTCCCAGCGGCCCCCTGCTGCGGCGAGGGCCTTCTCCAGGCGACGGGCCCGGTCCTCCAGCCCGACCATTTCCACCTCGGCACCGGACAGGTCGACCGTCGCCGGCAGCAAGTCGAGCCGCGGCACCCGCGTAGCGACAATGCTTTCCTGGACGCCGGCCGAGCCGATCAGCACGTCGTAGCTCGATTTCTCGCGCCGCGACGGCGGTACGCCCAGGCCGGTCGATGCATTCCCCTGCGGGTCAAGATCGACGAGAAGGACCTTCCAGCCAATCGCCGCCAGCGCCGTCGCTAGGTTGATCGCCGTCGTCGTCTTGCCGACGCCGCCTTTCTGGTTCGCGATCGCGACGCGAATCATCGCCCACCCCTCGCTCTTACGTTCCGGAGCAGAAGAATCCCGGATTTGGGATCGGTATCGCTCGGAACCGTTTCGGCATCACAATGCCAGTGTCTTCGCGCCTCAGCCAGTTCGGATTGAGCGCTCGCCCCCTTCGGCAGCACCCAGACCGTGTTTCTTGTGGACAGATGCGTGGATATCCTCAGCAGCCGGTCGGCGGCGGCGACGGCTCGCGCGGTGATCACGTCGAATCGGCCCTCGATCCGCTCGGCCTTCGATTGCGCGACTCGGACCCGGCCGCTAAGGCGCAGCGCATCGACGACCCGCTCGAGGAACTCCGCCCGCAAGCGCCGCGGTTCGATCAGCGTCACCGGTCCCGTGACGAGCAACGCTACCACCATGCCCGGGAGGCCGGCCCCCGAACCGATATCCGCCCAGGACGCCCCCTCCTGGGGTTCGAATTTCACCAGCTGCGCGCTGTCCAGAATGTGGCGCTCGCGCAGGTTTTGGAGCGTTGGCGCAGAGACCAGGTTCTGGCGCGTGGATTCCTCGCGCAGAAGCGCTTCGTAGCGCGCGATCCTGTCCAATGTTTCACGTGAAACATCGCGGCCGGCGGCCGCGGCGATCGAGCCGATCATGCCGCCATTCGGCTTGCAGCCACATGCAGGGCCGATAGCGCCGCCGGGGTGAGGCCAGCGATTCGCGAGGCCTGCTCCAGCGTTTCGGGCCGGGCTGTGGATAGCCGCTCGACCATTTCGGTCGAAAGGCCAGGCACGGAGGCATAATCGAAGCCAGCTCCAAGCCATATTTTTGCATCGCGCTGGAGCGCATCCCACTCGCGCTGCTGCCGTTCCACATAGGGTGCGTACAGCGTATCGGCGCGCCCTTCCTCGGTATCAGGCCATTCCGGCGAGCCCCGGCCCTCGAGGTGGCTTTCGATCGCAGCGCGGCGGCGAGCGGAAACGCAATCGGCCGCAAGCGCGACCTCGCCGAGCCGCGTGGTTGCGTTGTCGGCGCGGAGAGCAAGCCGATACTCGGCGCGCGCAGTCATCATGCGATAAGGCTCGGTCACACCCTGCAGGGTGAGGTCGTCGACCATCACGCCCAAATAGGAGCTCCGGCGGTCGAAGCGCACCGGTTCGAGATCCATCGCCAGCGCGGCCGCATTCAAGCCGGCGACTAATCCCTGAGCGGCCGCTTCCTCGTACCCCGTCGTGCCGTTGATCTGTCCGGCAAGGAACAGCCCACGAATCTCATGCACCTCGAGCGTGCTTCCCAGACGCCTCGGGTCAACGAATTCGTATTCCACGGCATAACCGGGACGGACAATCTCCGCCCGCTCCAATCCCCGGATGGAGCGAACCAGCGCCTGCTGGACGTCCTCGGGGAGCGATGTCGAAATGCCGTTCGGGTAGACGACCGGATCGCGCAGGCCCTCGGGCTCAAGGAAAATCTGGTGTCCGTCGCGCTCGCCGAAGCGCTTCACCTTGTCTTCGATCGAAGGGCAGTAACGGGGGCCCCGTCCCTCGATCGCTCCCGCGAACAGGGGCGAGCGGTCGAAGTTCGCCGCGATGACCTCGTGGGTCTCATCGTTCGTGCGCGTGATTGCGCAAGCGACTTTAGGAATGTCGCGGCGATCGTCGAGCGCAGACATCGTCCAGCGGTTCTCGTCGCTCGGCTGCGGCTGCAACCGTGCCCAGTCGATGGTGCGGCCGTCCAGCCGCGGCGGCGTCCCAGTCTTGAGCCTTCCCTGGCCCAGTCCGATCTCCCGAACCTGACCGCCCAGCGCGACGGCGGCCCGTTGGCCTCTGCGCCCGCCCTCGATGACCCGCTCGCCAAGATACATGCGCGCGTCGAGAAACGTCCCGGTGGCGATGACAAGCGTGCGGCACTCGATCCTTCCCCGATCGGTTTCCAGCGCGGCGACCCGGTTCGCCGCGATATCCAGCCGCAGCGCCTCGCCGACGATCAACTCGACCGACGTGTCGGCGAGAAGCCCCGCGACAGCGCTTCTGTAGAGGCTGCGGTCAGCCTGAATGCGCGGCCCCTGGACCGCGGGTCCCTTGCTGCGGTTGAGCATGCGCCGGTGGATCGCGGCCCGATCCGCAGCGCGTGCCATGAGGCCGTCGAAAACGTCGAGCTCGCGGACGAGATGGCCCTTGCCCACGCCGCCGATCGAAGGGTTGCACGACATCTGGCCGATGTCCTCGGTTCGGAAGGTGACCAAGCCGACGCGCGCGCCGCGCCGAGCAGCCGCGGCAGCCGCCTCGCAGCCGGCATGGCCGGCGCCGATCACAAGAACATCGTACACGCCGTGCGCCCTAGCCGATCGGCAACCTCACCGCTACCAAGAGGGGGAACCCGGCTAGATGTTCCACGTGAAACATCCGCCCGCTGCCAGCTCATTTTCCGAGGCAGAAGCGGCCGAAAAGCACGTCGAGGAGATCGTCGACGCCGGCACGGCCAGTCACCCGGTCGAATGCCAGGCGCGCAGACCGCAGAAATTCCGCGGCAAGCACCAGATCATCCGTTTCCGACGCGGCCTGGAGCGCATCTCGAGCCTCGGCGATGCAACCGGCCTGGCGGCGATTGAGCGCCATCGTTCCTTCGGCGGGGAGAAGAGCGCGTGCAGCCGTCGCAATGGCATCGCCGAGGGCCGAAAGCCCTTCTCCGGACACCGACGACACGGGCAGCGAGCCCGCGGGCGCCGCTCGGCGCTCCGCCAAGTCAGCCTTGGCGTGGACGTAGATTACCCGCGCGTGCGAGGGCGCATCTGCCGGCTCTCCGAGCCAGACGAGCAGGTCGGCGCGCTCAAGCAATTGGCGTGACCGCTCCACGCCGATCTGCTCGACCGGGTCCTCCGCATCGCGAAGTCCCGCGGTGTCGGTCAGTCGGATCGGCAGACCGTCCAGCGCGAGAGGGACTTCGACATGATCGCGCGTGGTTCCCGGGATATCGGTCACGATAGCCCGCTCAAACCCACATAACGCATTGAGAAGGCTGGACTTTCCGGCGTTTGGTGGGCCGGCGATGACGACGCGAACCCCGTCCCTGAGCAATTCCGCGCGCGGCCGATCGGCCCATTCGGACAATTCTTCCGCTAATGCCGCGCAATCGCGAGAGAGGTCGGGTGCAGCGTCTACCGAGTCCTCGTCCACATAATCGATCGCCGCTTCGGCGCGGGCGCAAAGGTCGAGCAGGCGCGCCTGCCACTCGCCGACCCGCGCCGAGAGGCCGCCTTCGGCCATCATCTGCGCCGAACGCCGCTGGGCTTCCGTTTCCGCCTCAATGAGATCGGCGAGGCCCTCGGCCTCGGTGAGGTCGATTCGGCCGTTCTCGAAGGCCCGCCGCGTGAATTCGCCCGGCCGCGCTTCGCGAAGCCCCTCGATCTGCGACAGCACCGCGAGGATCGCAGAGACGACCGCGCGGCCGCCATGGCAGTGAAGCTCGATAACGTCTTCACCCGTCGAGCTCAGCGGAGCGTCGAACCGCAGGACGAGCGCCTCGTCGAGAAGCATGCCATCGCCGTCCCGGAGCTTGCGGACGGTCGCACGTCGCGCCGGCGGAAGTTCGCCCGCCAGCGCCGATCCCGCAGCGTGCGCTGCAGGCCCGCTAATCCGGATTACCGAAATTGCCGCCGGCGGCGTTCCGCTCGAAAGCGCGAAAATCGTGTTAGCGGGCATGACGATGTCTTTATCGCGGCCGACGGCGAGCCGAAAACCTCAGGCGAAAAGCGTTCCGAGGCCCACGTCGGGGTGGACCCATCCGTCATAGATCATCTTGCAGGCGACGTAGACGATGACGGCGAGCCCGACATAGGCGATCCAGCGATAGCGTTCGATGTAGCGCGCGATCACGTTGGCGGCGATTCCCATCAGAGCGACCGCGAACACGAGCCCGACAATCAGGATTCCCGGGTGATCGCGAGCAGCGCCGGCCACGGCCAGCACGTTGTCGAGGCTCATCGACACGTCCGCGACGGCCACGGCCCACACCGCCCCGGCAAAGCTTTTCGCCGGACGCAGTCCGGACCGTTCGTCACCGACGATTTCGTCTGAGCCCGGGGACTCACCTTCGTGGCGAAGATCGCGCCACATCCGCCACGCCACCCATAGCAGCAGCAAGCCGCCGACGAGGATCAGCCCGATGACCTGCAGGAGTTGCGTGACGATCAAAGCGAAGATGATGCGCAGGACGAGCGCAGCGAGGACGCCGATGAGGATGACCTTGCGACGCTGGTCGGCGCTAAGGCCCGCCGCGAGCGCCCCGACGACGATTGCATTGTCGCCGGCGAGCACCAGGTCGATCATCAGCACCTGGAGGAAGGCGCTGAACGCCGCCGGTTCGGTGATGTTGGAGAAATCCTGAGCGATCGCAGCCCAGATTCCGGCGACTCCGCTCGACTGCGCGCTGGCGGCACCGAGCCCGGACATGATGAAGTCCAACAAAAGCTACTCCTTGCGCCAGCGACCGGTCGTGTGGCGTCGAAGCGTCCGCTAGCCGAGGCCGAGGACGTTCCTCAACCCCAGCACGTGCTCGCCGCCGACCCAGCCCTCGTAGATCATCGTCGCGGCGACGTAGAGGATGACTGCAAGGCCGACATAGTTGATCCAGTGGTAGCGCTGGATCAGCCGCGCGACGTAATTGGCGGCGAAGCCCATGAACAGCACCGAGAAGGTCAGGCCCACCACCAGCAAGGCCGGGTTCTCGCGCGCGATGGACGCCACCAG
This sequence comes from Pseudomonadota bacterium, assembly GCA_023436615.1. Classification (GTDB taxonomy): domain Bacteria; phylum Pseudomonadota; class Alphaproteobacteria; order Sphingomonadales; family Sphingomonadaceae; genus Sphingomicrobium. Next base: position 91,346 of record JAEZIO010000025.1, on the reverse strand, counting down.
CAGCACATTGTCGAGGCTCATGCTGAGGTCGGCGATGGTGATCTGTATCGCCGCCTGCAGGAAGGTTTTGTTGCGGATCGGCCCTTCGATCTCCGGGGTCTCGGGATCGTCGAGGACGACCGGCGCCGACGGGTTCAATTCGCGAACCATGTTCCAGGCGACCCACAGCAGCAGCAGCCCGCCGGCGAAGACCAGTCCGGTTATCTTGAGGAGCTGGGTCGCGATCACCGCAAAGGTGATGAGGAACACCAGCGCCATGCTGACGCCGAGCATCAGCACCTTGCGGCGCTCCTTCTCGGGCAAGCCAGACGCGATGGATCCCATGATGAGGACGTTGTCGCCCGCCATCGTCAGATCGCCCAGGATGATTTGACCGAGCTTTGCCGCTCCGGCGGTCGTGAAGATGCTCGAGAAGCTGAAGCCGGTCAGCATGCGCGGGTGCGGTCGATCGCCGCTACTGGTTCATGCTGGCGAAGAAATCCTCGTTCGACTTGGCGTCCTTCATCTTGTCGAGAAGGAACTGCATCGCATCGACGGTACCCATCTGCATCAGGATCCGGCGGAGCACCCACATCTTCGTGAGGATCGCCTGGTCAACAAGCAGCTCCTCCTTGCGGGTTCCGGACTTGCCCACGTCGAGCGACGGGAAGATGCGCTTGTCGGCGACCTTGCGGTCGAGCACGATCTCGCTGTTGCCCGTGCCCTTGAACTCCTCGAAGATCACCTCGTCCATCTTCGATCCGGTATCGATCAGCGCCGTTGCGATGATCGACAGGGAGCCGCCTTCCTCGATGTTGCGCGCAGCGCCGAAGAAACGCTTGGGGCGCTGCAGCGCATTGGCGTCGACACCGCCGGTCAGGACCTTGCCGGAGCTTGGAACGACGGTGTTGTAGGCGCGGCCTAGGCGGGTGATCGAGTCGAGCAGGATCACGACATCCTTCTTGTGCTCGACCAGGCGCTTGGCCTTCTCGATCACCATCTCCGCGACCTGCACGTGTCGCGACGCGGGCTCGTCGAAGGTCGAGGAGATGACCTCGCCGTTGACCGAGCGCTGCATGTCGGTGACCTCTTCGGGCCGCTCGTCGATCAGAAGTACGATCAGGATCACCTCGGGATTGTTGTCGGTGATCGCTCGGGCGATGTTCTGGAGAAGCACGGTCTTGCCGGTGCGGGGCGGCGCGACGATCAGCGCGCGCTGGCCTTTGCCGAGCGGGGCGACGATGTCGATAACCCGTGCCGACTTGTCCTTTATGGTCGGATCGAGCGTGTCGAGCTTGAGCTTCTCGTCGGGATAGAGCGGGGTCAGATTGTCGAAATTGACCCGGTGACGGACGGTCTCCGGATCATCGAAATTGATCGACGTCACGCGCGTCAGTGCGAAATAACGTTCGCCGTCCTTGGGGCCGCGGATCTCGCCTTCGACGGTGTCGCCGGTACGCAGCCCGAATCGCCGGACGACCGAAGGTGCTACGTAGATGTCGTCGGGGCCGGCCAGGTAATTGGCTTCGGGAGAGCGAAGGAAGCCGAACCCGTCGTTCAGCACCTCGATCGTGCCGCTGCCGATGATCTGCGCGCCGTCCTCGGCCTCGACCTTGAGGATCGAGAACATGAGGTCCTGCTTGCGCATGGTTGATGCGCCTTCGACTCCGAACTCCTCGGCAAGCGAGACCAGCTCGGCCGGTGATTTCTGTTTCAGGTCTTTGAGATGCATTGGAATTCGCTTTTCAGGCGTAGGGACGGATCAGGGTTCAAAGCCTCGGCGGCAGAACGCCGCGTGCATGGACGGAAGGCTGATACGGCAATTTGGAAGAGAACAGGCCGGTACAGCCGTCGCAGCGAGTTAGGGAGCGCCTGTTGCCGAGTCAATCGGGTGCGGACGCGCGGTGCAATTCAGAACGGGCGGACGATCACCAGCACGACGATGATCGCGGCGGCGATGCCGGGAATCTCGTTCATGATTCGAAGCGAGCGCTTGCTTGCCGGCCGCTTCCCCGCAGCAAGGCCCTTCCCGTACATCCCGAGCCAGCCCTGATAGCCGGTCAGCGCGATGACGAGCGCCAGCTTGGCGTGGAACCAGCCCTCGCGGAATGCATCGACATGGAAAGCCAGCAGAAGCCCGAGGACCCACACCGCGACCATTGCCGGCGTCAGAATGATGCTTCGGGCGCGCCGTTCGCGCTCGATCCACGCTCGGTCCTCCGCCGAGCCGGGACTCGTCTCGTGGTGATAGACGTAGAAGCGCGGCACCAACAGCAGGCCGGCGATCCAGAAGATCACGAAGGTGACGTGCCCGGCCTTCACCCACGGATAGGCCGCGCCCAGGAAGCCCGTCAGATCGCTCATCCGTTCCCTTTTACGAGCGCGACGAGGCGCTGGACGTTCTCGATCGGCGTGTCCGGGAGAATTCCGTGGCCGAGATTGAAGATGTGCGGGCGGTCCGCGAACGCGTCAAGGATATTGCGCACAGCGGAGTCCAGCGTCTCGCCGCCGGCGACCAGCGCGAGCGGGTCGAGGTTGCCCTGAACCGGGAACGAATCAGGCAGCTCTCTCGCCGCCCACGCGGGATCCACCGTCTCGTCGAGACCGACGCAATCGACGCCCGTCTCTCGGACATAAGCGGCGATCTTGCCGCCGGCTCCCTTGGGGAAGCCGATGATCGGAACGTCCGGATGCTCGTCGCGGATGCGTTCAACCAGCCGCGCGGTCGGCGCGACGACCCAGCGCTCGAACTCGGCCGGCGCCAGGCTCCCGGCCCAGCTGTCGAACAGCTGGACCGCGTCGGCTCCCGCTTCGATCTGGCCGGAAAGATAGTCGAACGTCACCTTTTCGATCCGCTGGAGGATGTCTGAGAAGCGTTCCGGGTCGGCATAGGCCAGGCGGCGGCTCTCCGACTGGTCGCGGCTGCCCTGGCCGGCGATCATGTAGGTGGCGACGGTCCACGGTGCGCCCGAAAAACCGATGAGAGTCTTGGAGGCCGGAAGCTTTGCCTTCACCTTCCGAACCGTTTCGTAGACCGGTTCGAGGCGGGTCAGCATCGGCGTCAGTGCGTCGAGGTCGGCGCGGAGCAGCTCAGGCGTCAGCCGCGGTCCCTCTCCGGCGACGAAGGTCAGGTGCTGTCCAATGGCGAACGGGACGATGAGGATATCCGAAAACAGGATCGCCGCGTCGAAGTCGAATCGCGCGAGCGGCTGAAGCGTCACCTCCGCCGCAGCGTCGCTGTCGTAAACCAGGTCGAGAAAGCTGCCCTTCTGCGCGCGCAGCTGGCGATATTCGGGGAGATAACGGCCGGCTTGGCGCATCAGCCACGTCGGCGGCGGATCGCGCCGTTCGCCCCGCAGGACCGCGAGCAGCGGCTTGTCGGCCGAAGCCGCGCCGACAGGTCCATGCGGCGAACCGGCCACCCTCTTCTCTCCCTATAAGATTCTTAAAAGAATATTGGTGCTGTAGTTGTCTGGCTGGACGCGGGAAATAGGCGCGCCTTCCGGATTCTCCAACAGCGGCAGCAAAAGGAACCCCAGGGAATCCGGCGAGTCGCGCCGCGACTCTCCCGCGATTCACAGGCTGGGGATGAATAAGCGCGCTTGTGAATGGATCCGGGCAATAGCGGCGCAATGGCTAGGACAACCGGCGCGTTGAGATCGCCCCCGCTCCCGCGCTACGAGCGCCAACCGGCTTTTCCACAAGGTTGTTCTGATTGGCTCTGATCCTCGCTTCCTCCAGCCCGATCCGGCGGCAGATGCTCGAGGATGCGGGCGTGGCGTTCCAGGTCGTTCCCGCGAATGTCGATGAAGCGCGCGAGAAGGCTCGGCACGCGCAAGCCGGCGCTTTGGCGAGCGCCCTCGCCGAAGCGAAGGCCTTGGCCGTCAGCGAAGAACGTCCGAACGATTGGGTCATCGGCAGCGATTCGGTCGTCAGCGTCGGCGACCGGCTGTTCGACAAGCCGCGCGATCGTCAGGAAGCGGCCGACCACCTGCGTGCGTTTTCGGGGCAGGTGATGACGCTGACGAGCGCCGTAGCCCTGGCGCGCGCCGGCGGCGTCGACTGGAGCTTGTGCGACCGGGCGACCCTGAAGGTGCGGTCCCTCTCGCAAGAATTCATCGAAGAGTATCTGGGCGCGGAATGGCCGGACGTCGGCTATTGCGTCGGAGTGTTCAGGATGGAAGGCCGCGGCGTGCAACTGTTCGACCGGATCGACGGGAGCCACTTCACCATTCTCGGAATGCCGCTCCTCCCGCTGCTGACGGCGCTTCGCGAACGTCAGGTCTTGCCGTCGTGATCCGGCTCGCGCTCACCGGCTCGATCGGGATGGGCAAGTCGACGGTCGCCGACTTCTTCCGGCGTGCGGGCGTGCCGGTGTTCGACGCCGACGCCGTCGTCCGCCGGCTCCAGGGGCCGGGCGGTGCGCTGGTCGAGCGAATCGAGAAGAGGTTTCCGGGCACCACCGGGCCCGATGGCGTCGACCGCGACGCCTTGTCGAGCCGGGTGGTTGGCCATCCGGAGGAGCTGGCTGCCCTGGAGGCGATCGTGCATCCCGCGGTGCATCACGAACGGACCCGCTTCATCGTCGAGAACGGCGACGCGCCCGCGTTGCTGTTCGAAATCCCGTTGTTGTTCGAGACCGGCGGCGAGGAGGTGTTCGACAAAGTCGTGGTCGTTTCCGCGCCGCCCGACATACAGCGGGCGCGAGTGCTGGCGAGGCCCGGCATGACGCGCGAGAAGTTCGAGGCTCTGCTTGCGCGCCAGATACCCGATGAGGAAAAGCGCCGTCGCGCGGACTTCGTGATCGACACCGGCGGCGGCCTATCCACAACTGAAGCCCAGGTCCGCGACATTCTGTCTTGTCTCGGGCTGGTCGCGAGTGGTTAAGTCCGGCTGTGCGCGAGATCGTCTTCGATACCGAGACCACGGGGCTCGACCCGGCTGGGGGCGATCGTATCGTCGAGATCGGCTGCGTCGAAATGTTCAATCGCGCCGAGACGGGGCGGCACTTCCACGCCTATTTCAATCCGGAGCGGCCGATGCCGCCCAGCGCCGAAGCCGTGCACGGGCTCACCGACATCTTCCTGTCGGACAAGCCGCGCTTCTCGGAGAAGGCCGAGGAGCTGCTCGAATTCATCGACGATGCGCCGCTCGTCGCGCACAACGCGAGCTTCGATTTCGGCTTCCTCAACCACGAGCTCGGCCATTGCGGACGGCCGGCGATCTGCCTGAGCCGCATGATCGATACTCTCGCGCTTGCGCGGACCAGGCATCCCGGGGCCAAGCACAGCCTCGACGCATTGTGCACCCGTTTCGGGGTCGATCGGAGCCAGCGCATAAAACACGGCGCGCTCCTCGACGCGCAGCTGCTGGCCCAGGTCTATATCGAGCTGACCGGCGGCCGGCAGATCGGCCTTGGCCTCGCCGATGACACCGAGGACATGGACGTTGCTCCGGTCGCGGGCGCCGTCACCATCCGCGAACCCAGGATTCCGCGGCCGCATCGTGCGGCGATTGAGGAGCTTGAGCGCCATCGCGCGTTTATAGGCACGCTGGTCAACCCGTTGTGGGAACGCTTCACCGCTCCGAGTTGACGCGGCCCGAAACGGGGTCTTAAGCCCGCCGCCAACTTACGAAAAGGAGCCCCCGCCAGTGGACGTGCATGTCGCGGACCATCAGGTCGAAACCGGCGATTCTATCAAGGAACGAGCGATCGAGCGGATCGAGGAGATCACCGAAAAATATTATTCGAAATCCGTCGGTGCCAACGTCACGTTTGGGAAGGGGCCGCAGAACGATTTCACCTGCGACATCGTGGCTCCCGTGGCCCAGGGCGTAGTGCTGAAGGCTGCCCACCGGGCACCGACTGCACAGATCGCCTTCGACGGCGCCGCGGACAAGATCGAGAAGCAGCTGCGGCGCTACACCAAGCGCCTCAAGGAACATAAGTCCGGTCACGATGCCCCCCCCCGGATCGAGGCGAATGCGGCCTATCGCGTCTTCGCTGGATCGGCTCAACAGGAAGAGGCGCCGGACAACCCGACCATCGTCGCCGAAACGAAGGTCGACATTCCGCAGGCAAACGTCGCCGACGCGGTGATGATGATGGACCTTCGCAATACGACTGCGTTGATGTTCCGCAATGCCAGTACCGGCGAATTCAATATGGTCTACCGGCGCGAGGACGGGAACATCGGGTGGGTCGAACCGAACGAAAGCTAGGCCCTGCGCTCATTTGAACGGGCGATCGGTCTCCGTGGCCGCTCGCCAATTGCGGAAGTTGCGAAATGCGCCTGACCGAGTTCCTCGATTTCGACGCGATCAAGCCCGCGCTCCCTGCGGGAAACAAGCGCTCGCTTCTCAACCAGCTCGCGACGCTGGCGGGGCAGCGGCTCGGGATTGCGGCGGCAAGCATCCTCGAGACGATCAGCGAGCGCGAAAAGCTCGGTTCGACCGGATTCGGGCAGGGCGTCGCCATTCCGCACGGCAAGGTCGAGGGGCTGTCGCAAATCTACTGCCTGTTCGTCAGGCTCTCGGAGCCCGTCGGCTACAAGGCGATCGACGGTGCCCCGGTCGACCTTGTCTTCCTGCTATTGTCACCGCCCGATGCGGGCGCAGAGCACCTCAAGGCGCTTGCGGCGATCAGCCGCGTCGTCCGTCATGCTCCGACGCTCGAGAAGATGCGCGGAGCCCGAAGCCGGGACGCCCTCGCGGCGGTGCTGATGGGCGCGGATGAGCGCGACGCGGCGTGAGCGGAAATGACCGGCGCGGGGATTAGCGCGTCGGTCGAAGCGACCGGCCTGATCCGCCGTGCCCAGGCGGACGGGGATTTCGCGACCGTTCTGCGCAAAGGCGATCCGGAGCGCGGCTCGTTGTTGCTGGTGGTAGGCAGCCGCGGTCGCCATTGCGCGGTCCTTGAACGCACCTTCGACTTCGAAAGCGGTGAATATCGCTGGACCCGGGCCGGACCCGGCCCGGACGAATCCGGCGAAAAGCTCGCGGATTTCCTCGGAAATCGCGTCCGCTTCGATCACGATTTATGGTTAATAGAACTGGACGTCGCGCATCCGGAACGATTCATCGCTGAAACGACCTTGTCGGGTTGACCAGCAGCCCGCGCCGGCAGAACCGGACGATCGAAAGTGACGAGCGGGGGGTGCATTTCCGGCCTATGGGGCGCCGGGAGCACCACGCGAGACGGGGAACCACCCAGGGGCAAAGCGGAAGTTTTCGCGAGTACGGCCCCGTCCATCCGGGCGGTTAACCGCAAAGATTACGGAAATCATGGTTGTTTCGATCCGCGCGGCGCTGCTGGTCTGTGCCGCGATCAGCGCAAGCTCGGTTGCACCGGCGCAAGTTGGCCCTGCCGCCGAACCGCTGACCGTCGTCGAAAGCAGTGTCAGCCCGGCTGCCGTCGCGCAGGAGCTGCTCCGCCAGTCGGATCAGGTCACCGCGCCGGCCGAGCCCGAAGCCACTGACGAGGAGAGCTCATCGCTTGCCGAAGCCGTCGATCGCAGCGCTGACCTCGGAACTCTGGTGGCGCAGCTTCGCGGGACTGAGGTCGGCAGCCGCGAGCTCGAGTGCCTCGCCGCGGGCATCTATTTCGAATCGAAGAGCGAGCCGCTTGCCGGGCAACTCGCCGTCGGCGAGGTTATCGCTAACCGTACGCAGAGCGGCCGCTTCGCGAAGACCTATTGCGGCGTCCTGTTCCAGCGCGGCCAGTTCTCCTTCATACGCGGCAAGTCATGGCCGTCGATCAACAAGCAGGGTCGACAGTGGCAGACTGCGGTCGCGATCGCCAAGATCGTCGACCAGGATCTGAAGGACTCGGCTGCCTCGAACGCGCTGTTCTTCCACGCTCGCCGAGTGCATCCTGGCTGGCGGCTCAAGCGCGTCGCCTCGATCGGCAACCACGTCTTCTACCGCTGATTCGCGCGCTTCCTGATTTCCGATCCTCGTACCAGGCAATGCCCCGCATTGCCCGCGTTCTCCTATCGTTCTAGCGTTCGGGGGTGAGCACCGCCCCCGAATCGCTTCTGCAGCCCTGCTTCACGAATGCCGCTCCCATGGCCGCGGACGTCGCGAGGGGCGTGACGCGGCTATTTTGCCGCCAGGACCTGTTCGGCTTTTGTGAAGTTCCGCTGCCGAACGGCCGCCGGGCCGATATCATGGCCGTGGACGGCAGAGGCGTGCTGACCATCGTCGAGATCAAGGTGGCGAAGTCCGACCTCCTCGGCGATTCCAAGTGGTTCGAATATCTCGACTATTGCGACCGCTTTTTCTGGGCCGTTCCGCCCGAGCTGGCGTCAATCTGCGACGGCGAGCGGTTCCTGCCCAGCGAGGCCGGGCTGATCGTGGCTGACCGCTACGACGCCGCCCTGGTCCGCGAGGCAGCCCATCGGCCGATGGCGCCGGCTAGGCGGAAAGCGGAGCTGCTCCGCTTTGCACGGCGCGCCGCGCGGAGGCTGGCGGAGCAGCTCGACCCGACCCTTGGAGCGGGCAACTAGCCTTACGGCTTCGGCTTTTTTGCTTCGATGGTGCGCAGAAGTTCCGGCGTGCGGTTGTCGCGCTTGGCATAATCGCGGGCGGAATAGCCGGCGACGGAATCGGTGCGGTCGGGATCCGCCCCGTGATTCATGAGCATCCGGACAATGGCAACCTGGCGCGCCTGAACGGCCGCGATCAGCGGCGTTTCTCCGGCGCGGTTCGTTGCATTCACCTTCGCGCCTAGGCCGACGAGCCACTCCGCCACGTCCTGGGAGCCCATGCGTGCGGCGATGATCAGCGGCGTGTCGCCGTTCTTGTCGGCGAGATTCGCGTCGGCACCCTTCTGCAGCAGGTGGCCTGCCCAGTCGCGATCGCGGTTCTCGATTGCGGCGATCAGCGCGGTCTTCCCGTTGAGATCCCGAGCGTTGACCAGGGACGGCTTGTCCTGAAGCAGCTGAAGAGCTTCATTGCCCCGGCCGTCGCGGATCGCCTTGACGAACATCTCGCCGTCATAGCCGCCAACCTGCGCTGTCGACGGAACTGCGACCGCCACAGTCGCAACGGCAATCAAAAGGCGCTTCAGCGCATGCATTCAACGTCCCCCGGACAGCTAACTTGATCGGCGCCGGTTAGCAGAGCATGGCTGGCTTTGTCATGAACATGTCCAAACCCTTCTGGGAAAAGCCTTTGTCGAAGCTGGACCGCGGCGAATGGGAGGCTTTGTGCGATGGGTGCGGGCGCTGCTGCCTTCACAAGCTCGAAGACGAGGAGACCGGCGAGCTGTATCCAACGAACGTCGCCTGCCGGTTGCTGGACCGTCGCAACGGCCGCTGCACCGACTATCCGGGCAGGCGCAAGCTGGTCAGCGATTGCGTCGTCCTCGACCGCGGCAAGGCCGCGAAGCTCGACTGGCTGCCGGAGACCTGCGCCTATCGCCTGCGCGCCGCGGGCGAGCCGCTTCCCGACTGGCATTATCTGATCTCGGGCAGCCGGGAGACCGTTCACGAGGCCGGACAGTCCACCCGCGGGTGGACTGTCAGCGAGGATGATGCCGGCGAGCTCGAGTTCCACGTGGTCGAGCGTGGCCTCTAGGCGGCTCGAGAATCACCCCGACCTTCCGCTTCCGGTCCTGCTGCGCGCCGTTCGAACCGCGCGGCGGATGCGGCTGCGCCTCGACGAGCGCGAGCGGATACTGAAGGTCACCCATCCGCGGGGAGTGCGGGCGTCCGCGGCGCTCGCCTGGGCCGCGGCACAAAGGCCGTGGATCGAAGAACAACTCCGCAGGAGCCTTCCCGCCGAGCCATTGGTGCCGGGTGCGACCATCCCGCTCCAGGGCCGCGAGGTGGCGCTGCGATGGGATCGCGCTGCTCCGCGTGCGCCAAGGCTCGCCGAAGGGGAGATCGTTTGCGGCGGGCCCGAGTCCGCATTTGCCAAGCGCGTAGAGCAATTCCTCCGGCGCGTGGCGCTCGAGACGCTCTCGCGGGAGACTGCCGAATTTGCGGCCAAAGGCGGACTTCAGGCGGCGGGAGTGTCTGTCGGGGACGCGCGGACGCGCTGGGGGAGCTGCAGCAGCAACGGCCGGATCCGCTACAGCTGGCGGTTGATCCTCGCGCCGACGGAGGCGCGCCGATACGTCGTCGCCCATGAGGTGGCGCACCTCAAGCACCTCGACCACGGTGCCGATTTCAAGGCCTTTGAGCGGGAGCTGCTCGGCACCGACACGGCCGGCGCACAAGCGCTATTGCGGCGAGCCGGCCCCCGGCTGCGGAGAATTGGGATCTCGCGGTGACGTCGGGGGCGGCGGCTGCGGCGGCTGCCTTTGCGGAGTGGTCGGAACCGTCCCGGGTGGAACCTGTTGCGACGGCCGCGCCGGCTGCCGGTCACGCCCGCCCAGCACATTGTCGAGCCATTGCTGGTCGAGCTGGCGGTCTCCCGACGGCGCTTGCTGCGGCTGCGGGGGCAAGGGCTGCTGATATCCCATCCCGGGATCATATCCCTCCGGAAGCGGGAGGGGATTGCCGTTTTCGTCGACCATCGGCGTCATGTTCGGGTTGATATATTCATCGCCCAGATATTCCTCGCCGGCGTCGAGGTCCCAGTCGGGCACCGGCACCTGCGTCTCGAACTGCTCCACCGGCCGGTTGGCGACCGCGACGGACATGAATTGCTGGAAGGCGCGCGCCGGCGCCGTGCCCCCATACAAGCCCTGCACGGGGCGCGCGTCGTCGCGGCCCATCCACACGCCCGTGGTCAGCCCGCTCGAAAAGCCGATGAACCACCCGTCCTTGTTGGAGCTCGTGGTCCCGGTCTTGCCCGCGACCGGCCGGCCGATCTGAGCCGCGCGGCCGGTACCCGTCAGTACCGCCGACTGCAGCAGATCGGTCATTTCCGCTGCGACCCACGGCGCCACCAGCACGCGCTGTTCGGATCCCTCATGCCGATAGAGCTCGCGACCGCCGACGGTCACGACCTTGGAGATCGCGTAAGGCGTGACCGCCACCCCGCGGTTCGCGACGGACGCGAAGGCTTGAGCCATCTCGATAAGGCGAACCTCGCTGGTCCCAAGCACCATCGAGGGATAGGTCGAGATGGAGCCCGTGATTCCAAAGCGATGCGCCATGTCTGCGATCGTCGAGAATCCAAGCTGTTCGCCGATCTGCGCGCTGATCGTGTTGATCGATCGGGAGAAAGCCTCGCGCAAGGAAACCGGACCGGAATAGGTGCGAGTGTCGTTGCGGGGCTGCCAGCCGTCGATGTTCACCGGCTGGTCAACCATCATGTCGCCCGGCTTCATCCCCGATTCGAGGGCGGCGAGATAGACGAAGAGCTTGAACGCGGAACCGGGCTGCCTCTGGGCCTGGGTAGCGCGGTTGTAGATCGAATTCGGATAGCTCTTGCCGCCGACCATCGCGCGGACCGCCCCGTCGCGGTCCAACGCCACGAGCGCGCCCTGGGCGCTCCCCGGCGTGTTGCCGACGATGGCCCGCTGCGCTGCCTGTTGCATGGTCGGGTCGAGCGTCGTCCACACATCGATCGGCTCGGAGGTCTCGTCGATCAAGGTGTCCAGCTGGGGGAGTGCCCAGTCGGTAAAGTAGCGGACGCTGTCTTCCTTGGCGGTCGGCTGGATCCGGATCCTCGCCGGATCGACGCTCGCCGCCTGGTCCGCGGTGATGAATCCATTGTCGACCATGCTCTTGAGCACGACTTCGGAACGGTTGCGCGCCGCTTCGACGTCGGCGGTAGGCGCATAGTTCGACGGCGCCTTGACCAGGCCGGCGATGATCGTCGCTTCACCCAGGCTGAGATTGTCGGCGCTGTGACCGAAGAAGCGGCGCGAGGCGGCATCGATCCCATAGGCCCCGCCTCCGAAATAGACGCGATTCAGATAAAGCTCGAGGATCTGGTCCTTGGTGAACTTGCGCTCGAGCGCGAGCGCCAGAACCGCCTCCTTGATCTTGCGCCCGAACGTGCGGCTGTTGGTCAGGAAGATGTTGCGCGCCAGCTGCTGGGTGATGGTCGACCCGCCCTGGCGCCAATGGCCGCTCGTGAGCCGAACCCCGATCGACCTCGCGATCCCGATCGGGTCGACGCCGGGATGCGAGCGGAACCTCTTGTCCTCGATCGCGATCATCGCCGAGCGCATCGCCGGCGGAATCTGGTCGTAATTGAGCCATTCGCCGAAGCTCGGGCCGAGGGATACCAGCACCGCGCCATTGGCCGCATGGACCCTGATCATCTGCCCGAGGTCGGACCGCTTCGACAGCTGGCCGTACCCCGGCAGCGACGCGACCGCGACGCCGACGGCGACGACGAGGGCGACAAGGCCCAGCAGCGCCGAATAGAGCAGGATCTTGAACGCAGTCAGGAAAGGACGCCCCGACTTGCCGGACTGTGTGCTCGCCATCTGCGATCAGCGGATAGAAAGCGGCTGCGGGTCCGGCAAGCGCCTCATTCGCTTCCGCCCGCCTCCTTGTCGAATTCGAGTGCGGCCGAGTTGATGCAATAGCGCAGCCCCGTCGGTCCCGGTCCATCGGGGAAAACGTGGCCGAGATGGCCTTCGCAGCGGGCGCAGCGGATTTCGGTGCGCACCATGCCGTGCGACGCGTCGAGCCGTTCTTCGACCGCGGCTTCGTTCATCGGCGCCGTGAAGCTCGGCCAGCCGCAGTGGCTGTCGAACTTGGACCCGGAGTCGAACAACGGCTCACCGCAGCCCGCGCAGCGAAACTCCCCATCATCGTTCACATGCAGAAGCTCGCCGCTGAACGGCGCCTCGGTGCCCGCCTCCCGCAGGATCCGATACTGTTCGGGCGTAAGCCGTGCCCGCCATTCCTCGTCGCTTCGCTCGATCTTGTTCGCCATAACGTTCCCATCGCGAAGCGCAGGTTACGCAGGCATTAACCCTGTTTTAGACTATCCCCAATAGGGCGCGTCGCATGGCGTATCGCCGCGCCTTTGCGATCAGTATTCTCGCCGCCACGTTCGTGGCTGGCGCGCCCGGCCGCGCGCCGGCGCAATGCCGCCTGTGCTCGACGCCGACGACCGAGCAGCAGCAGGAGCGAGCCAGCCCCATCCGGCTTCAGGTGCAGGCAAGCCTCGACTTCGATCGGCTGGTGCTGCTGGGCGGCGGTCAGGGGGCGGCGACGCTCCTACCGAATGGGGAGCGCAACGCAGCCGGCAGCATCGCCACGGTGAGCGCAAGAGCGATGGTCGGAGAGGTGTCCGTTCATGGCGAGCCCGGCAGGGCGCTTCGAATCGAGCTGCCGCCTCGAATCGATCTCTACACGGTCGGCGGCGCGACCATCGCCGTCGACCAGGTCGAAACTGACCTTCCGGGGGCGCCGAAACTCGATTCGGCCGGCAACCTGACGTTCCGATTCGGAGGTCGGCTTCAGATCCGCGGCGACGCGGAAGGCGAATATCGCGGCGACGTCCCGATCACCGTCGACTACCTCTGAACCAATCGCCTCCGCAGCGGAGGAATCCTTAATCGACCGATAACCATGCCCTTGAGGGAAGGGGTAAGCGGCTGCGGTTAATGGGATGCTCACGGGTGACCGGACCAGCGGTCGGGCAGCCGCTGTTGTTTTGAACCAGTGGGGAATTGGGAAATGAAAAAGGTTCTGATCTTCGCCGGAGCGGTTTCCGCGCTGGCTCTCGCAAGCACTCCGGCGATGGCCGCGGCGCCTGTGACCAAGCAGGCCAACGCGCAGGCGAAAATCTTTCGTCCGTTGACGTTGACCAAGAATACCGACCTCGATTTCGGCACGATCGTTATTGCCGGCACCAGCTTCACGGGCGAGGACGTTCACGTCGACCAGAGCGGCGCTGTCGCGACCTGCGGCGGCGGCACGAACCTGGTGTGCTCGGATCCGACGACGGCTGCCAACTTCACCGTGATCGGCACCAACAACCAGACGGTCACGCTGACCGTTCCGGCGACCGTGACGCTCAACGGCTCGAACGGCGGATCGCTCGACATGGCTGTCGATGCACCGGCTTCGGTTGCGCTCGGCGCATCGGGCAACAGCGGTGTCGACTTCGGTATCGGCGGCACGCTGACGATCGATTCGAGCACCGTCGATGGCGTCTACACGGCGCAGTTCGACGTCACTGCCGAATATTGAGTTGATCGACTGACCGGCGCTTCGGCGCCGATCGAGGGGGTCGCCGGTAACGGCGGCCCCTTTTTTCATGCCGTTCAACGGCCATGGTGAACCGAAAATCAACCATTCCGGAGGTACTCGGCGATCACTCCAAAATGGAGATAAGTGGGGATCGCCAAGATGAAGCAGTTTTTCCGGGCCGTTGCCGCGGCGGCATTGTTCACCGCGCCGCTCGTCATCCCGACCCAGATCGCCAATGCCGGCGTCGGCGATCTTCTGGTCGCGCCGACGCGTCTCGTCATTAACGGCGGCCGAAGCTCCGAGGTGATCCTCAACAATATCGGCGACGAGCCGGCGACCTATCGTATTTCCGCGGAATTCCGGCGAATGAAGGCGGACGGCACGCTCGAGGAGGTCGAGCAGCCGAGCGGTGCCGAGAACGCGGCGCGCGACATGATCATCTTCGCCCCGCGGCGGGTAACCCTGGCGCCGCACGAGCCGCAGTCGATCCGCATTGCCGCCCGCCCGCCGCAAGGCCTGGCGGACGGCGAATACCGGGTCCACATGCTGTTCCGCGCGGTTCCGCCGGCGACGCCGGCCGTGCAGCCGGCAAGCGCGCCTGCCAAGGGCCTCAGCTTCCGCCTCATCCCGGTCTACGGGGTGACCATCCCGGTGATCGTCCGCCTCGGAAACCTGGACGTGAAGGCAGCTATTTCCAATGTCCGCGTCGACCAGCGGGACGGCAAGCGCGCAATCGTGCTCGAGCTCGACCGGAGCGGCAGCCGCTCGACGTTCGGCGAGGTGCGGGTCCTCAAGGACGGCGTGAAGGAACCGATCGCGCTCCAGCGCGCCGTCGCCGTTTACACCGAGCTGAACCGGCGCGAAGTCGCGATTCCCGTCGAGGACGGGTTCGCTGGCCAGCTGTCGGGCCCGGTCACGGTCCAGTATGTCGAAACCTACGAGGACGGAACCAAGACGCTGGCCGAAACGCGGGCGGTGCTGCGCTAGGGGCGAGGGCCACAGGCGCGGCTGAAAGTCATGTTCGCGGCCGGCAAATGGCTAGGCAAGGGCGGCGCTCTGCTTGCCGTCGCCTGCCTCGGCGCGGTTGGCCACACCGCTGCTACTCCGGTGACCGACGGCTGGGCGGCCGATCCCGACGAACAATTCCTTCTTGACGTCAAGCTGCACCAGTACCGGCTCGGCGACGGCGTCCGCGCCTACAACACGCCCGAAGGCACCTGCGTCATTTTCGGCGATTTCCTGAACACGCTCGACGTGCCGATGAAGATCGACCTCGACGCGCGGCGGGCCAGCGGCTGGGCGTTCAAGGAGGACCACCGCATCACGATCGACGCCGGCGCAGGCACCGTCAGCTACGGGTCCAAGAGCGAAGCGCTGGCGAAGACGGCGATCAGGGAGACTCCGCAAGGCTGGTGCGTCGACAGCGCCGCCTTGACCCGCTGGTTCGGTCTCGGCGTGAAGCCGGTCACCTCGGGATCCGTTCTGGTGCTCGAGTCGGAAGCCAAGCTTCCGGTCGAGCTCGCGATCGAGCGGCAGAAGCGCGCGGCCAGCCTTACGAAGGCGAAGTTCGACATCGCCACTCTGCCGCAGGTCCGCCTGCCGTATCGCATGTGGCGCGCGCCCGCGCTCGACTTCGTCGTTAGCGCCGGTGTCACTTATCGCGCCAAGGGCGGGATGAAGGTGGACCGCCGAAGCTCGGTCTATGCGGCCGGCGAGGTCGCGCGCCTGTCTTACGACGCACAGCTCGCGACCGACCAGAAAGGCACGCCTTTCTCGGTTCGGCTCCGGGCCTATCGTTCAGATCCCGAAGGGCAGCTACTCGGGCCGCTGAAGGCGACGCACTTCGGCGTCGGCGACGTCGGCGGTCTCAGCACTCGGCTGAGCGGCAGCGCGACGAGTGGCCGGGGTGCCGTCATCACCAATCAGCCGGTCGTGACGCCCACCAGCTTCGACCGCACACGCTTCGAGGGGGATCTTCCCACCGGCTGGGACGCCGAACTGTATCGCAATGGCCAGCTGCTGGCCTTCGCACGGTCGGACGAGCGCGAGCGTTATGCGTTCGACGATGTCCAGCTGCTCTACGGCGAGAACGAAATCAGCATCGTCCTTTACGGCCCGCAGGGTCAGGTCCGCACCCGCACCGAGGTGATCAACGTCGGGGACGACAACGTTCCGCCCGGGAAAACCTGGTACTGGGCGGGCGTCAATCAGCCCGGACGCGACCTGGTCGCGCTCAAGGACCAGCAGACCAACCCGTTCGAACCCCGCCTCCAGGCGGCCGCGTCGCTGTCTCATGGCATCGACGAGCGAACCTCCGTCGGCGTGCTGGCGCGCAGCATGCTTCTCGAGGATGCACGCGTGACCTATGTCGAAGGCTCCGTTCGCCGCTCCCTCGGCGCTGCCCTCGTCGAGGTCGGCGTCTCGAAGGAGAGCAGTGGCGGGAGTGCTGCGCGGGCGCAGATGCTCGCGAAGCTCGGTTCGGTGAACGTGAGTGCCGAAGCCGTCGCGGCGAACGATTTCCACCTTCGGGGCGGTCCGGCGATCAGTGTCCACGAGGTCCGAGCAGCCGTCGACGCGCCGATCCGGCTCGGCCGGGCGCTGATTCCCGCCCACGGGGATGTTCGATACTCGCGCCGTGCCGACGGAATCGGTGAACTCGAGGCAGCGGCGAGGCTTTCGGCACGCGTCGATCGCTTCAACCTTGCCGCGGGGGTCAAATACACGCGCCAATATCTCGCCCAGGGTCCCGCGCCTCCGCCGACGGTCGTCGCCGACCTGATCGGCACCGGCCGCGTCGGGCCTGTGCGCATTCGCGGATCGACCGCCTTCGAGATCAGCCCGGACAGCCGATTCCGCTCGGCAGAGCTGACTGGTTATTGGTCCGCGTCGGACAATGCCGACTGGGAGGGCACGGTTGCCTATGACGCGCCGCAGCACCGCGGCCGCGCGCGGATCAGCCATGTCCGCCGCTTCAACGCGCTCGCGCTTGCCCTGACCGGCGAAGCGGCGACCGACGGCTCCCTTGCCGTCGGCCTGAACCTCAATTTCTCGCTTGATCCGAGCCACGGCCTGAGCCTTTCTAGAGAACGGCTCGCCGGCGCGGGCTCCATACGTGCGCGCGTGTATCGAGACCTGAACGATAATGGAGTCGCCGACCCAGGCGAGCCGTTTGAACAAGGTGCGGTGGTCACCGCCGGACGGACCGTAGCGGAACGACCGACCGATTCGAAAGGCACGGTGCTGGTCGCGGGGCTAGCCACCTACATGCCGATCACGGTGGGAATCGACCGAAGCAGCCTCGGCGATCCCATGCTTGCTCCAAAGAAGGCGTTGCAGGTGGTCGTACCGCGGCCCGGTGTGCCGGCCGAGGTGGAAATCGGCCTCGTCGGGGCCGGCGACGTCGAAGGCGCGCTCGTCAAGAGCGGCGGTGTCGGCTTTGAAGGCATGGACCTGGAGCTCGTGGATTCCAGCGGTGCGGTCGCCGCTACCGCGCGCACCGATTATGACGGCTACTTCCTGTTCGAGCGTGTCGCCTACGGCGCCTATACGATCAGGATCGCAAAGGCGTCCGCCGAGGCCGCGCACCTCAGGCCTCAGCTCGACGCGAGCGTGACCATCGACGCGGAGCATTCGGTCGCTCGGCTGGGCTCGATCCACGTCGACCCGCAACCGCGCATCGCCTCTTCTCAATAGTCGTCTAAGGCGACTTCGGCCCTCTGATGCTGTTGCGACGCAGTCGCAGCACGAAACGCGGCGTGATCATGCGTAATGCGCCGAGGGGATCGGGAACCAATCGAGGCGGCAGGGGGGATTCCAATTGGATGCTGGTGCGGTCGAGAAGACTCGAACTTCCACGGCCTTTCGGCCACAGCGACCTCAACGCTGCGCGTCTACCAGTTCCGCCACGACCGCACGTGCATGAAATCGACGGCCTGAGCCGTCGCGCCTGGCAAGCGGCTGCGCCTCTATCAAAGCGATTCACGCCGCGCAATGGCGGCGCACGCGTCCCGTATCGGGACAGGGTCTTAACGACCTGTTTACCATTGCGCCGCAGCGGCGTTAGACGGCTGGATCATGTCGCTCCTGCTCCTTGCCGCGGCCCTAGCCGGCCCGACCGCCCCGACGGCGCCGGACGCGCGGCGCGGTGCAGTGGTGGAGGCAATCGCGACCGTGCAGATCGTCCGCGGCGTGAGGATCGACGCCCGTACGGTCCCGGAAACGGCAGTTGTCCGCGAAACCCGGGTTTCCGCGGCGGACGGCAGCCAGCAGACGGTCAGGCTGATCGAATTCCGCTGATGCTTCAGCCTTTCAGGCTGAGCGTCACCGTTGAATCGGCACCGCTTGCGGGCACGTCCATCTCAGCGCTGTTGAACGTTGCGCTGCCGCCCGGCGGCAGGGTCCGTGTTGGGGGAGCGATCGTCCACGAATAAAGCACTCGGCCAGAGCTGTCGCGAAGCTGAGCCTCGATCGGCGGCACCGGCTGTTCGGTCCCGCTGGGATTGATGACTCGGCCGCTGACCACGACCAGTTCGTTTCCACTCGCCAGCTTCTGCCGCTCGGGCGTGCCCGCTGCGATCTGGAGGGGCGTCGCGGACGCCGCCGCTAATCCGACCTGCTGGCGCAGCGAGTCCGGCGCAAGAAACCACAGAGCGGCAACAATGGCCACAACGACCAAAAGGCCGACCAGGAGCATCATCCGCCAGTTGCGCCTGCGGTCCGCCCCAGTCTCGCTTTCGGCGATCTCGATCTCTTCCGCGTCGGGGATTTCGTCGGCCGGGTTCCAGTCGTCCTCACCGCCGCCGGTTTCGGCCCACGTCTCGGCGCCCGGTGGCGGCAGCGGCACGGACGTTGGTTCTTCGACCAGGTGCGCGTCGGTAGCGATCGGGTCCGCTGGTTCTTCCGCGGTCCAAGCGGGCTCGGCGGGCTCGGCGGGCTCGGCGGGCTCGGCGGACGCAACAGGCGTAGACTCTTGGCCGAGCGCGTCGGCCGGAGGATCCTGATGCCAGCTGTGGCCGCATGACGCGCAGCGAACCTTGCGGCCGCCCTCGGGGATAGCCCCGTCTTTGACCGCATATTGCGTCCCGCACGACGGGCAAGTCAGGATCATGTGCTGAACGCTCCCGCTAACGGCCCCGGGTAAACAGGAATGCCGAGGCGTTGGCAAGGCGGCGGCCTCATGCAAGAAGTCCGGCAAGGCGGGAGGGACCTCTGACGGCTATCGTCCAATTCGAAAGCGTCGGGCTGCGCTACGGCACGGGCGCGGAGGTGCTGCGGGACCTCGACTTCACGCTGTCGGCGGGACGCTTCTATTTTCTCACCGGCGCGTCCGGAGCGGGCAAGACGTCCCTTCTGAAATTGCTCTATCTTGCGCAGCGCCCGACCCGCGGCCGGATACGGCTGTTCGGGCGCGATCTGAGCGACGCGCCGCGCGAGGAATTTCCCGATCTGCGCCGACGGATCGGCGTAGTGTTCCAGGACTTCCGGCTGATCCGCCACCTATCCGCCTATGACAATGTCGCGCTCCCGCTCCGCATAGCCGGCCGGGAGGAGGGAGAAATCCACTCCGCTGTGCGCGAAATGCTCGACTGGGTCGGGCTCGGCGATCGCGCGGGGGCGCGGCCAGCGACGCTTTCGGGCGGCGAGCAGCAGCGCGTCGCGATCGCCCGTGCCGTGATCAGCCAGCCGGAGCTGCTCGTCGCCGACGAACCGACCGGCAATGTCGATGCGGAGATGGCCAAGCGGCTACTGCACCTGTTCAACGCGCTGAACGGGCTGGGCACCACGATCGTCGTAGCCACGCACGACCTTGGACTGATCGCCGCCAATCCCGGTGCCGAGCTGATGCGGCTCGACGGCGGCGCGCTGGTCGACCCGACGGGCTCGCTTCGCAACCCGCCGCGAATGGATCGGCGCGGAGCGCGGCCATGAACCTCGACCGGATATTAGCACGCGGCGCAGATTCGCGGCTGCTCCCGGCGGAGAAGCTCCATGCCCCCACCGTTGCGCTGATGGCGATCATGACTTTCGTCACCATCATCGTCGCGGCGGCCGGGCTGGCGCTCGCGAATGCAGCCGCCCTCGTCGCCAGCGGCGCTGAGAACCGGTACGTCATCGAAATCCCCGCCGCATCGGTCGCGCAGCTTCCGAAAGTCCTGGCGGTCGCCAAGTCGGCGGCCGGAGTGCGGAAGGCGACGGCGGTGCCGGAGCAGGAGATGCGGCAGACGCTCGAGCGCTGGCTGGGCGAAGCGGCGTCCAGCGCCGACCTGCCGGTGCCCGCGCTGATCACGCTCGAGCTTGAGCCGCGAACGAATGTCGCGGCGATCGAAGCGCGCGCGCGACAGGCCCTTCCGGAAGTCCGGCTGGTCGCGGAAGGCGCGGAGCTGAAGCCGCTCCTGGCATCGATCGCGGGAATGCAATGGCTGGCGGTCTCGCTCGTCCTGCTCATGGCGGCCGCGGCGGGTGCTGCCGTCGTCCTGGCTTCGCGGGGCGCGCTCGACACCCATCGGCCGACGGTCGAGATCATGCACGGCATTGGTGCGACGGACGTCCAGGTGACGCGCCTGTTCGAGCGAAAGATCGCGGTCGACGCGATCGCCGGCGCCGTCGCCGGCGCTCTTGCAGCGCTCGCGGCGCTTCTGGTCATCGGCGGCGGCATTGCCGCTGTGTCCGCCGACTTCGCCGGGGCCGCCCCGCTGCGGCCGCGGGACATGATTATCCTCGGGCTCATTCCCTTGGCGGCCGTCGCCCTGGCCGTTGCGGTTGCACGCACGACTCTGCTCAGGGCATTGCGGTCGAGCCTATGATCGTCCGCTTCTTCTCCGTCGTCCTCATGCTCTACCTGCTCGCCTTCATCGTCTTCTCGGTGACGCTGGGCGGGCCGGCGGATGGCGCGAGAGCGGACGCGGCAGTCGTCATCACCGGCGGCAGCGGCCGTATAGAACATGGCATGGAGGTGCTCGCCCGCCGGCAGGCGAAGCGGCTGCTCATCGCGGGGGCGGATCCGTCGGTGACCAAGCCCGATCTGATCCGAAGGCTCGGCGGGCAGGCGAAGCTGGTGAATTGCTGCGTCGATCTTGGAAGCGAATCCGTCGACACGCGCTCGAATGCCGAGGAGGCCAAGCGCTGGCTCGACAAGCGCGGCTACCGATCGCTTCGGTTGATCACGAGCGACTGGCACATGCGGCGCGCGCGCTATGAGTTCAGGCGGGTTCTCGGCGCCAAATACGAAATCGTCCCGGACGCGGTGAAAACGCAGCCGCCGCTGATGACGCTGTTCAGCGAGTACAACAAATATCTGCTCCGGCGGATCGCGGTCTTGTTCGAGATCTGAGCGGTGCAGCTCATACGCTCGCTTGCCTACGCGCTGATCTTCTACCCAGCGACCGCCGCGTTCGTCGTGGCCGGCATCGTGGCGACCGCGTTCGGACCCGGAGCCACGCGATCGCTCGTGCGGAGCTGGACGGGCTTCCATCATGAGCTTGCGCGCATCTTGCTTGGAATCGGATCGGAGGTGTCGGGCACGATCCCTGCCGGGGCCGTCCTGGTCGCGGTCAAGCACGAGTCGATGTACGAGACGCTGGAGATGGTGCGGCTTGCCGACGCGCCGGTCATCGTCCTTAAGCGCGAGCTTTCCGAAATCCCGTTCTTCGGTTGGCTGACTCGACGCTATGGCGTCATACCCGTCGATCGCAGCGCAGGGTCGAAGGCCCTTCGGCGGATGATGGCGGCCGGGCGCGAGGCCGCAGCGGCAGGCCGTGCCGTCCTCATCTACCCCGAAGGAACGCGGGTCCCGCATGGCGCGACGCCGTCGCTTCGGCCCGGCTTCGCCGGCCTCTACCGGGCGCTCGGGCTGCCGGTCGTTCCGATTGCCGTGGACAGCGGTCGCCTGTGGGGACGCGGGCTCCTCAAGCGCTCGGGCATCGTCCACTTCAAGATCGGCGAAACGATCCCGCCAGGGTTGAAGCGCGAGGACATCGAGGCGCGGGTCCACGCCGCGATAAACGAGCTCGCGACCTAGCCTCTCAGCCGCGCCCCGAGCTTTTCCGCAGCGCCGACGATCCGGCTCGAAATTTCCGCAAGCTCCTCGTCGGTGAAGCTCTTGCTGTCCGGCTGCATCGTAACTTCGAACGCCAATGACAGCGCTTCGGGCGTTTCGAAGCGGTCGAACAGCCGCACGTCGGTGATCGCTGTCTTGTCCGAGCCGCGGATCGCTCGTTCCATAGTCTCGGCGGCAAGGTCGCCCGGGACGAAGAAGGCGAAGTCGCGAGTCACCGCCTGCAGCGCGGGGGGCGTGTAGGCCGGGCGAGTGCGGCCGCTGCTTCGCGATGCGGGTATCGTGTCGAGATAGATTTCTCCCGCGATGAGCCCGTCGGGCCCGTCAAGCGCCCGGATCAGCCCTGGGTGGACCTCACCGAAGCTCGCGAGAATTGTCTTCGGTCCCAGTCCCAGCCTTGCCGACCGGCCGGGGTGCCAGGTCGGCCCCGCGTCCGCCAACACCTGCAAGTTCGCAACTGGAGCGCCGGCCGCGTCGAGCAGCGCAAGCACTTCCGCCTTCGCGTCATAAGCATCGAAGGGGCGCGCCTTGCCGCCTTGCCAGTCCCGCGGGGATCGTTGCCCGGCGAGCACAAAGGAAACGGTCGGCCGCTCGGCGTCGGCCAGATAGCGCCGTCCGATCTCGAACAGCCGAACGGAAGTCGCGCCGCGGTCGAGATTTCGCCGCGCCGCGGACAGCAGACCGGGCAAAAGCGACGGCCGCATGACCTTCATGTCCTCGCTGATGGGGTTGTCGACGCGCCACGCCGGCTGGAACGGCGCGGCCTCCGCCTCCGAAATGAAGCTCCAGGTGACCGCTTCGTTGAGCCCCCGGGCCGCCGCAGCGCGGCGAACCCGCCGTTCGAGCAATTGCGAACGCGTCGCCGTCGGCGCCGCGACGCCTGGTTCACGCTCGAGGGGCGTGGAGGGGATCCGGTCGTAGCCTTCGATGCGGGCGACTTCCTCGACGAGGTCGGCCGCCACTTCGACGTCACGCCGCCACGTGGGCACGACGACAGTGGAGTCGCCCTCGAACTCGAAGCCCAAAGCCAGCAGGATGGCACGTTGCCGGTCTTCGGGAACGTCGAGGGCCGCCAATGTCGCGGCTCGGCCCGGATCGAAGGCGATCGTACGACGCTCGACAGGCGCCTGGCCGACCAGCAGCGGCTCCGACGGCTCGCCGCCGCAAATGTCGAGGATGAGCCTGGTCAGAATCGCCAGTCCATCGTCCAGGAAGGCAGGATCGACGCCGCGTTCGAATCGGCTGCGCGCGTCGCTGGTCAGTCCGAGCTTCTGCCCGGTCCGAGCGATCCGGGAGGGATCGAAAAAAGCGATCTCGAGCATCACGTCCGTGGTGCCCGCCGTCACGCCCGAATGCTCGCCGCCCATGATGCCGCCGATGTCGTGCACGGCGCTTTCGTCCGCGATCACGGTCACGGACGGGTCGAGCGCATATTCCTTCTCGTTGAGCGCGAGCATCGTCTCGCCGTCGCGCGCGCGCCTGGCGACCAGCGCGCGGTCGAGCTTCGCAACGTCGTACGCGTGGGCCGGCCGACCGAGGTCGAGCATCACATAGTTGGTGATGTCGACCACCGCCGAGATCGGCCGCTGCCCCGCGCTCTTCAGCCGGCGCTGCATCCAATCCGGCGAACTGCCGTTCGCGATGCCCCGGATGGCGCGGCCATAGAAAGCGGGGCAGCCCTGCGGATCGTCGATGCGGATGTCGATAGGCGGCGCGAACGTTCCCGGCACTTCGGGCACATGCAGCGGCTTCAGAGTGCCGATGCCGGCGGCGGCAAGGTCCCGGGCGATTCCGCGAACGCCCATGCAATCTGCGCGATCGGGCGTGATTGCGACGTCGAAAACCGGATCGTTGAGCTGCGCGTAATCGGCGTAAGCGGCGCCGACCGGCGCATCGCCGGCCAGCTCGATGATGCCGTCATGTTCCTCGCCGAGCTCGAGCTCGCGCACCGAGCACATCATGCCGCGGCTCTCGACGCCGCGGATCGCCGCGACCTTCAGCGTGATGCCGCTTCCGGGGACGTACGTGCCCGGCGCGCCAAACACGCCCAGCATGCCGGCGCGCGCATTGGGCGCGCCGCAGACCACCTCGACCGGGCCTTCGCCGGCGTCGACCGTGAGCACCTGAAGCTTGTCGGCCTGAGGGTGCTTTTCGGCCGTGAGCACCTTTGCCACCCTGAACGGCGCGAGGCTTTCGGCGGGGTTGGCGAGGTTCTCCACCTCCAGCCCGATCGCCGTCATGCGCTCGGCGATCGCCTGGGCGGTAGCGTCGGTGTCGAGATGCTCCTTCAGCCACGAAAGGGAGAATTTCATGCGCCGATCCCGGCCGAAAGCGTGGGAACGTCGAGCGCGCGAAAACCGTAATGCTTGAGCCAGCGCAGGTCGCCGTCGAAAAAGGCGCGCAGGTCGTCCATGCCATATTTGAGCATTGCGAGGCGGTCGACGCCGGTGCCGAACGCAAACCCCTGCCATTCGTCGGGATCGAGGCCGCAATTGGCGATCACGCTCGGGTGAACCATCCCGGACCCGAGCACTTCCATCCACCCTTCGCTGCCGCCGACCACGCGGCGGCCCTTTTCGATCGACCATCCGACATCGACTTCGGCCGAGGGCTCGGTGAACGGGAAATAGGACGGGCGCATCCGAAGCACGACGTCGTCCCGCTCGAAGAAGGCCTTGAGGAATGTCTCGAGCGTCCACTTCAGATGACCCATCGTAATCGCGCGGTCGATCACCAGTCCCTCGATCTGGTGGAACATCGGCGTGTGCGTGGCGTCGCTGTCGGACCGGTAGACACGGCCGGGCGCGATCGTCCTGATCGGCGGCGGCTGCGACGTCATCGTGCGGATCTGGACCGGCGACGTGTGGGTGCGCAGCACATGGGCTTCGGCCGCAGCGTCGCCGTCGATCCGACGGGCATAGAAGGTGTCCTGCATCGCGCGCGCCGGGTGGAACTCCGGCATGTTGAGAGCGGTGAAGTTATGCCATTGGTCCTCTATCTCCGGCCCTTCGGCGACCGCGAAGCCGAGGTCGGCGAAGATCTCGGCAAGCTCGTCCATCACCTGGCTGACCGGATGGACGCTGCCCTGGGCGGCGTGCGGCGCCGGAAGCGACAGATCGAGCCGCTCGGTCGCGAGTCTCTTCTCGAGCTGCGCATGTTCGAGCGCATCCCTGCGCTGCGCTATCGCCTCGGTGACCGCTTCCCGAAGCGCGTGGATCTCGGGAGCCTTGGCCGCGCGCTCATCTGGACTCATCTTTCCGAGCGACTTCAATCGGGCGGTGATGCTTCCGGATTTGCCGAGCGCTGCGACCCGCAGTGCGTCGAGCGCCTGGAGGTCAGACGCTGAACGGATCTGGTCGAGGAGGTCGCTGTCGGCCATGGCGCGGCGCCTTATCCTTGCTGCCGCGCAAAATGCAAAGGCGTGTGCTACGGCCGATCCCACGAGCGCCTGGCCGGAACTCAGCATGGAGCGCGATCACGAGACGCTCGCGCTCCTGCACCTCGCCGCGCAGATGCTCGGGAAGATCAGGGTGGCCCACGCTCCCTGGGCCAACCACGGCTGGCACGTGGCATTGCAGCCCAACGCCCGCGGCCTCACGACATTGCCGACGGCTGCAAGCGGCGGCCGGACGTTCACTCTGACGCTCGACCTCTGCCGCCACGCGATCGTCCTTTGGGTCAGCGACGGCGCTCGCGAAGAGTTGCCGCTGAACGCCGGCAGCGTCGCCGCATTGCACCGGCGGCTGGTGGGGATGCTCGACCGGCACAACCTGCCGTCGACCTTCCACGGACGGCCCAACGAGGTCGTCGACGCGGTGGCGTTCGCCGACGACACCGCCCCGCGGCTTTACGACCGCAATTCGGCGGAGCGGTTCCGCGATTCCCTGGCGGCGATGCTCCCGGTCTTCTGGCGTTTCCGCGCCCGTTTTACGGGCAAGGCGAGCCCCGTGCATTTCTGGTGGGGAAGCTTCGACCTTGCGGTGACGCGATTCTCCGGCCGCGAGGCGCCCGAGCATCCGGGCGGCGTGCCTGGCCTGCCCGACCGGATCACCCGCGAGGCCTACAACCGGGAGCTCTCCAGCGCCGGCTTCTGGGCCGGGGGAGTCACGGCAGCGGAACCCTTTTTCTACAGCTATGCCTATGCGGAGCCCGAGGGTTTTCGCGAGCGCGAGCTGTCCACTGGCGGCTGGAACGAGGAATGGCAGGAGTTCACGCTCGCCTATGACGAGGTGCGATGCGCGCCAGATCCGGAAGCGTCGCTCGAGCGTTTCCTGGACGAGACCTACGAGGCGGCGGCCGAGCTGGCTGACTGGGACCGCGGAATGCTCGAGCGCGAGCCGCTACCGCCTAGCTAGCGACGAATGGGTAGGGCGAGATCGTCTTCCGGTTTTCCTGGACGGCGAGCATCCGGCCGGCGGGTGCCGTGGCGCGATAGGGGCAGCCGATACGGGGGCAAACCGCGCATGCCGGTCCGACCGGAGTGGCGGGCGTGTTCACCAGGTCGAGCCCGTCGGCGTAGGCGATGCGCGGGGCGTAGCGGACGTCGCAGCCCAGCCCGATCGCGAGCAGCGCATCGTCGCGAAGATCCGGGCGGATCGGCCGCTCGATCGTCCGGCTGATGGTGAAATAGCGCTGCCCGTCGGGGGTCTCGATCAGCTGCCTGATCGTCTGGCCCGGCGTCTGGAACGCGGCGTGGAGGTGCCAGCGCGGGCAGGTGCCACCGAAATGCGAGAAGGGAAAGCTTTCGCCGGCATAGCGCTTCGAGATGTTCCCGGCCGGGTCTACGCGCAGCATGAAGAACGGGACTCCGCGAGCGCCGGAGCGGCCGAGCGTGGTGATCCGGTGCGACACCTGCTCGACATTGGCGCCGAACTGCCCGCAGAGGCGGTCGAGCGCGTAGCGATGCTCCTCGGCGGCGCGGAGGAACTTGCCGTAAGGCATCATGATCGCGCCGGCCGCATAATTGGCGAAGCTCATGTGGAGCAGGCGGCGGCTGCCCGCGTCGGGCGGGCGAGCGCTTTCGACCATTCGCTCGATAACCGGCGCAAACTCGAGAAGTGCCAGCTGATAGGCGAGGCCGAAGGTGCGGTTCTCGGGACGCAGCAGCGCCGAAAGCATGAAGGTTCGGCGCTGCGCATCGTAATGCTGGCTGACATCCTCGAGAAGCTCGGGTTCGACCACGCGCGAGTCGACCGCCCACGCTTCCTTGAGCCGTCGGCGAAGCGCCTCCGCGATCGACAAAGGATCGCCGAGCGCGCCACCCAGAGTTTCCGCGCCTTCCTCGAGCTCAGGGAAGTGGTTGCGCTGCGCCTGGATATAGTCCCGGACCCAGGTCTCCGGCGTGATGAGGACACGGGGGTCGGCGCCGCCGGAATCGGCGGGCTGCCGCTGGAGCTCGCGAAGCGCGGTGTACAGCCTGACGATCCCCTCGGCGACCGTCGGCGCATTATCGACGAGCTCGACTAGCTCGATTCGGCTGACGCCGAGGCCGGCTAGGATCGGGTCCGAAAAGATTTCGGCGAGCTG
The DNA here is from genome assembly GCA_023436615.1 of Pseudomonadota bacterium. Classification (GTDB taxonomy): domain Bacteria; phylum Pseudomonadota; class Alphaproteobacteria; order Sphingomonadales; family Sphingomonadaceae; genus Sphingomicrobium. The sequence continues at coordinate 63,677 of JAEZIO010000025.1, read as the reverse complement.
CTCAGGGCCGGCGCTCTCGCCGCCTTCGGCAGCGAAGGCCTTAACGTCGATGTCGAAAACCTCGGCGAGTCGAAGCAGGATTCCCGCCGTGACGGGCCGTTGGTTGCGCTCCAGATGATTGAGATAAGAGGCCGAAATGCCGAGGTCCGAAGCCATCGCATTCTGGTTGAGGCCGCGCTCGCGCCGAAGCCGCTTCAACCGCGCTCCGAGGAAGAGCTTGCGTCCCGACATCTGTAAAGTTGTGACGGGATTTACACGATTTACAAGTCACGCGCTGACACATTGGCACTTTTCTGTGCAGCTTTTGTCAACCCGCTGAGGTTTCATGCGGCGTCCAAAGGGAGGCGCAGCATGGTCGAGTTCGGGAATGTGGTGTCGGCGCCGGCAGGGCGGTTCGATGGGATCGAGCGGCCCTATTCCGCGGACGAGGTGCTCGAGCTTCGCGGGTCGATCCCGGTCGAGCATACGCTTGCGCGACGCGGCGCGCTTCGCCTGTGGGAGCTTCTTCACGACGAGGAGCCGGTGCGAGCGCTTGGCGCGGTCACCGGCAACCAGGCGATGCAGATGGTACGCGCCGGCCTCAAAGCCATCTATCTGTCGGGATGGCAGGCTGCGGCGGACGCCAACACCGCCTGCTCGATGTACCCGGACCAGTCGCTCTATCCAGCGAACACGGGCCCGGAACTGGCGCGGCGGATCAACCGGGCGCTGCAGCGCGCCGACCAGATCGAGCATGCAGAAGGCGGAGCCAGACGCGACTGGTTCGCGCCGATCGTCGCGGACGCCGAAGCCGGTTTCGGCGGACCGCTCAACTGTTTCGAGATCATGAAGGCCTATATCGAGGCGGGCGTCGCCGGCGTTCACTTCGAGGACCAGCTCGCCTCCGAGAAGAAGTGCGGCCACCTCGGCGGCAAGGTGCTGATCCCGACCCAGGCAGCGGTCCGCAATCTCGATGCCGCGCGGCTCGCGGCCGACGTCTGCGGCGTTCCGACCATCCTCGTCGCGCGCACGGATGCCGAGAGCGCCAGGCTGCTCACTTCCGACGTCGACGATCGTGACGCGCCCTTCATCACGGGCGAGCGCACGGCCGAGGGCTTCTTCCGGCTTCGCGAGGGCAGCGGTCTCGACAATTGCATCTCCCGCGCGAAGGCGTTCGCTCCCCACGCCGACCTTTTGTGGTTCGAGACCAGCCACCCCGATCTCCAGGATGCGCGGACCTTTGCCGAGGCCGTCCACCGCGATTTCCCCGGCAAGATGCTAGCCTACAATTGCAGCCCGAGTTTCAACTGGAAGGCCAAGCTCGACGACGCGACGATAGCGCGCTTCCAGACCGAACTCGGCGCGATGGGCTACAAGTTCCAGTTCGTGACGCTGGCCGGCTTCCACAGCCTCAACCACGGCATGTTCACCCTGGCCAGCGGCTACCGCGACCGCGGAATGGCGGCTTATTCCGAGCTCCAGCAGGCCGAGTTCGCCAGCGAAGCGGAGGGGTATACCGCCACCCGCCACCAGCGCGAGGTCGGCACGGGCTATTTCGACGCGGTCGCGGCCGCCATCTCCGGCGGCCAGTCGTCCACCGTGGCGCTCAAGGAATCCACCGAGGCGGCGCAATTCGTTGCAGCCGAGTAGAGGAGACGAAGATGGGACAGCGTTATTGGGTGGTCGGCGGACACTATGCCGATTGTGATTTCAGCGCGATCGAGCCGGGCACCGAGACTGTGCACGGCCCCTTCAACGACGAGCTGAAAGCGCGCATGGAGTGGCAGCGCCTGACGTTCCGCGATCATTGCGGGGCGACCGAGCGCTACTCGATCTGCGTGGAGCCGATTGGTAGATGAGCGACGTTCTCGAACGATCCCGAATTATCGCCGAGCCCTCGGGCGTGCCCGGCGCTCGCGAGGTCCTCAGCAACGATGCCCTCGACCTGCTGGCCGATCTCCACGAGAGGTTCGACGGTCGGCGGCAGGATCTGCTGAACGCAAGGCTCGACCGCCAGGCGCGCTTCGATGCCGGCGAGCTTCCCGACTTCCGCGACGACACAAGCGAGATCCGCGAGTCCGACTGGACCGTCTCGCCGGCACCCGCCGACCTGCAGGACCGGCGCGTCGAGATCACGGGCCCGACCAACGCCAAAATGCTGATCAACGCGCTCAACAGCGGCGCGAAGGTCTTCATGGCCGATTTCGAGGACGCGACCTCGCCGATGTGGGACGAGCTCGTCCAGGGCCAGGTCAATCTTCGCGATCACTGGCTCCGGCGGCTTCACTTCACCGATCCCGACAGCGGCAAGGACTATTCGGTTCACGAGCATCCCGCGGTGCTGATGGTCCGCCCGCGCGGGCTTCATCTGCCGGAGGACCATGTCACGGTCGACGGCCAGCCGGTCGCGGGCGCCTTCTTCGATTTCGCGCTTTACGCGTGGCACAATGCGCGCCGTGCCCTCTCGGCCGGCTCCGGCCCCTATTTCTACATCCCCAAGCTCGAGAGCATGGAGGAAGCCGCGCTGTGGAGCGACATCTTCTGCCTCACCGAAGCGAAGCTCCGCCTCGAGCGCGGGACAATCAAGTGCACGGTGCTGATCGAGACGATCCCCGCCGCGTTCGAGATGGATGAGATCCTCTACGCGCTGAAGGAGAATATCGTCGGCCTCAATTGCGGCCGCTGGGATTATATCTTTTCGACGATCAAGCGGCTGGGGCGCTCGCCTGAGCGGCTGACCCCCGACCGCTCGGCGATGACGATGGATAAGGCCTTCCTCGCGGCCTACTCGCTGCGCCTGATCGCGACCTGCCACCGCCGCGGCGCGCATGCGATGGGCGGCATGGCCGCCTTCATCCCGGTCAAAGGCGACGAGCAGGCCAATGCGGCCGCGCTGGAGAAAGTGCGTCAGGACAAATTACGTGAAGTTCGCAACGGCCACGACGGGACCTGGGTTGCGCACCCGGCGCTTGTGTCCGTGGCGAGGGCGGCTTTCGAGGCGATGCCCGGCCCGAACCAGCTCGAGAAGATGCCCCAGCAGATTCCCGGCCGCGACGAGATGCTCGAGCTTCATACGGGCCCGCGCACCGAGGCGGGCGCTCGCGAGAACATCCGCGTCGGAGTCCAGTATCTCGCCGCCTGGCTCGGCGGGCGCGGCGCGGTGCCGCTCTACAATCTGATGGAGGATGCGGCGACGGCGGAGATCAGCCGCGCGCAGCTGTGGCAGTGGCTGCACTTCGGCGCGGCGCTGGATGACGGGCGACCTTTCACCCGAGACCTGTTCGACCAGCTCTTCGACGAGGAGGTCGGGCTTCTTCAGGACGTGGATAATATAGCCGAAGCCGCCGAGCTCTTCCGCGACATGATCGTCGATGACGAGTTCGTCGAATTCCTGACGCTACCGGCGTACGAACGGCTGGACTAAGCCGACTTACGGCTTTTCGTATCCGGTCACCCGCAACTGCAGCCCCTGTCCGCGCGGATCGGTGTCGAACACCAGCCCCGCCCGCCGGATCGATTGTCCGGGCACGTAGGAAAGCGTCGCGCTGCTTTTCTCGGGGCTGGCGGCTTTGGTCAGCGTGCCTTCGATCTGAACCGCCGACGCGGTCTGGCGCGAGCGGTTAGCGACGTCCACTTCGAGCACGTAGGAACGACCATCTCCAACCAGCCTGACCGGGGCAATCGACAGGACCGGCGGCATCGCGGCATTCGTCCGCACTCCGTCTATCAAGAGATAGCCAAGGATGCCGACCAGCAGGACGAGCCCGGTTGCGGCGGCGAGCCACTCGAGCGCCGGAATCCGCTTTTGCTTCTTCTTCTGCTTTTTTGCCGCCATCTTTTCCTCAGACCACCAGCCGTGCCAGCGCCGCTCCGACGGCGCCGGGGAAGGCCAGCACGACGACCATGTTGATGACTTGGGAAACGCCCGTGTCGTTGATCCTGCCGAAGGTCCACAGCACGTAAAGGCTGCTCAGCAGCGCGATTCCGTAGCCCGCGATGCTGAACCGAAGCAGCACGCTCCAGAAGGTGGTCGGCCCGGGGGGCTTTTCCTCGCCCTTCAGGCCGACGGTGTACACCAGCGCGTGGAGCAAGATAATCGAAACGAACACCAGCGCGACGACATGCCAGCTGTTCATCAGGAAGGAAATCAGGACCATTTCCTCGGTCGGGGCGACGCTCAAGCTGAGGAAGAGCGCCCCGGCGACCATCAGGAATAACTGGCCCCAGTAAGTGCCGCGCTGCGCCTTCGCCTGCGTGTCCTGCGTATTCTTGCTGCCGAGCTGCTTGCCGGCGACCATCGCTCCGAAGCTCGCCGGAATCGCCTCGATCGTGATCTTCCCGATGATCTCGCTGGCGGGCATGCCGACCTTAATGATTCCGAGCAGGGCGAGTATTGCGGCGGACCAGAAGACCGCGACCGCATAAGCCGCGAGCGCGTCGAGGATGTCGTCGCCGATGGTGTGGGTTTTCTCGAAGCCCGACACCCGCGACAGCCCGATGATGATGATGAAATTGACGAGGGCGAATTGAACGATGTGCACCGGCGACAGGTAGAAGCCGAGCCACCACATCTCCATCGTCATCAGGATCGGCAGGCTGAAGATGATCGCGCCTGCGAGCAGCCGGCCGAGACCCCTGGCATATTGCCGGTTCGGCTCGGCGGCAAAGTCGATCGCGCCAACCAGCGATTTTCCTGTTGCGGCCATGAGCTTACCTTCACGCTGATCCCGCCCGACCAACGCGAGGCGTAACGGAGCCGTTCCGTTCTCGGCGCGCTAATGAAAAGGGCGCCGGAATCGCTTCCGGCGCCCTCGTGGTTCGACTGACGAAAAGGTTAGGCCGAAGCCTTTTCCTTCTTCTCGATCGCGCCCTTCGCCTGCGCGATGATGCCCTTGAAGGCCTCGCCCTCGTGCATCGCGATGTCGGCCAGGACCTTCCGGTCGAGATCGATGTTCGCGAGCCGAAGCGCGTGGATGAACTGGCCGTAGGTCATGCCCTCGGCGCGGACCGCGGCGTTGATGCGCTGGATCCACAAAGCGCGGAAGCTCCGCTTCTTCACCTTGCGGTCGCGATAGGCGTACTGGCCGGCCTTCTCGACGGCCTGGCGGGCGACACGGATCGTGTTCTTGCGGCGGCCGTAATAGCCCTTCGCCTGCTCCAGAATCCGCTTGTGCTTGGCGCGCGTGGTCACGCCGCGTTTGATGCGTGGCATTGGCTAGCGCTCCTTACTTGAGGCCGTACGGAGCCCAGAGCTTCACGCGCGCCGTATCGGCGTCGGCGAGGATCTCTGTGCCGCGGTTCTGGCGGATATACTTGGCGTTGTGGCTGATCAGCCGGTGGCGCTTTCCGGCGACCCCATGCTTCACCTTGCCGGTGGCGGTGAGCTTGAAGCGCTTCTTGACGCCGCTCTTCGTCTTGAGCTTGGGCATTTTCTCTCCTTTGTCCCCGAAGGGATCGAGCTTGCGAACTGCCACGGCAGCCCTTTGGCCGGGCCGTTCTGTTGTTCCAGAGGTCTGGAAGAGGGCGCGCCTATAGAGGGCGCTGCCGATTCGGGCAAGTCAGGCGGCGGCCACGTCGAGGCTTCCGGCGGGAGTCGGGTTCAGCACGTCGAGGGACTTCGCGCTTCCGTCGAGCCAGGCGCGCCACTTCTCGGGCGGCAGCAGGACGATCTGGCGGTTGTGCAGCAGCTCGACGTCGGGTCCCGGCGGCGCGGTCAGCAAGGTAAACGCCTCGCCGACCTCGGCATGAGGGCGCAGCAGCCCGGCGATCGCGAATTCCTGCCCGCCGCGCGGCCGGAACAGCCAGCAATTCTTGCGCTTCTGCTTGGGGTCGTCGGGCGCGGTATATTCATAGAAACCGTCAAGCGGCACCAGGCAGCGGTCCTTGGGGAATTCGCGCCCGTCGGAGCGCATGTTGAAGACGGGCTTGCCGTTCGGGCTCGGCCACGACCAGCGGCGGATCAGAAGCTCGGCATGGTCGGCGTTCCATCGCACGACCGGCGCCCGGTCGGTAATGCGGACGTCAACCGGCTGGATGTTCGGAATGCCCTCCGGAAAGGTCAGCGGAATCTGCACGCCTTCGAACAGCCGGCGGATCGCGTCGGGGTTCTTCTCGATCCGGTAGAGGTTGCACATCTAATCGAACAGGCTGGAGACGCTCGCTTCGTCGGCGATGCGGCGGATGGCTTCCGCGAGCAGCGGCGCGACGGTCAGCCGGCGGATCTTGCCGCCCTTGCGGTCGGCTTCGCCGCTCCAGATCGAATCCGTCACCACGAGCTCCTTGAGCTCCGACGTCTCGACGCGCGCAGCGGCCGCGCCCGAAAGCACGCCGTGGCTGCAATAAGCGAACACCTCCGTCGCGCCTTGCTGGCGAAGCGCGGCCGCGGCGTTGCACAGGGTGCCCGCGCTGTCGACGATGTCGTCGATCAGGATGCAGGTGCGGCCGTCCACGTCGCCGATGATGTTCATCACTTCGGATTCGCCGGCGCGCTCGCGGCGCTTGTCGACGATCGCCAGCGGCGCGTTGTTGAGGCGCTTGGCGAGGCTTCGAGCGCGGACGACGCCGCCGACGTCGGGCGAGACCATCGTCAGATTGTCGGTCGAGAAGCGGGCGCGGATGTCGGCCGCGATCACCGGCGAGGCGAACAGATTGTCGGTCGGGATGTCGAAGAAGCCCTGGATCTGGCCGGCGTGAAGATCCATCGTCAGCACCCGGCTGGCGCCCGAGACCGTGATCAGGTTCGCGACGAGCTTTGCCGAGATCGGCGTCCTGGGACCGGGTTTGCGGTCCTGACGCGCATAGCCGAAATAGGGGAGCACGGCGGTGATCCGCTTCGCGGACGCGCGGCGAAGCGCGTCCATGCAGATCAAAAGCTCCATCAGATTGTCGTTCGCCGGGTAGCTGGTCGACTGGACGACGAACACGTCCTCGCCGCGGACATTCTCGTTGATCTCGACGAAAATCTCCTCGTCGGCGAAGCGACGCACGCTCGCTTCGGTCAGCGGCATCTCCAGATAATCGGCGATGGCGCGGGCCAGCGGCGGATTGCTGTTCCCGGCGAGCAGTTTCATCGGCGTTCGGCTCCCCCAGCGGCGGTGCTCGTGCCTTACCGGCGCTCTCCGGCGAAGCAAAGCCTTGGTTGCCGATCCCCGTTCGTACGTTAAAGCGCGGCCATGATCGACCGGCTCACCATCGCGCTCGCGCAGATGAACCAGCGTGTCGGCGACCTCGAAGCGAACGCACAGGCGATGCTCGACATGCGCCGCAAGGCGGCCGGCGCGGACCTGGTCCTGTACCCCGAGCTGCAGCTGATCGGTTATCCCCCCGAGGACCTGGTGCTGAAGCCCGAGTTCGTTCGCCGGACGATGGAGGCGACCGAGCGGCTAGTCGATGCGACCGCGGAACCTGGGCCGGCAATGCTGATCGGCACGGTGATCGCCGAAGGCGGCGCGACCTACAATGCGGTCGTGCTCGCGAACGGCGGCAAGGTTCTGGGCCGGACGCTGAAGCGCGAGCTCCCGAACTACGGGACGTTCGACGAGAAACGGATCTTCACGCCGGGGCCGCTCCCCGAGCCGCTCGACTATAAAGGCGTCAAGATCGGCGTTCCGATCTGCGAGGACATCTGGTGGGAACCGGTGTGCGCGAACCTCGCGAAGCACGGCGCGGAGCTGCTGCTGGTTCCGAACGGAAGCCCCTACGAGCTCGACAAGGACCAGATCCGGCAGAAGATGGTGCGGTCGCGCGCGCTCATGACGGGCCTGCCGCTGGTCTACCTCAACCGCGTCGGTGGCCAGGACGAGCTGGTGTTCGACGGCTCCTCGTTCGTCGTCCACCCCGACGGCGAAGTGGTCGCGCAGATGCCCGACTGGGAAGAGGCGCTGCTCGTCACCGAATGGAAGCGCGACGGCTCGGGCTGGCGCTGCGACACGCGCGAGCGCCACCAGCTCGATGGCTATCCCGAGGACATCTATCACGCGATGACGCTGGGCCTCGCCGATTATGTCGGCCGGAACGGCTTTCCCGGTGTCATCCTCGGCCTTTCGGGCGGGATCGACAGCGCTTTGTCCGCCGCCATCGCGGTCGACGCCCTCGGAGCCGACAAGGTGTGGGGGGTGATGATGCCCTCGAAATATACCAGCGAGGAAAGCCTCGAGGACGCGCGCGAGAATGCGCGGCTGCTCGGCTGCCGCCATGACGTCATCCCGATTATCCCCGCGGTTCGGGCATTTGGCGAAATGATGCCGGATCTCGAAGGCGTCGCCGCCGAGAATATCCAGGCGCGGCTGCGGATGGTCACCTTGATGGCGCTGTCCAACGCCGAAGGGCAGATGTTGCTCACCACCGGCAACAAGAGCGAGATGAGCGTCGGCTATGCGACGCTCTACGGCGACATGGCCGGCGGCTATTCGGTGCTCAAGGACGCCTACAAGACGACGGTGTTCGCGCTCTCCAGATGGCGCAACGGCAGCAAGCCGGCCGGCGCGCTCGGCCCGGACGGGCCCGTGATGCCCGAGCGGATCATCACCAAGCCGCCGACCGCCGAGCTGAGGCCCGGACAGACGGACCAGGATTCCCTGCCACCCTATTCCGTGCTCGACCCGATCCTCGAGGGGCTGGTCGACAAGGAGATGTCGGCAAAGGAGATCGCGCTCGCCACCGGCCATGACCTCGACCTAATCTCCGGGATCGAGCGGATGGTTCTGCGCGCCGAGTACAAGCGCCGCCAGGCGCCGCCGGGGGTGAAGATCGGCGTCCGCAACTTCGGCCGCGACCGGCGCTATCCGATCAGCAATTTCTTCCACACCGGCCGGACATGAGCGTCGTCACCCGCTTCGCGCCGTCCCCGACCGGGCGGCTCCACGTCGGCAACATCCGCACGGCGCTCCACAATTTCCTGTTCGCGCTGAAGAGCGGCGGCCGTTTCATCCTGCGCATCGACGACACCGATCGCGAGCGATCCACGGGCGAGTTCGACGCGGCGATCCGGGACGACCTGGCGTGGCTTGGACTGGAGCCGGACAGTATCGTTCGCCAATCCGAACGGTTCGATCTCTATGAGCGCGAATTCGACAAGCTGAAGGCGGCCGGGCGCGTCTATGCCTGCTACGAGACGCCCGATGAGCTCGAGCTCCGCCGCAAGGTGCTGCTGGGCCGGGGGCTGCCGCCGGTCTACGAACGCAAGCCGGCGGATGCGCCTGTCCCTGAAGGACTTGCACCTCACTGGCGTTTCCGTCTCGACCACGACCGCCCGATCGAGTGGAACGACCTTATCCGCGGGCCTCAGAAGTTCGATCCGAAGCTGCTGAGCGATCCGGTCGTTCGTCGTGAAGACGGAAGTTGGCTCTATTTGCTTCCAAGCGTGATCGACGACATCGATTTGAAGATCACGCATGTCGTGCGCGGCGAGGACCATGTGTCGAACAGCGCGGCGCAGATCCAGATGTTCGAGGCTCTCGGCGCGACGCCGCCCGACTTCGCGCACGAGGCGCTGCTCGTGGCCGCGGAAGGCAAGTTGTCGAAGCGCCTCGGCGCGATCGGCGTGGACGAGATTCGCGAAGCGGGACTGGAGCCGATGGCGCTGCTGTCGGTGCTGGCGCGCATCGGCACCTCGCAGCCGGTCGAGCCGGCGCAGAGCCTGGAGGAGCTCGCCCGCGGCTTCGACTTCGCTCATTTCGGGCGCGCTCCAGCCCATTTCGATCTCCATGAGGTCGAGCTGGTCAATGCGAGGATTATCCATGCTCTGGATTTCGAGAGCGTCCGCGCGCGTCTTCCGGCGGCCGCAAGCGAACAGGATTGGGCATTGATCCGGCCAAATCTCACGCGGGTAGGCGATTTCCACGAGTGGCTGGCAGTGCTGAACGGCGACGTCGAACCGGTCGAGCTCGCGCACGACGAGCGGCTGCTGGTTCGCGCGGCGGCGGCCATAGCGGAGCGCATCGACTGGTCGGGCGAACCCTGGCCAGACCTCACCGGCGAGCTCAAGGCCTCGACCGGAAAGAAGGGGCGCGAGCTGTTCCACCCGCTTCGCCTGGCCCTCACCGGCCGGGAGAGCGGGCCGGAAATGGCCGGTTTGCTGAAGCGGATCGGCAGGGATCGAACCGTTCGGCGGCTGGACGCCGCGGCGAAGCGTTAACCGAAGCGGCGGCGCAACGAATTAGCTTGCCCTGAATATGTAATGTTGTAACATTGCCTGGACTCGCGTGCTGAAGGAGTCGAGCAATGACCGTCTACGCACAGAATGCTCCTTACGCCGACACAAAGCGCCATCCGCGCGCGCTCGTCCTGATCGTGGCCGGCCATGCGGCCGTTCTCGCCGCGGTCATGAGCGCGAAGATGGACCTGCCACGAACGATATTCCCGCCGACGACGGTCACGCTGATCCCGGAAGCGACGCCTCCGGATGAGAATCCGCCACCGCCGGAATCCCACAAGGCGCAACCGAGCAGGATCGACCAGCCCCGGCTGCTGATTCCGATCCCGCAGCCCGATGTCCCCGACGTCGACACGACGCTGGCGCCGCTGCCGATCCCGCTTCCGGACACTGGCCGCGTCATCAGTCCCGATGCCGGAACCCATGTCACGCCGAAACCGGCGCCCGTTCGCGTCGGCCCGCGGTTCCGGACGCCCGAATGGGATCTCAAGCCGCCCTACCCGCAGTCCAAGCTGCGCACAGAAGAGGAAGCGGTGCTGCGTCTCCGCCTCAGCATCGACGAGCGCGGACGAGTAACGGCGGTCGAGCCCGTCGGGAACGCCGATCCGGTCTTCCTGGCGTCCGCGCGTCGCCACCTGATCGCGCACTGGCGCTACGAGCCCGCTACCGAGGATGGCCGTCCGATCGCGAGCTCGACGGTCATCACCCTGAGGTTCGAACTCGACTGACACTGGCGGGCGCGCGCAGCAGCGCCTATCTCCGGGCCGATGTCCTGGTTCCCGCGCCCTGTCGGCCCCCGCGCCGCGCTGAGCGACCTTGCCGCATTCTTGCGCCAGCGCAGCCGGGAGCAGGTCATCGGGGCGGCGCTGGCGCTGCTTGCGACCACGATCATCGTCATCGAATTCTTCGTCGATTCCAAAATGGGCACGGCGCCGCCACCCCAGATCGTTTACGCGGAAAGCTGGAGCGCGAACCGCACCGACGCCGAGATCATCGCCGAGCAGAAAAAGGACCAGGCGGATCGGAAGGCGGCGCGCCTGGAAAAGCAGCGCCAGTTCCAGAAACTAGAGAACCAGCTCGGCATTGACTGACGATCGCCGCTTCATGGCCGAAGCCGTCGCACTCGGCGAAGCAGCTCGCGGAACGACCGCACCCAATCCCAATGTCGGCTGCATCATCGTTTCCGCGGATGGAGCGGTGGTTGGAAGGGGCGCGACAGCTGCCGGCGGCCGCCCGCACGCGGAGGCGGTGGCCCTGGAGCAGGCCGGGAAGGCCGCGAAAGCGTCGACGGTCTACACGACGCTGGAGCCCTGCGCTCACGCGAGCGCGCGGGGCCCTGCATGCTCCGATCTACTCGTGGCTGCCCGGCCCGCGAGAGTGGTCGTCGCGCTCAAGGATCCCGACCCGCGGACTTCGGGCCAAGGAATCCAGCAGCTCCGAACCGCCGGAATCGAGGTGAAGCTCGGGCTCGGCCGCAAAGCCGCGGCCCAATCCATGTCCGGCTGGCTCACGCGCCTGAAGCTGGGGCGGCCACGGATCACGTTGAAGCTGGCGCTGTCGATCGACGGCAAGATCGCGTTGCCGTCCGGCGAATCGCAGTGGATCACCGGCGAGGATGCACGCCGGCACGTGCATCTCGAGCGCTCGCGCGCCGACATGATTCTCGTCGGTCGCGGCACTTACCTTGCCGACCAGCCGCGGCTCGACGTCCGCCTCCCAGGCCTCGAGGAACGCTCCCCGCGGCGGGGCCTTCTAACTCGCGGCGAGGCGGTTGACGGCTGGGAAATCCTTAAATCCCCGGAGGATGTGTACTGCCTTCATGACGTCAACGACCTCCTCGTGGAGGGCGGTTCGGCGACGGCGACCGCGTTCCTGTCGGCCGATCTCGTCGACCGGATATTGATCTATCGCGCGCCCATCATCGTCGGCGAGGGCAAGTCGTCCTTCGGCTATGTGGGCCTGGATGCGATTGCCGATGCCCATGGCCGCTGGCGGTCGGCGGGCGAGCAGCGGCTGGGCGTGGACCGCCTCGAAGTTTACGAGCGCGTGCGCGAGGGGTAGTCGGCACGCATGTTCACCGGGATCGTCAGCGACGTCGGCACAGTGATCGCGGCCCAGCAGCTCGGAGACCTGCGTCTCCATATTCGAACCGCTTACGACCTCGCGACGGTCGAACTCGGCGCATCCATCTGCTGTTCGGGCGTTTGCCTCACCGTCGTCGACAAGGGCACAGCGGGAGACGACTCCTGGTTCGCGGTGGACGTTTCCGGTGAAACGCTCTCGCGGACCGCGTCCGAGCTTTGGCGCAAAGGGGCCCAGATCAACCTCGAGCGCTCGTTGCGGGTCGGGGACGAGCTGGGCGGGCATTTCGTAGCCGGCCATGTCGATTGTGTAGGCGAGGTTGTCGACACCTGCCCCGAAGGCGGCTCTACGCGCGTCGGCGTCGCCGTCCCGCGGGACTATGCGCCCTTGATCGCGCCCAAGGGATCCATCGCGCTCGATGGGGTCTCTCTGACCGTGAACGAGGTTCGCGACGCCGAGGACGGGACGACCCACTTCTCCGTCAACATCATTCCCCATACGGCAGCGCACAGCACCCTGGGCACAGCCGCCGTTGGGCGACAGCTCAATGTCGAGGTGGACGTGCTCGCCCGCTACATCGAACGAATGCTGGCCGCGCGCTCACACTAGACACGTTTAGTTGAGCGGTGACAATCACATTTCAGTGTGATACCGGCGCCAAATGAGCACCACTCTCATCGACCGCCTCACCGAGATCATCGACACCGGCGAGGTCAGCCGCGCGGCGCTGGCCCGCGCCGCGGGCCTCCACCCCAACAGCCTTCGCAAGCTCGGCACGGCGGAGTGGAATCCGACCGCCGACACGCTGAGGCGGCTGGAGAAGCTGATCCAGCGCGGAACCACCGGCGTTCTCGTCGGCGCCGAGGCGATCATCGACGAGGCGCGCAACGGCCGCATGTTCATCCTGGTCGACGACGACGACCGCGAGAACGAAGGCGACCTGGTGATCCCGGCGCAAATGGCGACTCCCGACGCCATCAACTTCATGGCGCGCCATGGCCGCGGTCTCATCTGCCTTGCGCTGACGAAGGATCGCGCCGACCGCCTGAGTCTTGAACCGATGGCTCGGACCAACCGCAGCCGCAACGAGACCGCTTTTACGGTTTCGATCGAGGCCAAGGAGGGAATCTCCACCGGCATTAGCGCCGCCGACCGGGCGCGGACCATCGCCGTCGCGATCGATGCCGCCAACGGGCCGGACGCCATCGTGTCACCCGGTCACGTCTTCCCGCTCGTCGCCCGGCCGGGCGGAGTGCTTGTCCGCGCCGGCCACACCGAGGCCGCCGTCGATGTGGCTCGCCTCGCCGGACTCAACCCGAGCGCGGTAATCTGCGAGATCATGCGCGACGACGGCTCGATGGCGCGGCTCGACGATCTTATCGACTTCGCCGGCAGCCACGGCCTCAAGATCGGCACGATCCGCGACCTTATCGCCTATCGGCTCAAGAAGGATCATCTGGTCGAACGGACGGCCTCGACCTTGTTCCGCGCGAACAGCGGAGCCCAATGGGAGGCGCAGGTGTTCCGCGACAAGTCGAGCGGCGACGAGCAGCTCGCACTCGTCCACGGCACGCTCGATACGGACGCGCCGGTGCTGGTGCGGATGCACAGCCTCGACCTGTTCGCGGACGTGCTGGGCGAACAGGGGGACCGCTCGGGCGTCCTCCAGGCGGCGATGCGGATGATCGAGGAGCAGGGATCGGGAGTGGTCGTCGCGCTGCACGCGGCCGCGCCGGGCTCGCTGTCCCGCTCGATCGACCTTCGTGCGGGCAAGCCGGTGGAAGGTGGCGATGCGGTTCGCGGATACGGCATCGGCGCGCAAATCCTGGCCGCGCTCGGCATTCACGACATGATCCTTTTGTCGAACACGCGCCACTCGCCGGTCGCGCTGTCCGGCTACGGCCTCGCAATCGTCGACGAGCGGCCGATCGGCGTGACGGACTGACGTCATGGCGAAAATTCTGCTCGCCGAAGCGCGCTTCTATCCGCACCTCAATGACATGCTGCTGGCCGGCGCGCGGAGAGCGGTCGAGGAGGCGGGGCACGAGCACGAAACGATCACCGTTCCCGGCGCGCTCGAACTTCCGGCAGCGATCAGCCTTACCGCCAGGAGCGGCCGCTATTGCGCCTTCGTCGCGCTCGGCGTCGTGATTCGAGGCGAGACCTATCATTTCGAGATCGTGGCCGAGGAGAGCGCCCGGGCACTGATGGAGCTGACGCTGCAGGGCTTTGCCATAGGCAACGGCATTCTGACCGTCGAAAATGAAGCGCAGGCGATCGCGCGTGCCGACCCGGCACAGGGCGACAAGGGCGGACACGCTGCCCGAGCCGCGCTGGCGCTGCACGAGCTTCGCGCGAAATACGGGGCTTAATCGCCACGCGCGTCCCCGCTAAGCGCGCCCCTGTGACTCGCTCCAGGCCGCATCCGCTTGCCTTCCCGGCCCTCTTGCTCGGCAATTCGGCGCTCGCCGTCGGCCCGTGGTTCGTGCGGCTCGCCGACGTCGGACCGGTGGCGACGGGCTTCTGGCGGCTGGCGCTGGCGGTGCCCTTCCTGTGGGCGATCGCCCGCGTCTCCGGGCAGGCGCCGCACTGGCCGAGGCGGACTTTGGTCGGGATGATCGCGATCGCGGCCACGTTCTACGCGCTGGACCTTGCCGCGTGGAATGCCGGCATCCTGCTGACCAAGCTCGGCAACGCGACGCTGTTCGGCAATAGCGGCAGCTTCGTCTTCGCACTCTACGGGCTGGTGCTGGCCAGGCATCTGCCCTCGCCGAGGCAGTCGGCCGCGCTGGTGATGGCGCTGCTCGGTGCGATCCTGCTGATGAGCAACAGCTACGAGCTCAGTCCCGACAATCTGACCGGCGACCTGCTCACCCTTGTCGCCGGCTTCCTCTACGGCGGGTATCTGATCTTCGTCGATCGCGCCCGCACTGAGCTCGAGCCGCTCCCGCTGCTCCTGCTCGCGACGATTTTCGCGATGCCGATCCTGCTCGCGATCAGCCTGGGCGCCGGTGAGCGCATATGGCCGCAGGACTGGACTCCGCTCATCATCTTCGCGCTGTCGAGCCAGGTGCTGGGTCAGGGCCTCCTCGTCTATTCGATCGGCGTGTTTCCTCCGCTCGTCGTAGGCCTTGCGCTGCTGACTCAGCCGGCCATCGCCGCTCTCATCGGCTGGTTCGCCTTCGGTGAGACGATGTCGCCCGCCGACTGGGTCGGCGCAGTCGCCATCGCCGCGGCGCTGGTCCTCGTCCGGCTTCCGCAACGGGGGTTGCGCGGCGAGCGGGCACAGCCCAGTTGACCCGCATGGACGAGCCGAGTCCTCTGGAGAAAATTCGCGACCGGCTGGCGCTCGCTGTCGGGGAAAATGCGGTCTTTGACGGCTGGTGCCGGAGTGCGGTCGATAGTGCCGCGGCGCAGCTCGGGATCGACCAGGCGCAGGCGCGGCTGGCGTTCCCGAAATCGCCCGCCGACATGGTCGACGCCTACATCAAGGGCGTGGACCGGGAGATGGAGAACCGGCTTCCGCCGGCAACCCTCGCCGGCATGAAGATCCGCGAGAAGATCCGCGCCCTCGTCTGGACCCGGCTCGAAATCATGGGTCCCGCGCGCGAGGCGGTTCGGCAGGGGCTGTCGATCCTGGCGATGCCGCAGAACGTCCCGCTCGGAACGCGGATCGGCTGGCGATCGGCCGATTTGATGTGGCGTCTCGCCGGCGACACCGCCACCGACTTCAACTATTATACCAAGCGCATGACGCTCGGCGCCGTCTACGGGTCGACCTTGCTCGCGTGGATAGACGACAATAGCGACGGCTGGAGCGAAACGGCGGCCTTCCTCGACCGGCGCATCGACAATGTCATGCAATTCGAAAAGTGGAAGGCGCAATGGCGCGGGCAGGAGCATTTCAGCGTCAGCCGCTTCCTCGGGCGGCTGCGCTACCCGCCGCGCTAGTGACCGCTTCCGTTATTGATAATCAGTTGCAACTAAGCTAGCGCGCGGCCATGACGATCGCGTGCGTGGCCCGGGCGGCACGGCTGTGCCTTGCGCTTTTTGCGGCCGGTTTCCTCGCCGTTTCCACACCCGCCGCTGCGCAGGACAAGGGCGCGGAAACCGCCTGGCGGCTGCTCGATTATATCGCCGTCGATTATGCCGGCGCCGTCTCGGGCGGAAAGGTGGTCAGCCCTGCCGAATATGCCGAGATGCAGGAGTTCGCGACGTCCGTCGACGAGCGGCTGGCCGCGCTTCCTGCCACCCCTCAAAAACCCCGCCTCCTCTCCGCAAGCAGATCGCTCCGCGAAGCGATCGCGACTAAGCAATCTCCCGAGCGCGTCGGCGACCTCGCGCGCGGGCTCGGCCGGGACCTGCTGCAAGCCTATCCCGTGCCGCTCGGCCCGAAGAGCGTGCCCGACCGGGCGCTCGGCGAACGCCTCTACAAAGAGAATTGCGCGAGCTGCCACGGCCTCGCGGGCGATGCCGCTACGCCGCTGGCCAAGCAGCTCGACCCGCCGCCGGTCGCCTTCACCGATCGTCGGCGCGCGGCGGAGCGGACGCCTTTCGCGCTCTATCAGGTGATCGACCAGGGGCTCGAGGGCACCGCGATGGCCAGCTTCGCCCATCTCTCGCCCGAGGAGAAATGGGCACTCGCCTTCCGCGTCGGCCGCTTCGCTTATCCCGACGAGCTTGCCGCGAGAGGCAAGCAGATCTGGGAAGGCGACCCGCAGCTTCCAGCGAAGATCGGGGACCTGGACGCGCTCAGCGGCGCGTCGGAGGCGGGGCTTGCAAAGGAGATCGGAAGCGACAAGGCCGCCGCCGTTGTCGCCTATTTGCGCGCCCGCCCCGACGCCGTCCAGCCGACGGCCGCCTCGTCGCTCACGATCGGGCGGCAGCGCCTGCAGGATAGCCTCGCCGCCTATGAAGCCGGGGACCGCGAGCGCGCGAAGGAGCTGGCGCTGGCGGCCTATCTCGACGGGTTCGAGCCGGTGGAGGGGGTGCTCGGCGCGCGCGAGGGCGCGCTCGTTGCGCAGGTCGAATCCGCGATGGCGGATCTGCGCGCAGCGATCGCGCGCGGCAGCCCGCCGGCCGACGTTCGCGCGCGGATCAATGCCGTGGGCGCGCTGTTCGACCGTGCCGAAAGCGCGCTCGCGCCCGACCAGGATACCGCCGCTTCCACGTTCGTCGGCGCCTTCACGATCCTGTTCCGCGAAGGCCTCGAGGCGCTTTTGATCGTCATCGGCATGCTCGCCTTCCTCCGCAAGAGCGACCGCACCGAAATGGTCCGGCCGGTCCATGCGGGCTGGGTCAGCGCGCTCATCGCGGGCGCGCTTACATGGCTTGCGGCAACCACGCTCATCAGCGTCAGCGGCGCCGGCCGTGAGCTCACCGAAGGGTTCGGCTCGCTTCTCGCAGCCGTCGTGCTTTTGTTCGTCGGCATCTGGATGCACGGCAAGTCGCAGGCCGAGGAATGGCAGCGCTACATCAAGGAAAAGGTCGGCAGCGCTCTCTCTCGCAAGTCCGGCTGGTTCCTGTTCATGCTCGCCTTCATCGCCGTTTACCGCGAGGTTTTCGAGACCATCCTCTTCTATGCGGCCATGGCGGCCCAGCAGCATGTCGAAGCCTTGGTCGCGGGCGCGCTGAGCGGTGCGCTCGCGCTCGCCATCATCGCGGTGGTCATGCTCAAGTTCAGCCAGCGGCTCCCGATCGGCAAGTTCTTCGCCTACAGCTCGGCCCTTGTCGCCGTTCTCGCGGTCGTGCTCGCCGGCAAGGGCGTGGCCGCGCTCCAGGAATCGGGGCTGCTCTCCGTCACTCCGTTGAGCTGGGCGCCGCGCGTGCCGATTCTCGGGCTGTTCCCGACGGCCCAGGGCATCGCCACACAGGTTCTGACGCTGGTCATCCTGCTTGCAGGCTTCGCCTGGAATCAGCGGGAGACGCGGCGCGTGGCGACCCCCCGCTGAAGGGCTGGCGCGGACGCAGGCGCTCGCCTATTCCAGCCGGCCAGACATCATGGAGTCCTGACAAATGGCGGGCGTGAACAAGGTCATCCTCGTTGGCAACCTCGGCGCCGATCCAGAATCGCGATCGCTCAACAACGGCGGCGAAGTGGTCAACATGCGCGTCGCCACATCGGAAAGCTGGAAGGACCGCGACGGCAACCGCCAGGAGCGGACCGAGTGGCACAACGTCGTGATCTTCAACGAGAACCTCGGCCGCGTCGCCAAGAGCTATTTGCGCAAAGGGTCGAAGGTCTACCTCGAAGGACAGCTCCAGACGCGCAAGTGGCAGGGCCAGGACGGGAACGACCGCTACACCACCGAGATCGTGCTGCAGCGCTTTCGCGGCGAGCTGGTGCTACTCGACAGCCGCGAGGGCGGCGGCGGCCGGAGCGATTTCGGCGATTCGGATTTCGGCGGCTCCCAGCGCCAGCAGTCGCGTCCCCAGCCGGCCACGTTCGACAACGACCTGGACGACGACGTTCCGTTTTGATCGCTCGCCGGGCACCCGTTGAAATGCGCTCGCTCTTCTAGGCCTCGCCGCCGCTTTTCCTGAGTTTGGCCAGCGCCGCGAATGGCCCGGCTTCGGCCTCGCTGATCACGCCCGCTTCCTTGAGCGCGAGCTGCGCTTCCGGGCTTCGCGGATACGGGTTCATCGCCAGCGCGAGCGTGTCCGCGACCGCGGTCCCCAGGTCGATCGCAGCGCCGTCATAGAAGACCACGTCGCATTCGTCTTCACTGAGCTCGACCTCCTCATCGCTGCGGGCAGCGTCGGGCTCGGGGACGAAGAGGATGGTGAACGGCTCGTCGATATGCTCGGGCACCGGCTGGCCGGTGGCGACGCAACTCTGCTCAAGTGCCGCGCGGAGCCGGCCTTCGGCGCGCACCCGGCCTCCCTCGGGTGAAAGCGTGACGTGCGCGTCGAGCCGCTCCAGCGACGACAGGCCGAGCCGTTCGGCGACAGCCTTGCGTTCGGCCTCTCCCGCGACGAGGTCGATCCGCTCGCCGTCGCGGATGCGATCGATGGTAAGGCGATGCGCGAAATCCTCGTCCATCAGAAGCGGCCCTTCAGGACCTGGCCCGAACCCGCGCCAGACAGCCGACGCCACAGATCCTGGAGCGCCTGCTCCGCCGCTTCCAGCGGGGGGTCCGCCGGTTCCGTCCCACGATATACGCTGGAAACGACCGCCTCGGTCCACGCCCGCTCCCCAGCCACCGCCGCGCGCCAGTCGTCCACTCGCCGCTCGAGCGAACCCACCAGCTTGCGGACGCGTCTCCCGAGACCCGGATCGTTCAAGCCGAGTTCGCGATGTTCGGCGTCCATCGCCTCGATAAAGCGCTCGGTCACTGCAGCAGACGCGCGCTGGCCCTCATCGCCAAGCTCCTCCAGCCGCACGATCAGAAGCGCGCTTACCGTCGCGAGCATTGCGAAACGCCCGTCGAGCGTATCCGGCACCTCCGCGAGGGTGAACCAATGCGGGCGGCGCGCCTCGGCGACGGCGGCGTCGAACAGAGCCTGCCCGCGCTTCGGCTCACCCGTTAATCGGCCAAACAGGAATCCAAGCATAAGTCCCGCATATGACGGCGCAGGGTTGCGCCCTTGAGGCCCGCGCGGATATTGGCGTTTGCCACCACGCCGCAAGAGGCGAGTTCCGGGAGACGATAGGGCATGAAAGCTGCGATGGCGAAAATCGCGATTATGGTTGCGGGCGCGACCCTTGTGGCGGGCTGCGTCGGTACGCGCGATCATCGCGGAACCGTCATCGATACGGAGCTGGTTTCCTCGGTCCAGGTCGGCGTCGACAACAAGCAATCGGTGGAGCAGACCCTGGGGCGGCCGACGTTCACCAGCCAGTTCAACGACAACGACTGGTATTACGTCTCCCGCGACACCAAGACGTTCGCCTTCCGCAACCCCAAGGTGCTCGACCAGACGGTGCTCCACGTCCGCTTCGACAAGGCCGGCAACGTCACCGCCGTCGAGCGCACGGGCAAGGAGCTGATTGCCAGCATCAACCCGGTCAACGACAAGACGCCGACGCTCGGCCGCCGCCGCAGCATCTTCGAGGACATCTTCGGCAATATCGGCACGGTCGGCTCGGGCGCCGGCGGCAACACCCCGCCCCCGGGACCATAAGCGATTCGCGGCCCGCTTTTGCGGGCGCCCTGTTTGCCTTAACGACGGGCGCATGACCGCGACGCCCGCCGGCATGACCTACGCCGACTATCTCAAGCTCGAGCAGCTGCTCGGCGCGCAGCAGCCGCTGTCCCGCCTGCACGATGAGATGCTGTTCATCGTCATTCACCAGACCAAGGAGCTATGGCTCAAGCAGATGCTTCACGAGCTGCGCTTTGCGATCGAGCTCGTCGGCGAGGACAAGTTCGCCGAAGCGTACAAGGCGATGGCACGAATCGGCCGAATCCAGTCGGTGATGACGCTGTCGTGGGAAGTGCTCTCGACGCTGACGCCAGTGGATTATCTCGCGTTCCGCGATGTTCTCGGCACCTCGTCAGGCTTCCAGTCGGCACAGTTCCGCGAGCTCGAATATCGCTTGGGGCTCAAGGACCAGCGCTATCTCGACCACTATCCGGCAGACGGGGAAGAGCATGCGCGCCTGCGCGACGCGCTCGCTTCCCCGAGCCTTCGCGAGGCATCCCATTCGGCGCTCGAGCGGGCCGGCTTCGACCTCGGCGACCGCTCGGATGAAGCCGTCGCGAAGGCGTGGCTCGAGGTCTATCGCGATTCCGAACGCTGGTTCGACCTTTACCAGCTCGCCGAGAAGCTGCTCGATATCGACGACGCGCTTGCGGGCTGGCGTCACAAGCACGTCCTGACCGTCGAACGGATCATCGGCAACAAGCGCGGCACGGGCGGCTCGGCGGGAGCACCGTACCTGCGCTCGACGCTCGACAAGCGCGTCTTCCCGGAGCTGTGGGCGCTCAGGACCGATCTTTGACCTTCAAACGCTTGTTTTCGAAGAGCCTGTCGGCTGCTCCGGAGCGGCTGCACATGGCCGCGCACAGCCACCACCTCTGGCCCGACGCCAGCTTCGACGGCCAGGTCGAATGCTGGGATGACGCGGCTCGGCTCGCGGACCGCAAGTGGGATCGAATCATGGACGAGCTGTGGCCGGAAGCGCAGCGACACGTCGCCGCCGAGCTTGGAACCGGCATGCCCGACTCGGTGGTCTTCGCGCCGAACACGCACGAGCTTCTCGTTCGGCTCGCGGCGGCGGCGCCCCGACCGGCGGGCGGACCGCTTCGAATCCTCACCAGCGACGGCGAGTTTCACAGCGCGCGCAGGCAGTTCGCACGATGGGAGGAAAATGGCGACATCGCCGTCGAGCGGATCGCCAGCGAACCCTTCGACACCTTTCCGGAGCGCTTCCTGGACCGCGCGAAAGCGGGCGGGCACGACCTCATTTTCGTCAGTCAGGTCTTGTTCGGGAGCGGACGGCTGTTCGACCGAGTCGCCGATCTGTCTGCCCTGGCGCGGTCGGACGGCCCGTGGGTGGTGATCGACGGCTATCACGCCTTCATGGCGATCGAGGCGCCGTTCGGCCGGGAGGCCGCTCGCTCCGCTTTTTACCTGGGCGGCGGCTACAAATATGCGATGGCGGGCGAAGGCTGCGCCTTCATGCACGCACCTGATGGGTTCGGGGCGAGGCCCCCGATCACGGGGTGGTATGCCGAGTTCGAGGACCTGACGCTCCCGCCGGGCTCCGTTGGATATCGCAAGGACGCGATGCGCTTCATTGGAGCCACGTTCGATCCCTCCGGGCTGTACCGTTTCAACGCCGTGCGGCGGATGCTGTCGGACAACGGGTTGACGACCGCTCGCATATCGGCGCACGTCGCGAGCCTGCAGCGCCTGCTGATCCAGCTTGGCGAAACGGCGCTAGGCGCGGCCGAGCTGCTCAACCCGCTCGACGGCGCCTCCCATGCGCGATTCCTCGCGTTCCGCTCGCCCCAGGCGCAGCGGTGGTGCGCCGATCTGGCGAGCCGCGGTTGCGTCGTCGATGTTCGTGGCGATGTGCTTAGGGTCGGCCTCGGCCTCTATCATGACGAGGCGGACGTCGAGCGCTTCCGCGGTCTTGCCGTGGAACTCGCCGCCTAGCGCTCGAGGCCGCGCCGAATCAACCGATTGGCCAGGCGCGCGACATCCTTGGGTCTCTCGCGGCCCCAGACCGCGAAGCGAAGCCCGAGGAAAACGTTCATGCCCATGATCGCCCAGGCCTCCACTTCGCTCGCCAGGCGCGATTCGCTCGTGACAACCTCGCCCTTGGCTTTGCCGTCGTCGAGCCGCGCGGCGATGCGGGCGGCGGTCGTCCGGTAGTGCTTCGCGAATCCGTCGGGGTCGGCGAACTCGGCTTCGTCGATGATCCGGTAGACATGTTTGTGGGACCGCGCGAACTCGAGGTAGGATTCGAGTGCACGGCCTTCCCCGTCCAGCGTGTCGTGCGCTTCCTTCAGCACGGGTGCGACGTGGTCGCGCACGCGCGCGGACATGTCGCTGACCAGGGCTTTGAACACCGCCTCCTTGCTGTCGAAGTAGGTGTAGAAGGTGCCGAGCGCGACGTTGGCCCGCTGCGTGATTCCGACGATCGAGCCTTCGGAGAAGCCTCGTTCACCGAACTCGTCGAGCGCGGCGTCGAGGATCTTGCGCAGCGTGCGCTCGCCCCTTGCCGTCCGCGGCGCCTTGCCCTCGCTCGCGAAGCTTGCTTCGCCGGCGCCTGCGCTCGTCGTATCCATCCGTACCCCCCGAGCCGGCGGCGCGATTAGCAAGTTGAAAGCCGGTTCACCTTTCAGTATAGCTCGATCATCATTTCACGCAATCCGTTCGATTGCGCCTGGAGGGGGACTTCAAGAAATGCGCACCAATTCCGCCCGTATCGCACTGCTCGCGTCGGTTGCAGCAGTCGCATTCCATGCCGCTCCTGCCCTGGCGCAGGAGAACCCCGCGACGAATCCGGAAATTCCTGCGAACCAGGAAACGCAGGCCGAGGCAGCGCAGGCTAGCGACAGCGACATCGTCGTCACCGCACGCCGCCGCAACGAGCTCCTGCTCGAGGTTCCCATCGCCGTGACGGCCTATTCGGGCGAGCAACTCGCCCGCCAGGGCGCGATCGACATCACCGACATTGGCGACACTACCCCCAACGTTACATTCGAGACATCGCGCGGCACCAACACCACGCTGACCGCTTTCATCCGGGGCGTCGGGCAGCAGGACCCGGTCGCGGGCTTCGAGCAGGGTGTCGGGATCTATCTCGACGACGTTTATTTGAACCGCCCGCAGGCGGCTGTGCTGGACGTCTATGACGTCGAGCGGATCGAGGTCCTGCGCGGCCCGCAGGGCACGCTCTACGGCCGCAACACGATCGGCGGGGCGATCAAATATGTGACGCGCAGGCTGTCGGACGATCCGGAGCTGCGGATTCGCGCGAACCTGGGCACTTACGAGCAGGCGGACCTCATCGTCAGCGGGTCGACGCCCATCGCAGGAGCGCTCAAGGCCGGCGCGTCGGTCGCACGGTTGAGCCGCGGCGGCTTCGGCAAGAATCTCACGACGGGCCAGGAAAACTACAACAAGGATATCTGGGCGACCCGCGGCACCCTGGAACTGGATCTCTCGCCCGACACCTGGTTCCGCCTCTCCGGCGACTACACCTGGGACAACAGCAATCCGCGCGGCGGTCACAGGCTGATTCCCGGCCTCGTCAGCGGGGCGCCGGTGCTCGACGACGTCTTCGACACGCGCGGCGGCCTCGTCGACCCGAAGCAGAAGGTGAAGGGCGGCGGAGTCGCGCTTCACGGCGAAGTCGGCGCGAACGACTGGCTCAAGTTCCGCTCGATCACCGCCTACCGCAAGGATCGCAGCGACACGCCGATCGACTTTGACGCGCTCCCGGCGGTCGATGTCGACGTTCCGGCCATCTACAAGAACAGGCAATTCAGCCAGGAATTCCAGGCTGTGGTCGACCGCGGCCCGCTCGCCGGTGTGGTCGGTATCTATTACCTCGACGCCAACGCATTCAATGTATTCGACGTCCGGCTCTACACGACCGGCGCCGCGATCCCGGCGGGGCCGCCCCTCTTTGGACCCTGGTCAGGGCTGACCGCGGTTACCCGCGGCGATGTCGACACCAAGACTTGGGCAGTCTTCGGCGATTTCACCTACGACATTACCCCGCAGTGGAGCGTGTCGCTGGGCGCGCGTTATACGAACGACAAGCGCCACGCGACGGTCTTCCGCGCCAACACGCTGCTCGGCGGCTCGCCCGAGCTTGGCGGATCCCCGCCCTTCGATGCGACGGGCGTTCAATTCGGCGCCGCGACGTCGAACTTCAACGGCAAGCGCAAGGACACCGCGTTCACGCCGCGCGCATCGGTCAGCTTCAAGCCGAACCGCAACCACAACCTCTACCTGAGCTACGCGCGCGGGTTCAAAGGCGGCGGATTCGATCCGCGCGGCCTCACCAGCGCCAGCCCCGACATCAACGGGAACGGCATCCGCGATCCTGAAGAAATCTACGATTTCATGGCCTTCGATCCCGAGAAGGTCGACAGCCTTGAGTTCGGCTGGAAAGCTTCGCTGGGCCGGCTGCAGCTGGCGACGGCCGTCTTCAACGCCGACTACAAGGACGTGCAGGTCCCCGGCTCGGTCGGGGCGGTGGTCAACGGTGTTCCGACGTTCGCCGGTGTCACCACGAACGCCGGCAAGGCACGGTTCCGCGGCCTCGAGATCGAATCGAACCTTCGAATCGCCGAGGACATGGCGGCCGCGGGCGACCGGCTGATTTTCGCGGGCACGCTCGGCTATCTCGACGCGAAGTACCGCGAGTTCATCACCAACATCCCGGGAACGGGCCCGGTCGACGTCGCCGATTTCCGGAAGATCCAGAACACGCCCAAATGGACCGCCAGCGGGTCGCTCGATTACAACACGCCGGCGTGGGGCGGACGGCTCGACGCGAACACGACGCTATCCTATCGTAGCAAGAGTCAGCAGTTCGAGCTTGCGATCCCCGGCGTCGACCAGAAGGGCTTTGCTTTGCTCGATGCGAACCTGGTGTGGCGGTCGGCTGGCGGCCGCTATGAGATCGGCCTCCACGGGAAGAACTTGACCGACAAGAAGTACATCACGTCCGGGTACAACTTCCTTCGGCAGAACCCGCTGACGGGCGCGTTCGTCCTTGCGAACGGGCAGCCGGGGATCAGTTCCTCGCTCGGCACCGAAGGCGTTCTGACGGCCTTCTACGGCAACCCGCGGCAGGTCTTCCTGTCGCTTGGGCTGAACTTCTGAGCAGCGTCTCGGCTTCAGGAGGGCGCGGGTCCCATGCCCGCGTCCTCCTGTCGCTGCTCCTGCTTGCCTACATCTTCAACTTCCTCGATCGCCAGATCCTCGGGATCCTGGCCGGCCCGATCATCGCCGACCTGAAGCTGACCGACGCCGAATTCGGCGCCATCGGCGGCCTCGCTTTCGCCATCCTCTACTCGGTGCTCGGAATCCCGCTGGCGATGCTCGCCGACCGGACGAGCCGGAGCCGCGTCATCGCCGGCTCGCTTGCGGTGTGGAGCGCGTTCACGGCGCTGTGTGGAACCGCGACCAGCTTCGGGCAGCTGTTTCTCTACCGGCTGGGCGTGGGCGTCGGCGAAGCCGGCGGAGTCGCGCCGTCCTATGCGCTCATCGCCGATTATTTCCCGCCTGAGCGCCGGGCGCGGGCGCTTGCGATCTTTTCCCTCGGGATCCCGCTCGGCCTTGCGGCCGGCACGCTGATCGGCGCGTATCTCGCCGCGTGGGTGAACTGGCGGGCCGCCTTCCTCGCAATGGGCGTTGCAGGCATTCTCCTGGCGCCCGTCATGCTCCTGTTCGTGCGAGACCTGCCGCGCTCGAGGCAGCCGCTGGCGACCGGCCAGCTGATGCAGACTTTCTCGATGGTCGCGTCGAAGCCGACCTTCTGGCTGATGGCGTCGGCTGCCTCTTGCAGCTCCCTCGCCGGCTATGGCCTCGCGCTGTGGACCCCGTCCGTTCTGGAACGGAGCTTCGGGCTCGACCTTATTGGCCGCGGTCAGTTCCTCGCCTCGATTTTCCTCATCGGCGGGACTGCGGGCGTTTTCGCCGGCGGCTGGCTTGCCGACCGGCTCGGCCAGACCGAACGGTCCTGGTACGCGAAGCTGCCGGCGGTCGCGTGGCTCGTCACGGCGCCGATGTTCGTCGCCGGGCTGCTTGCGCCGAACCTGCCGCTTGCATGGGTGCTGTTGCTGCTCCCGAACGCGCTCAACATCCTGTGGCTCGGCCCCGTGACGACCGCGATCCAGCATCTCGTCCCGCAGCCGATGCGTTCCACCGCATCCGCGAGCTTCCTGCTGATCAACAATCTCATCGGCCTTGGCGTCGGCCCGACCCTGATCGGCGCCTTGTCGGAACTGTTCAAGGGAACCTTCGGAACCGAGGCGCTGCGCTATGCCGCCGTTACTGTCGTTGGCTTCTACCTTTTGGCGGCAGCGCTGATGTTCCTTGCGGTCAAACGCCTGCGCCAAGACTGGGTCGAGGACTCGGCCTCAGCCTGAACGCGGCGGAAATCCGCCATTCATTCTAGTGCGATAGATTGTCGGCGATAGCCGGTGAAGCGCGCTGCGCTCTCGGAACGCGGCATTGGGCCGCTTCGTTGGTTCCCCCGAAACGAACTGGGAGTATCGTCATGACTAGGTTTATGCTGGCCGCAGGCGTCGCCGCGCTGGCAATCACGGCGCCGGCGCTTTCCAAGCCCGGCAACGGCAACGGCAACGGCAACGGTGGCGGCAACGGCCACGGGGCCGCGCAGCACGAGCGCGGCGGCGGAAAGGCTTTCGAACGCGGCAATGGCGGCGGCAAGGCCTTCGACCGCGGCGGAGAAGCGCGCAGGGATTTTGTTGAGCAGCGCGGCAATGGCCGCGACAAGGCGTTCGAACGCCGCAACAAGCAGATCGAAAAGATGGCCGAGCAGCGGTCGAAGGGCCGCGAGAAGGCGTTCGAGCGCCGCAACGAGCGGCTGGAGAAATTCGCCGAGCAGCGTTCGAAGGCTCGCGAAAAGGCATTCGAGCGCCAGGAGAAGTTCGCCGAGAAGGCGCGGGAGCGTCGCGAGAAGCAGATCGAACGCCTGTCGGAGCGCCGCTCCGACCGTCTCGAGCGAATCGCGGAGAACCGCAACGCTTTCCGCGACCGCGATTTCGATCGCGACGACGTGATCGCGGCGAATGCGCTCGGCTTCGGCGTTGGCGGCTGCCCGCCGGGCCTCGCCAAGAAGCCCGTCGCCTGCATGCCTCCGGGCCAGGCGCGCAAGTTCGTCGGCCAGCGCGTCGACAGCCTCGCGCGGGCCGCCGCGCTGAGCGAGCTGCCGGTTCGCCTGCGGAGCATCTATCCGGACACCGACGATTATTATTATCGCTACGGCGACGGCTATCTCTATCGCGTCGACCGCCAGTCGCAGCTCGTCAATTCGCTGCTGCCGCTGTTCGGCCTCGGCTATGGAGTCGGCCAGCCGTTCCCGACCGCTTATTCGGGCTTCGGCATGCCGACGGCGTTCCAGCCCTTCTATCCGGACACGCCGTACAGCTCGTACCGCTATGCGGACGGCTACATGTACCAGGTCGATCCGTTCACCGGCCTGATCCAGGACGTCGATCCGATGCTCGGCTACGGCTACGGCTACGGCCAGATGCTTCCGGCGACCTATTCGGCCTACAATGTGCCTTATGAGTACCGGCCGCTCTATTACGATACGTCGGACGCTTATTACCGCTACGCGCCGGGCGCGATCTACCAGGTCGACCCGACGACGAGCCTGATCACGGGCGTTGCGGCGCTGCTCGCCCCGGGCCTCAATATCGGCCAGGCGCTGCCGATGGGCTACAGCGCGTACAACGTGCCGTACGACTATCGTTCGCAATATTACGACACGTCCGACGCGTGGTACCGCTACGCCAACGGGAACATCTACCGGGTGGACCCGACGACGCAGCTCGTGACCGCGCTTGTCGCGTCAATCCTGACCTGATCCGTAGCGATGGATCGCAATCGGCCCCGCAAGCGTTGCGGGGCCGTATTGTTTTTCACATGAGGACTCTTCGCATGCTCAAGCCGTCGCTTCCGCTTTGCCTGTTCGCCGCCCTCGCAATCACGGGCTGCGGCAAGTCAGACCGCAACGACGCCAACGGCACGGCGCCCGTCCAGACCGACGAGGCCAAGGACGCCGCGGGCGGGCAGACGATCGGCGCATCGCTCGACCAGAACGGCAAGTTCTTCCAGGCGGCAAAGGCGGTCGGGCTGGACGCGACCCTAGCCGGCGCCGGGCCCTACACCGTGCTCGTTCCGTCGGATGACGCCTTCGGCAAGCTCCAGGGCAACGTTCTCAACGACACCGCGAACCCGCAGAACCGCGCCGAGATCACGCGCATCCTCACCTACCATATCCTTCCTGGCGTGGTGCTCGCGGACGATATTTCGAAGGCGATCGACAATTCGAAGGGCAAGGCCGTGCTTGCGACGATGGGCGGCGACACGCTCACCGCGACCAAGGACGGCGGCAAGATCGTGCTCAGCGATGAGGCCGGCGCCAAGGCGACGATCACTCAGGCCGACGAAAAGCATTCGAACGGCGTCGTCCATCATGTCGATGCCGTGCTCGCCCCGCCCAAGGGCGGGACGGCCCCGCGGCCGCAGTAATCCGCCGCTGCGAGCCGCGCGCACTTGCCTCTGGCACGGCGGTAAAGGCTCGCTATAACGCTGGCTTCTAGGCTTTTCGACGGGGGCACGGCGCGCGATGAAAGCGACGATTGAACGGGCGACACTCTTGAAGAGCCTCGGCCACGTCCAATCGGTCGTGGAGCGGCGCAACACGATCCCGATCCTGTCGAACGTCCTCATCGAGGCCGGCGAAGACAATTCGATCCGCTTGATGGCGACCGACCTCGACCTGCAGGTCGACGAGAGCGTTCCGGCCAATGTCGAGCAGCCCGGCGCCACCACGGTGCCGGCGCACACCTTGTTCGACATCGTCCGCAAGCTTCCCGAGGGGAGCCAGGTCGAGCTCAACGTCGCCGAAGGCAAGATGCATCTTTCGGCCGGCCGCTCGCGCTTCCATTTGTCGACCCTTCCGCGCGACGATTTCCCGGTCATTTCCGAAGGCGAGCTTCCGACCCGGTTCGAGCTTCCCGCGGCGACGCTCCGCCAGATCATCGACAAGACTCGCTTCGCAATCTCGAGCGAAGAAACCCGCTATTATCTGATGGGGATTTTCCTCCATCTCGCCGACGACCAGCTGAAGGCCGCCGCGACCGACGGCCATCGCCTCGCTCGCGTCGTGCTTCCCAAGCCGGACGGCGCCGACGGAATGCCGGACGTCATCGTCCCGCGCAAATGCGTGGCCGAGCTGCGCAAGCTGCTCGAGGAGGTGGAAGGCACTGTCGAGGTTTCGATGTCCCCCACCAAGGTCCGTTTCGGCCTCGGCAGCGCGGTGCTCACCAGCAAGCTGATCGACGGCACGTTCCCCGATTACAACCGCGTCATCCCGACCGCGAACGACAAGCTGCTCAAGCTCGATCCCAAGACTTTCGCGTCGGGCGTGGACCGCGTCTCGACCATCGCCAGCGAGAAGACCCGCGCCGTGAAGATGAGCGTCGACCGCGACAAGGTGACCCTGTCGGTGACGTCGCCCGAAAGCGGTACGGCGACCGAGGAGCTTCCGGCGGACTACGGCGCCGACACGCTCGAGATCGGCTTCAACGCCCGCTACCTCCTCGACATCCTCGGCGAGATCGAGGGCGACACGGTGGAGGTCCACCTGGCCGACGCCGCGGCACCGACCCTGCTTCGCGAGAACGACAAGTCGAACGCGCTCTACGTGCTGATGCCGATGCGCGTGTGACGATCTGCCGCGTCTGGCGGGGGTGGACCACCCCAGACAACGCCGACGCTTATGAAGCCATCGTTCGCGGCGAAGTGATCCCCGGCATCGAGGCGCGCGCGATCGCGAGCTTCCGTCACATCGACCTGATGAAGCGCGACCTGGGCAGCGAGATCGAGTTCCAGACCTTCATGTGGTTCGACAGCCTCGAGGCGATCAAGGCCTTCATAGGCGAGGATTACAGCGTCAGCCACGTTCCCGATGCCGCGCGGGCCGTGCTCGAGCGCTTCGACGAGCGCGCCAGCCATTATGAAGTCATCGACCGCCGCGATCAGTAACGGCTACAGGCACGCGGTGCACGTCAGCCGCCTCGTCCTCACGAACTTCCGCTCTTACGCCGCAGCGCTGCTCGAGGCCGGTCCTGGCTTCGTCCTGCTTTACGGTGAGAACGGCGCCGGCAAGACCAACCTTCTCGAAGCCGTGTCGATGCTGTCGCCGGGTCGAGGGATCCGCGGGGCGGCGTTGCCCGACATGGCGCGTCGCGGCAGCGACGGCGGCTTCGCGGTCGCGGCCGGTCTCGGCGACATCGACATCGGTACCGGAACCCTCGCAGAGGCCCCGGAACGGCGCCAGGTCCGGATCAACGGCGCGCCCGCCTCCGCCAACTCGCTCGGCGAGTGGCTGTCGGTGCTATGGGTGACGCCCGCAATGGATCGGCTGTTCACCGGGCCCGCCGGGGACCGCCGGCGGTTCCTCGACCGACTGGTGCTGGCGCTCGAGCCAAGCCACGCCCGTCACGCGGCTCGATACGAAGCGGCCATGCGGTCGCGCAACAAGTTGCTCGCCGAGCCGGAGCGGGCCGATCCCGCCTGGCTCGACGCTCTGGAGGCCCAGATGGCGGAACATGGCGCCGCCATCGCCGAGGCGCGAGCGACGACCGTGCGATCGCTCGAGGAGCGAGCGGCGGAGGCTCCGGACGACCGGTTCGCCCGCGCGTCGTTGTCGCTCGAGGGCTGGAGCGGCGGGGACCTCGGCGCGGAACTGCGCGGCGGGCGCTCACGCGATGCCGCGGCCGGACGCACGCTCGCAGGCCCCCATCGGCAGGACCTCGTCGTCATGCACCGCGCCAAGGCGATGCCAGCCGCGCAATCGTCGACGGGCGAGCAGAAGGCGCTGCTGCTCGGGCTCGTCCTCGGCCACGCCGACCTCGTGGCGGAAAGGCGCGGCCAGCCGCCGATTCTGCTCCTCGACGAGGTGGCCGCCCATCTCGACCCCGTTCGCCGCGCGGCCCTGTTCGCGCGCCTCGAAGGCCGCGGGCAGGTGTGGATGACGGCAACCGAGGCAGCCTTGTTCGAAGGGATCGACGAAGCGTCGCGCTTTCATGTTCGCCCGGGCGAGGTCCAGCCCGATTAACCGCCATTGCGAGGAGCCGAAGGCGACGCGGCAATCCGCTGGATTGCTTCGCTTCGCTGCAATGACGGGCTGAGGTGGACTTTTTAACTTCCGCGTCTATATTGCACCGCAACACGAGGCGCTTTTTCAAGCGGCGTGATCGGCTCAACGCTTCGGCGGCAACCGGCCCGCGCCTCGATTTCCTGCTCTCCTATTCACGCGGGGCGCTTTTTGACCCGCTCGCGGTGCGCCTTTCCGGCTGCGCCGCCCGCATATTTGGATTTTCAAAAACAATGTCATTCATGTCTCTGGGGCTCTCGAAGCCCCTTATCGATGCGCTCGCCGTGAAGGATTATTCGCAAGCGACGCCGATCCAGCTGCAGGCCATTCCGACGGTCCTCAGGGGCCGCGACCTGCTCGGCATCGCCCAGACCGGCACCGGCAAGACAGCGGCCTTCATGCTGCCTTCCCTGCAGCGGCTCGCCGCTGAGAACCGCCGGCCGCGTCCGGGCAATGCGCGGATGCTGGTGCTTGCACCGACCCGCGAGCTCGCCTCGCAGATCGCCGCCAGCGCCCAGGCTTACGGACGCTTCATGCATTTGTCGGTCGGCGTCATTTTCGGGGGCGTTCCCAACGGAAAGAGCATCCGCACGGTGTCGCGCGGGCTCGACGTGCTGGTCGCGACTCCGGGCCGCCTGCTCGACCTCATTGACCAGCGCGTGCTCAGCCTTCGCGAGCTCGAGATCCTCGTCCTCGACGAGGCCGACCAGATGCTCGACCTCGGCTTCATCCATGCGCTGAAGCGGATCGTCGCCCTGGTTCCGGAGAAGCGGCAGACCCTGTTCTTCTCGGCGACCATGCCGAAGGCGATCAAACAGCTTGCCGACCGCTATCTCAGCAACCCGGCGGAGGTTTCCGTGACGCCCGTCGCCTCGACCGTCGACCGGATCGAGCAGCGGCTGACCTTCGTGAACCAGGCCGAGAAGACGGCCCTGCTCATCGAGCTCCTCCGCAAGGAGCCGGTGGAACGGGCGCTAGTCTTCAGCCGCACCAAGCACGGCGCCGACAAGATCGTCCGACTGCTCGAGGCAGCGCGCCTGCCGGCCAACGCGATCCACGGCAACAAGAGCCAGGCGCAGCGCGAGCGCGCGATCGCCCTGTTCAAGTCGGGCGAAGTGAAGGTGTTGGTCGCGACCGACATCGCCGCGCGCGGGATCGACATCCCGGGCGTCAGCCACGTCGTCAATTACGACCTGCCCGATGTTCCCGAGCAGTACGTGCACCGGATCGGGCGCACCGCGCGCGCCGGCGCCGACGGAATCGCGATCGCCTTCTGCTCGCCCGACGAGCGCGGAAACCTGCGCGACATCGAGCGGCTTACGAAGCAGAAGATCGCGCCCGACGCGCTTCCGCAGGATTTCGCGACGGCTGTGAACGCGACCAGGGCGCTCAAGCCCGCGCCCAAGCAGGCCGAGAAGCGTCGGTTCGTTCACGCGAGCCAGCGCACGAAGGCCGACGCTCGCGCTGAAGGCCAGCGCCGCGACAACCGCAACCAGCGCCATCCGCAGCGCGCCTCGGGCCATCCGGCACATCGCAGCGACGGCGCCAAGCCGGCCGGAGGAAACCGCCGCCGCCGCTTCCGCAATCGAGTCCGCTCGCAGGGCTGAACGCGTTTTGCGCTGTCCTACAGCGGTCACGATGTGATTTATGCTGGTGGATGAACACGGAGCGTGGTTGGCGGTCGCGTAACTTCTGCCGGGCGGGCCGTCCCGAAGGGCACAAAGTAGAAGAAACAAGACCCCTCTTTTTATTCATTGCGACTCACGCGCGCGCGTACGCGCGTGCGCGTGACTTCTCATTGAAAATCCCTATATCTGGACCATGGCAACAGACCCCAATCACAACAGCTACGGCGCCGAATCCATCAAGGTGCTGAAGGGCCTCGACGCGGTCCGCAAACGGCCCGGAATGTACATCGGCGACACCGACGACGGGTCGGGCCTCCACCACATGGTGTTCGAGGTCAGCGACAATGCGATCGACGAGGCGCTGGCCGGCCATTGCGATCGCGTCCTCATCACGCTGAATCCTGACGGCTCGGTCTCGGTAGAGGACAACGGGCGCGGAATTCCGACCGGAATCCACAAGGAAGAGGGCGTCTCCGCCGCCGAGGTCATCATGACCCAGCTCCACGCCGGCGGGAAGTTCGACAACACCTCCGACGAGAATGCCTACAAGGTCTCCGGCGGCCTCCACGGGGTCGGCGTCAGCGTCGTAAATGCCCTCTCCGAATGGCTCGAGCTCACCGTGTGGCGCGACGGCGAGGAGCATTGGATGCGCTTCCGCCACGGCGATGCGGAGAAGCCGCTCAAGGTCGTCGGCAAGACCGACAAGCGCGGCACCCGAGTCACGTTCCTGCCGAGCCCCGAGACGTTCAAGGTCACCGACTTCGATTTCGACCGACTCGAGCATCGCTTCCGCGAGCTCGCCTTCCTCAACTCCGGCGTCCGCCTGGTCCTCACCGACGCGCGCCACGACGAGCCGAAGACCGTCGAGATGTTCTACGAGGGCGGGATCGCGGCGTTCGTGCAGTTCCTGGACCGCGCCAAGACGGCGCTCATCCCGACGCCGATCGCAATCCACGGCCAGCGCGACGACGTCGGGATCGACGTCGCTCTCGAGTGGAACGACAGCTATTACGAGAACGTCCTCACCTTCACGAACAACATTCCGCAGCGCGACGGCGGCACCCACCTTGCCGCCTTCCGCGCGGCGCTGACTCGAACGCTCAACAATTACGCCGAGCGCTCCGGGCAGCTGAAGAAGGAGAAGGTCAGCCTCACCGGCGACGACATGCGCGAGGGCCTGACCGCGATCGTCTCGGTCAAGCTGCCGGATCCCAAGTTCAGCTCGCAGACCAAGGACAAGCTGGTCAGCTCCGAGGTGCGCCAGCCGCTCGAAAGCCTGATCGCGGACAAGCTGGCCGAGTGGCTCGAGGAGAATCCGGCGCACGCTAAGACGATCGTCCAGAAGATCATCGATGCCGCCGCGGCTCGCGAAGCGGCGCGCAAGGCGCGTGACCTGACCCGCCGCAAGGGGGTGATGGACATCGCCTCGTTGCCCGGAAAGCTCGCGGACTGCCAGGAGCGCGACCCCGCGCTGTCCGAGCTGTTCCTGGTCGAGGGCGACAGCGCAGGCGGCTCCGCCAAGCAGGGCCGCAACCGCCACAACCAGGCGATCCTTCCGCTGCGGGGCAAGCTGCTCAACGTCGAGCGCGCGCGCTTCGACCGGATGCTGTCGAGCCGCGAGATCGGCACGATCATCCAGGCGCTCGGGACCGGCATCGGCCGCGAGGAATTCAACCTCGACAAGCTGCGCTACCACAAGATCGTGATCATGACCGACGCCGACGTCGACGGCGCCCACATCCGCACGCT
Organism: Pseudomonadota bacterium; assembly: GCA_023436615.1. GTDB lineage: Bacteria > Pseudomonadota > Alphaproteobacteria > Sphingomonadales > Sphingomonadaceae > Sphingomicrobium. The sequence goes on along the minus strand of JAEZIO010000025.1, from coordinate 28,759 downwards.
CCTGCTGACCTTCTTCTACCGTCAGATGCCCGAGCTGATCGAGGCCGGGCACCTCTTCATCGCCCAGCCGCCGCTCTACAAGGTCAGCCGCGGGCGCTCCGAAGTCTATCTGAAGGACGATGCCGCGCTCGACGAATATCTGGTCAACGCCGGGCTCGACGGGCTGGTCCTCGAGGGCGGGGACGGCCCGCGCTCGGGCGCCGACCTGCGCGCCCTGGTCGACCATGCGCGGCGCGTTCGCACCCTGATGCGCTACGCTCCGCGCAAGTATGATCCCGCGCTCATCGAGGCGCTTGCGATCAACGGCGCACTCAAGCCCAACCTCGATCGCGCGGGCAAGGACAAGGCGGTCGCGAAGGTCGCGGAATGGCTCAACTCGGGCGACGCGGAGGCAAGGTGGTCGGGCGAAGCCACGGAAGAGGGCGGCTATCTGCTTCGCCGGTTATGGCGCGGCGTGACCGACGCCTACGTCATCGAGAAGGCCTTCCTGCAGTCCGCCGAGGGCCGCAAGCTGCACAGTCTCGCGTCCGAGCAGGCCGCCGCTTACCAGCAGCCGTCGATCCTCCGGGCCGTCAAGAAGGGCGCCGTCACCGAGGAGCAGAAGCCGGAGCCCATCGAGGGCGTCGACGAGGATGAACAGCCCACCGACGCTGAGTCGGACCGGAAGGGCATTCCCGTTACCCGCCCGTCGGAGCTTCTCGACGCGGTTCTCGCGGCGGGGCGCAAGGGTTTGTCGATTCAGCGCTACAAGGGCCTCGGCGAAATGAACGCGGAGCAATTGTGGGAGACCACGCTCGATCCGGCCAACCGCTCGCTGCTGCGCGTCGAGGTCGCCCAGGCGGACGTCGCCGACGAGATCTTCACGCGCCTCATGGGCGACGTCGTCGAGCCGCGCCGCGAGTTCATTCAGGAGAACGCGCTCAGCGTCGCGAACCTCGACGTTTGAGGAACTGCGTTAACCGCTCAGTGTTGGCGAACCCGTGACCGGCCGCACCATCACCGTCGCCAGCTACAACATGCGCAAGGCGATCGGCACCGACCGGCGGCGCGATCCGCATCGCGTGCTCGAAGTGCTGCGCGAAATGCACGCAGACGTCGTCGCGCTTCAGGAGGCCGACAAGCGCTTCGGTGGCCGGGCTTCGGCGGTACCGCACGAGCTGATCGACGCGCACGGGCTCTACAAACCGGTGCCGCTGGGGGTCCGGCATCGCCGGCCGCTTGAGAAAGCGCGAAAGCACGCCGAGCGGCTGCTTCGCGTCGACACCCGCAACATCGGCTGGCACGGCAACGCGCTGCTGGTGAAGCACGATGTCGGGATTCTCGATTGCTCGGCTTTGCAGCTTCCGATGCTTGAGCCGCGCGGCGCCGTGATGGCCGAGCTGCTTTTGCCGGGAGACAGGCCGCTGCGAATCGTCGGCATGCACCTCGACCTTTCCGGCCTTTGGCGCCGCCGCCAGCTTCAGGCGATCGTCGATGCGATTTCTGACAGGCCGCAGAAAATGCCGACGGTCCTGATGGGGGACACCAACGAATGGCGGATCGCCGGCGGCTGCCTCAAGGACCTCCCCGACGACTTCCGCATCGTCCCGACCGGGCCGAGCTTCCATTCGCGCCATCCCGTCGCAGCGCTCGATCGAATCATCGTCGATGGAAACGTGCGGATCGACGCTGCCGGAGTGCATATGAGTCCGGCCGCCAGGCGAGCCTCCGACCACCTGCCGATCTGGGCGCGGCTCAGCCTCTAGCCTAGACCGGCGATCTTGCGCTGACGACGCCGCTGGACCGACGAGCCCACGCCCATCGACTCGCGGTATTTGACCACGGTCCGGCGCGCGCAGTCGAAGCCGCGCTGCTTGAGCAGCGCCGCGATCGCGTCGTCGCTCAGGATTTCTACCTCGCGGTCGATGATGTCGCGGATCGCCGTCTTGACCGCTTCGGCGGAAGCGCCGTCGCCATCGCCTTCGGTCGACGCGACACCGGACTTGAAGAAATATTTGAGCTCGAACAGCCCGCGCTCGCACAGCAGATACTTGTTCGAAGTCACGCGGCTGACCGTGGATTCGTGCATCTCGATCGCCTCCGCCACCTGGCGGAGCGTCAGCGGCTTCAACGCCTCCGGCCCCCGTTCAAAGAAGCCCTGCTGCGTCTTCACGATCTCGGAGACGACCTTCACGATCGTGCGGGCCCGCTGGTCGAGCGCGCGCACCAGCCAGTTGGCTGTCGCGAGGCATTCGCTCAGCCATGCTTTCGAATTCTTGTCCTGCGGTCCCGACTTCAGCTCCTGATAGTAGCGGCGGTTGATCAGAAGCCGCGGCAGCGCGGCGGTGTTGAGCTCGACACTATGTCCCGCGCCGCTCCGGCGAACGAAGACGTCCGGCGTGACCTGCTCGGCCGGTTCATCGACGAAGCGGCTTCCCGGCTTGGGGTCATAGCCGCGAAGCTCGCGCACCATGTCTGCCAGGTCCTCGTCGTCGACCCCGCAAATTCGGCGCAGATCGTTCATCCGGCCTTTCGCCAGCAAATCGAGATTGTCGATCAGCCTCGCCATCGCCGGGTCGAAGCGATCCACCGCCTTGGCCTGCAGCGCCAGGCACTCGGCAAGGCTGCGCGCGCCGACGCCGGGCGGATCGAGGTCCTGCACCAGCGCAAGCGCGGCCTCTGCCTCGCGTAACGTCGCACCGGCATCGTGCGCGATGTCGGCGAGCGCCGTTGCCAGATAGCCGTTCGCGTCGAGCTGCCCGACGATGATCTCGGCGAGAACAGCTTGCGACCCGGACGCACCGTGGAGTTGCGCCAGCAGATGCTCGGACAGCGACGTCTCTGACGCCTCAAGGCGATCGAAATCGAACTCGTCGCCGCCAGGTCCCGGTGAGGCAACGTCAGCGAAGCTGTCCGTTTCGAGCGCCTGCTCGGTGAAATCGTAATCGAGCGGCCGGGAATCTTCGCTCACGCCCGGAATTAGTTCGTCGGTGAGCGACGGCGCCGCAGGCTCGTCGCTGCCCGTTTCGGCTGCCGCATCGCTATCCTCGCCCGAGCTCATCTCGAGCAGGGGGTTCTTCGCCATCTCCTCGGCGATGACCGATTCAAGCTCGAGGTTGCTGAGGGTGAGCAGCTTGATCGCCTGCGTCAGCTGCGGCGTCATCACCAGCTGCTGCGATTGGCGAAGCTGAATTTGCGGGCCGAGACCCACGCTCAAGCACTCCTACAGGGCGAAGCTTTCGCCAAGGTACAGCCGGCGGACCTCGCTGTCTGCCACCAGCGCTTCGGGCGTCCCCTGGAACAGGACCTGGCCATCGTAGATGATGCAGGCGCGATCGACGATGTCCAGCGTCTCGCGGACATTATGGTCGGTGATCAGCACGCCGATGTCGCGCTGCTTTAGCTCCCGCACCAGCTCGCGGATGTCGGCGATGGAGATCGGATCGATGCCAGCGAACGGTTCGTCGAGAAGCATGATCGAAGGATCCGCAGCAAGCGCGCGCGCGATTTCGCAGCGGCGGCGCTCGCCCCCGGACAGCGCCATCGCCGGGCTGTCACGCAATCCCGTCAGCCCGAACTCGGCGAGCAGGCGCTCCAGCCGCTCGCCGCGGACTTCGGCATCCGGCTCCGACACCTCGAGGACGGCGAGGATGTTCTGCTCCACCGACAAGCCGCGGAAGATCGAGGTTTCCTGCGGCAGATAGCCGAGCCCAAGAATGGCCCGCCGGTACATGGGCAGATCAGTGATGTCCTGGCCGTCGAGCATGATCCGGCCGGCGTCGGGCTTCACCAGGCCCATCACCGAATAGAAGCAGGTCGTCTTGCCGGCACCGTTGGGACCGAGGAGACCGACAACCTCGCCGCGGTCGACGCTCAGGGAAACGTCATGGAGGACGGCGCGGCGATCGTACGCCTTGGCGATGGACCGCACTTCGAGGCCCGTCCCCGTCGAAGCGGCCTGCTCGCCCGGCCGGACAAGGACCGATGCCTCGTTCATGAGGTTCTCAGCTGCCGCGCTTCGGGACCGTGAAGTGCCCGGTAACGCGGCCTCCGCTCTGACCCACCCCCGCTGGCCCGCCATCGATGACCGCGCGGCCGGAGGTGAGGTCGATCACGAGCCGCGACCCGCTGATCTGGGAACCTCCGCGGCTGAGCTGCACGCCGCCGATCAGGGTGATCAGCTTGCGTTCGAGATCGTAGACGCCAAAGTCGCCGCGGGCGGTTTCCGAAGGGCTTCTCACGGTGACTCCGCCGCTGGCGTCGAGCCGCTGGATCTGGATTCCGCCAGCGCTCGCATAAGCGACGGTGAGGCGAGCGGTGTCGAGCGTCAGCTCGTCCTGGCGAACATGGACGTTGCCCGCGAAGATTGCGCGGTCGGCGCGGTCCTGGACTTCGATGCGGTCCGCGGTGACATCGACTGCCGCGTTACTGTTGTGACCCTTGAGCGCCGAAACCGGCTCCTGCGCCTGGGCGAGCGCCGCAGCTCCGGCACAGGCGAGCGCGATCGGGATGAGAAGCTTTCGGCGCATTTGCATCATCTGACTGCGCCCTGCACGATTTTCAAGCGAGCGCCCTGGTCGAGCGTGACCGTGCGCTGTCCGAGATCTGCCCGGAGGCGGCCGGCCTGAAACTGCCCGAGCTTCATTTCGCCCTGCACTCCGTCGCTTCCGACGACGCTACGCCGTTTAAGGTCCACCGTCACGTCGCTGGTGTTGAGCCGGTACCCTTCAGGCCCCGAAACTCGGATGGGGCCGATCACGCGCACCATCTGCTCGTCGAGGTTGTAGCGGGCGAGATTGGCGAGGATCGTCACCGCCCCCTGCGACAGCCACAGCCGCGCCATCATCCCCGATATGTCGACGATGGGAAGGTCCGAGCTGCGCTGGACCGCCGATTTGGCGACGATCGCGAAACGCCGGCCTTCGTTGTCTTCACCTGTGTACCTCGCGACGTCGACGCGCATCCGCTCGGGCGCATTCTCGACCTTGTTCTTGTCGAGGATGAAGCTGACGTCGCTGTCCCTGTCGAGCGGCGCAAGCGCCAGGAAGGCGATGAGGACGCCCACGGCCGACGGAAGCGCGATCTTGGCGATGCGAACGATCCGGTCGTGCTTGCTTCCGGGCACGGCCCAGCGCTGCTTGACCTCGCGCCCGCGAGCCGCGTCAGACATGGCGGGGCCTAGCCGTCATGGGCGAAAATATCCTGCTCCGCCCAGCCGGCTATGTCGAGCATCGCTCGAACCGGGAGGAAGTCGAAGCAGCCCTGACCGAGCGCCGTTCGGTTCTCTCGCTGGAGACGCTCGTCGAGCTTGTCCTTCAAGGCGTGCAGGTAGCGGACGTCGTTCGCCGCATATTCCCTCTGCGCGTCGCTGATTTCCGAAGCCCCCCAATCGCTCGTCTGTTGCTGCTTGGAGAGGTCGTGGCAGAGGAGCTCCTTGACGAGATCCTTCAGTCCGTGGCGGTCGGTGTAAGTCCGAACCAGCCGCGATGCCGTCCGCGTGCAATAGAGCGGAGCGGCGATGATCCCGAGGTATTTGTACATTATGGCGACGTCGAAGCGCGCGAAGTGATAGAGCTTGAGCCGGTTGCCGTCCGACAGCAGCGCTTTGAGCCGCGGGGCCGAATAATCGCTGTCGACTCCGAATCGCACGAGATGCTCATCGCCTCTCCCATCGGAGAGTTGGACGAGGCACAGCCGGTCGCGGCCGGGCATCAGCCCCATCGCCTCAGTGTCGACGGCGATCGGCCCATCGGCGAACCGCACGTCCTCCGCCAGGTCCTCCTCGTGGAAATAGATGCTCATTCATTCACCTCGTCATGCGTCCGCGGGCCGCTCCGCGTGTTCCGCGTGGCGCTCGCCCATAGCACGTCAGCCCATAATGGAATCACTAGAGCGCGCAGCTTTTTTCATGTAAGGCTGTGGACGGTGTGTGGACAAAACACGCCAAAGACCGGTTGCGCGGATTGCTGCCCAGCGCGTTGGTTATAGTCGATTGGGGCACAAGGATATTTGACGGGCATGGGTTTCGACAGAGGGCGTAAGGGCGACCGCGGCGGTCGCGGAAGAGACAAGCGCGACGGGTTCTTCGAAGAAAGTTCGAGCGATCGTGGCGGTTTTGCCGATCGGGGCGGATTTGGCGGCAATCGCGGTTACGGCGATCGCGGCGGCTTCGGCGGCGGCGGCGGCGGCGGTTACGGTGGTGGCGGCTACGGCGGCGACCGTGGCGGCGGCGGGGGCGGCGGCGGTTTCCGCGGCGGCGGCGGCGGCGGTGGCGGCGGCGGAATGCCTCCGCAGGTCGTCGGCGAAGGCAAAGGCGTGGTGAAGTTCTTCAACCCGCAGAAGGGTTTCGGCTTCATCGTTCGCGATGACGGCGGCGAGGACGTGTTCGTACACATCTCCGCGGTCGAGCAGGCCGGGCTGACGGACCTTGCGGACGGGCAGCCGCTCGAGTTCACGCTGGTGGATCGCGGCGGCCGAATTTCGGCGACCAACCTGCGCATCGATGGTGAACCGATGGAGGTCGAGCGCGCCGAACGCGGGCCGCAGCGCCAGCTCACGGGCGAAAAGGCCGAGGGCACCGTCAAGTTCTTCAATGCGATGAAGGGTTTCGGCTTCATCCAGCGCGATGACGGCCAGCCTGACGCATTCGTTCACATTTCGGCGGTTGAGCGCGCCGGGCTGCCCACCCTCAACGAGGGCGACCGTCTCGCGTTCGAACTCGAAGTAGACCGGCGCGGCAAGCACGCCGCCGTGAATCTCCAGCCTATCGGTTGATCCCACCCACCGCACCGATAGGTAGAAGCGCCCGTCCGGTCACAAACCGGGCGGGCGTTTTCGTTGGCGGTGCTTACAGGGCGCTCGCGTAGAATTCGGCGAGGTCTGCCTTAAGCTGCCGCGCGGACTGCGGGTCCGTGTACATCATGTGGCCCGCTTCATAATAAGTGTAGCGAATGTTCCCCTGCAGCTGCGGCTCGAGCGCGAGGTGCCCGAACTCGTAGTCGGCGCCGTGGAACGGGGTCGCAAGGTCGTAATAGCCGTTGACCGAAATCACCTTCATTCGCGGGTTCTGGCGCATCGCATTGGCAAGATCGACGCTGGTGTCGGCCATTTGCTGGTCGCCGTCGGGGCCCTTGTGCTGGAAGTTCCAGCCGTCCGGGCCGCCATAGATCGCCGCATAATTGTTGGGCCGGTAGATCAGCTGCGTCTTGTAACCGAGATCGCGGAACAGATAGTCGTTGAGCGCGCCCACGAAGGCGCCGGTGATCGCGCTCGCCTGCGGGTCGTAGGTCGTGCCGGCGCCGGCGTTGTCAGCCTCCGTCCCGACGTAGCGCGAATCGATGCGCCCGATGATCTGGTGCCGGTCCCGAAGAAGCTCGCGCCGGAAACGGTTGTCGTCGACGCGGAGGTTGGCGCGAAGGATGTAATCGGGCGAGATGCCGAGGAAGCGCGCCATCTGCCGGGCAACCGATTGCTTCTCCTCGATCGCGAGCGCGTTCCCTTTCTGAAGCGCGGCCGCGTAGGGACCGTTCGCGAATGCGCTCGCCTCGCCGAGGAATTGGCGCAGGTCCGGCCTGGGATCGATCTTGCCGTGATACCAGGCGTTGGCGGCAAGCGTCGGGAAGAAGTTCACGAACGACTGGTCGCCCTGGAAGTCGGCGAAGTTGAACACCGTCGAGACGAAGGCGATTCCGTTGAGCTGAACTCCGCTGTCGAGCAGCATGTCGGAAAGCCCGGCCGCGCGCGTCGTGCCGTAGCTTTCGCCGATGATGAACTTCGGCGAATTCCACCGTTGGTATTTGGTCAGGTACCGCTGGATCGTCTTGCTGAAGGCGTTGAGGTCCTTGTCGACGCCGAAGAAGTCTTTCGGCTCCGCCTTTCCCAGCGGCCGCGACAGGCCGGTGGTGGGTGCGTCGATGAAGACGAGGTCGGTGATGTCGAGCAGGGTGTCCGGGTTCGGGCCGTAGCGGAACGGCGGGCCGGCAACGGTCTCGGGATTTGAAGCGTCGACCTTCATGGGGCCGAACGATCCCATGTGCAGCCACATCGTCGACGAGCCCGGGCCGCCATTGAACAGGAAGGTCACCGGTCGCGGGCGGGACGACGGTACGGTGTAGGCGACATAGAACATGCTTGCCGTCGGCTCGCCGTCATCGTTGCGGACGGTGAGGTGGCCGGGCGTAGCGATGTAGGACAGCGACCTGCCGCGAACGTTGATCGAGCGCTTCACCGGCTGAGCGTCCTCTTCGACGCTTGCCTTCACCTGGTCCGGGTTCGGCTTCGCCGCTTCAGCTTTCGCGTCCTTCGACGGCGTGTCTCCCGCCGGCGATTCCTGGGCGGCGAGCGGTGCGCCGCAAAGGGCAAGCGCGAGCGCGAAGAACGAAATGCGGTTCATTGGGGCCCTTTCATCGGGATGGCTTTGCCCTGGACCATGACATAGCCGACGCGCTGCACCGCGGTCGGATCGACCAACGGGTCTCCGTCGACTGCGATCAGGTCCGCCCACTTGCCAGGCTCCAGAGTTCCGGTCTCGGATCCGAGCCCCATCAAATCGGGGCCGCCCTTCGTCGCGGCGATCAGCGCGTCGCGCGGACTCATGCCGCCCTTGGTCACCATCAGCTCGACTTCCCGGTTGGCCTCGCTGTGCGGCGCCACGGCGCTGTCGGTGCCCAGTGCAATCTTCACGCCCGTTCGGTAGGCGAGGTTCAGGCCCTTGCCCCAGCTGGCGAGCGTCTGGCGCGTCTTGATCTCCGACGCCGGCGTCATCTTGCCGGTCCCGAGCAGCCGCTCGATTCCGGCGAATGCCATTAGAGTCGCCGAGAAATAGCTGCCGCGTGCCTTCATCGCGCGGGCTCCAGCCTCGTCGAGGAACGTGCCATGTTCGATCGAGTCGACCCCGGCGCGGACCGCCGCCTCGATTCCGCGGGCGCCGTGCGCATGCGCGGCCGCCTTCAGGTGCATGGCATGCGCCATGTCGACGATGGCCTTCATCTCCTCGTCGGTAAAATGCTGCTCGAGCCCCATGTAGCCAGGATCGAGCACCCCGCCCGTGGCGTGGAACTTGATGACGTCGACGCCGGCGGCCGCGAGCGAGCGAACCGCCTGCTGGCACTGGAGCACGCCGGTGCAGACGCCCGCATTCAAATGCGCGTCGTTGACGGCTTCGGCGAGTTCCGGAGGGAGGCCGGTCGCGGCATCGCCATGCCCGCCGATGATCGACAGCGATTCACCCGAAACCTTGATGCGCGGACCCGCGAAGCGGCCCTCCGCCACGGCATCGCGAACGGCAATCACCGCGCTTGTCGGGCCGCCAAGGTCGCGAACGGTCGTGAAGCCGGCGCGCGCCATCTCCAGTGCGTGCGTCAGCCCCAACGTGGTCGCGTAGGGATCCGAATATTTCTGCGTGAAGCCCATGTACCAGGGCGTGCCGGCGGTCTGCGTCAGGTGGACGTGGACGTCGGTCATGCCGGGCATCACCGTTCGGCTTCGCTCGTCGACGACGATCGCCCCGGCTGGAGCGACGAAGCCGTTCTCGACACCTGCGATCCGTCCATTTTCGACGATGACCGTCGAAGCGCCGCGCGCAGGCTGCGCCGCGTCGACGATCAGGCGGCCTGCCTGGATCGCATAGGTATCGGCGGACGCGGCGGCCGCCGAAAGCAGCGCCGCGACGGCAACGAACGTCTTGAGCATCTGTGGAACTCCCCTTCCGGCGGGCGAGCCTAGCGCCGCGAAAACGGGTTTCAAGTGACCATCGATTGCAGCGTTGCGATCCTGTCCGCCTCGGCCGCCGGCTTGTCGGTGCGGATGCGGCTGATTCTCGGGAAGCGCATGGCGAGCCCCGACTTGTGGCGGGTGCTGGAATGGATGGAGTCGAACGCCACTTCGAGCACCAGGCTCTTCTCGACCTCGCGCACCGGGCCGAACCGCTCGGCCGTGTGATTGCGCACCCACCGGTCGAGCCATTTGAGCTCCTCGTCCGTGAACCCGAAATAGGCCTTGCCGACCGGGAGAAGCTGACCGTCCTCGGTCCAGCAGCCGAACGTATAGTCCGAATAGAAACTGGAGCGCTTTCCGGAGCCGCGCTGGGCATACATCAGCACGCAATCGGCCGAGAGCGGGTCGCGCTTCCATTTGTACCAGAGGCCGACGCGGCGGCCGGGGACATAGGGGCTGTCGCGGCGCTTGAGCATCACCCCCTCGATCGCGGCGTCGCGGGCGCCGGCCCGGATCTTCGAAAGCTCCTCGAAGTCCCTTGCTTCGATCAACTGCGAGAGGTCGAAGCGCTCCCCGTCGAGCTTCGGGACGAACGCCTCGAGCCGCCTTCGGCGGTCGGCCCAGGGCAGTCCGCGGACGTCCTCGTGGCCGTCGAACAGGATATCGTAGAGGCGCACGAAGGCCGGGTAGTCGGCCTGCATCTTCGCGCTTACGACCTTTCGGCCGAGGCGCTGCTGGAGCGCATTGAAGCTTGCCGCGGCCCCGCCGTGCACGTCCGCGCTTCCCTGGCCCGCACCGCGCACCAAGAGCTCGCCGTCCAATACTCCCTCCGTCTCGAACGCGGCGGCGATCTCGGGAAAGCTGCCCGAAACGTCGTCGCCGGTGCGGCTGTAGAGACGTGTCTGCCCGGCCGTCCGGACGAGCTGGACGCGAATCCCGTCCCATTTCCATTCGGCCGCGTAATCGTCCAGCGACACACGGGTCTCATCGAGCGGATGGGCGAGCATGAACGGGCGGAACACCGGCACGTCGCGGGAGGTCGGCTGCGCGCCGCGGCCTTCGGCCCAGGCGAATAGCTCGAGATAGGGCGGGGCGAGGCCGTGCCAGACTTCCTCGACCGCATCGATATGGAGGCTGAAGGCGTCGGCGAGCGCCTGCTTGGCGAGGCGCGCCGAGACACCGATCCGAAGATTGCCTGTCGCCAGCTTCAGAAGCGCGAAGCGTCCCGAAGCGTCGAGATGGTCGAGCATTTCGCCAAGCACGCGCGGCGCGTTGAGGCGGCCTGCGCTTGCCAGCCGTTCCACCGCTGCCGAAATCGTAAGTGTCCCGTCGTCCATCTCCGGTTCGCTGTCGGGTGCCGGCCACAGCAGCGAGACCGTTTCCGCCATGTCGCCGACATAGTCGCGGCTCATGTAGAGCAGGACCGGGTCGACCCTTTCCTCGGCGATCGCGCGCACCGCGGCGCCTTTGACCGCGGGGATGCTCAACGATCCGGTCAGCGCGGCAAGCGCGATTCCACGGTCCGGATCCGGAGTTTCCTTGAGATACTCGCCGATGAGCCTGAGCTTCGTGTTGCGCGAGCGCGTGTAGGCGAGATCGTCGAGTAGCTGCGAGAAAGCGCGCATGGGTCCGTAACGAACCCTGCGCGGCGGCGGTTGCTCAGGTCAATGCAGGCGCAACGCCAGCGCGGCGAGGATCGCTGTGCGCTCGCCCGCAGAATGGCTCTGCATCGCCTCGTCGAGATGCTCGAGGCAGCATTGCGTCGCGACGCGGTGCCCGGGAAGTAGTGCGAGCTGCGCCGAGCGGTGCATCAGCGCTTCGAGAGCGTCGAGCCCGTTATCGGACGCGATCTGGCGGATTGCGTCCATTCGGGCGTGGATGTCGAGAGGGGAGAGGCGAGTCGCGCGGCTGTTGAACTCGGCGACACGTTCGCCGATCTGGTCCCGCACCGGCCCGAGCTTGTCGCCAGCCATCGCCTGCCTCCTGTCGAAGCGACAGTCGCGCAGAAGGGTTAACGGCCCGTCAACGGCCCGCTCTGCTTGACAAAAGCGGCCTCCGAAGCCATTGCCCGCCGCGTGAAGCGACACCGCGTTGTGTCGCTCTTTTCATTTGGATTTGGGATAGTTCCGATGGCGAAGCCAGCAACGGTCAAGATCAAGCTCGTCAGCAGTGCCGACACCGGCTTCTTCTATGTGACGAAGAAGAACCCGCGCACGCAGACGGAGAAGCTGAGCTTCCGCAAGTACGACCCGGTCGCGCGCAAGCACGTCGAGTTCAAGGAAGCCAAGATCAAATAGTCTCGGGCGCCCGCGCGTCCGTTTCCTGGATTCCGAGCAGATCGTTCACCTGCGCGACGAATTTCGCCACAGAGATCGGCTTCGAGACATAGGCCTGTGCACCTGCCGAGCGGATACGCTCCTCGTCGGCGGCCGCCGCATAGGCCGTCACCGCCATGATCGGCACGTCCTTCAACTGCTTGTCCTCGCGAATCATGCGAATGAGCTCCAGGCCCGTCACGTGGGGGAGCTGAATGTCGGTGATGACGAGTTCGGGCTGGAAACTGCGCGCCTCATCGAGCGCGAAGCGCCCATCCGTCACCGGCCGCGGCTCATGACCGTGCGCCGCGAGCAGATCGCAGAACAGTTTGACGTTCAGCGCATTGTCCTCAACGATCAGGATCTTCGCCAAAACGACACTCCGCAAAGCACAAGCCGACGCTTAAGCCATGGTTGATGCGACGCCAACCGACCCGCACGCGCTTGCGCTCATCGCGCTTGCGACTGCCGTTTCCGACGAACGGCGGGCGCAGCGGTTCCTTGACCTGACCGGAATCGGGACAGACGAGCTGCGCGCCCGCGCCGGGGAACCGTCGCTGCTTGCGGCGCTCGTTCGATTCCTGGAGGCCCATGAGCCGGACCTGGTCGCGGTCGCGGAAGCGATGAAGGTGAAGCCAGAAGCGCTCGTGCAAGCGCGTCGCGACTTGGAGGAAATGCGATGACGAAGACGGTGCTGATCACTGGAGCGACGGCCGGTATCGGCGAGGCCAGCGCCCGCCGGTTCGCCGCGGGCGGGTGGAACGTGATCGGCACCGGACGCAGGGGAGATCGCCTGAGACAGCTCGCCGACGAGCTGGGTGAAGGCTTCCTGCCGCTCGAGATCGACATGCGCGACCGCGCGTCGGTCGAATCTCTCGCCCGGCTCGAAGGCGGATGGGGCGAGATCGACCTGCTGATCAACAATGCCGGGCTGGCGCCGCCGACGGACCCGCTGCCGGAAGGCGACTGGGAGCTGCTCGAAACCGTCATCGAAACCAACGTCAGCGGGCTCGTCGCGCTGACGCGAGCGCTTCTTCCCAAGCTCATCGAGCGCAAGGGCGCTGTCATCAATCTCTCGTCGGTTGCAGCGACCTATCCGTACAAAGGCGGCGCCGTGTACGGCGGCACGAAGGCGTTCGTCCGGCAATTCTCGCTCGACCTGCGCTGCGACCTGGCCGGAAGTGGAGTCCGCGTGACGTCCATCGAGCCGGGAATGGTGGAAACCGAGTTCACCATCGTCAGGACAGGCGGCGACAAGGCGGCATCGGACGCACTTTATGCGGACATGGACCCGATGACCGGGGACGATATAGCGGACACGATCTGGTGGGTCGCGAACCTGCCGCCGCACGTGAACGTCAACGCGATCGAGCTGATGCCGGTCAGCCAGAGCTTCGCCGGCTTCTCGGTCGCGCGAAAGGCTTGATTCGCACCGGTCGACTGGTCAGGACGCGCGCATGAGCATCGACCAGCGCCTTGCCGAACTCGGCATCACCCTTCCCGAACCCGCAGCTCCGGTAGCGGCCTACGTCCCGGCGGTCGAAAGCGGCGGCCTGTTGCACATCTCGGGCCAGATCAGCTTCGCCGAGGACGGGAGCCTGATCAAAGGCCGGCTCGGAGAAGACATGGACCTGGACGCGGGCGTCGCCGCGGCACGCCGCTGCGGGATCATGCTGCTTGCACAGATGAAGGCGGCGCTCGGCTCGCTCGACCGAGTCGAGCGCGTCGTGAAGCTCGGCGTGTTCGTGAACAGTGCGCCGTCCTTCACCGACCAGCCCAAGGTCGCGAACGGCGCCTCGGAGCTGATGCAGGAAGTGCTCGGCGAAGCGGGCCGCCACGCGCGCAGCGCCGTCGGAGTGGCGGTTCTTCCTCTCGGAGTGGCCGTCGAAGTCGACGCGATCGTCGCTGTCAAAGCCTAGTTCATCCGCGCCAGCCTACCCGTAAGCGGGTATGGCCGATCGCGAACAGGAGGTTCTCGCGCGGATTGCTTCCGGCGTGAGCGCCGTGGACCAGGGCGAGTGGGAGCGGCTGGCCGGAGAGCACCCGTTCGTCAGCCATGCTTTCCTCCGGGCCCTCGAGCAATCCGGCAGCGTCGGCCGTGGGACCGGCTGGACGCCGGCACCTATCCTGGTTGAAGACGAGGAAGGCCGCCTGGCCGCCGCCGCGCCGGCCTATCTGAAGACCCACAGCCAGGGCGAATATGTGTTCGATCACGGCTGGGCCGACGCGTGGGAGCGCGCGGGGGGAGCCTATTATCCCAAGCTGCAGGTCGCTGTCCCGTTCACGCCGGTGCCCGGACCGCGCCTGATGGGGTCGCGGCCGCAGCAGCTGCTGGCCGCGATCGAAGCGGTGACGCTGCAGAACGAGCTGTCGTCGGCGCACATTACGTTTTTGGAGGATGCCGATGCGGCCGAAGCGGAGCGCCGCGGCTGGCTGACCCGTCACGGCATCCAGTATCATTGGTTCAATCGCGGTTACCGCGACTTCGACGATTTCCTGGACAGCCTTACGAGCCGGAAGCGCAAAGCGATCCGCAAGGAACGGGCTGCGGCGCGCATCGGGCTCGAATTCCGGGCGCTCACGGGCCCCCAGATCGGCTCTGCCGAATGGGACGCAATGTGGCGCTTCTACCAGGACACCGGCAGCCGGAAATGGGGCCGCCCCTATCTGACCCGCGACTTTTTCGATCGGATCGGCGAGACGATGGCGGAGAAGCTCCTCCTGTTCGTCGCCTCACGCGACGGGCTGCCGATTGCAGGAGCGCTCAACGTGATCGCCCCTGACGCGCTTTACGGCCGCTATTGGGGCTGCATCGAGGAGGTTCGCTTCCTCCACTTCGAGCTCAGCTATTACCAGGCGATCGAATGGGCGATCGACCAGGGGCTCCAAACGGTGCAGGCGGGCGCACAAGGCGAGCATAAGATCGCGCGGGGCTACGAGCCGGTCATCATCCAATCGGCGCACTTCATCCCGAACGCCGGATTCCGCAGCGCTGTCGCCGATTTCCTCGACCAAGAGCGAAGCGCGATCGATGCCGAGGCCGACTGGCTTCGGCGCGAGCTGCCCTATCGTTCTTCGTCTTCAGAGTAGAGCGCTACCGTGCGGCCGCTCTCGTCTGCGCGGCCGCGGTACATTCCCGGAGTGGTGAAGCCCCAGGCCATCTCGCCGGCCGGAGAAACCGCGATGAGCCCCCCAGTACCGCCGAGCGAACGGATGTCGGCGAGCGTTTCGTCGAGCGCGTGCTGAAGCGATTCATGGCCGATCTTCACGCGCTCCGCGACCTGATAGGCGGCGAGCGCTCGGATGAAATATTCGCCCGCGCCGGTCGCTGACACGGCAGCCGATCCGTCATCGGCATAGGTGCCCGCGCCGATGATCGGCGAGTCGCCAATGCGGCCCCAACGCTTGCCGGTGAGGCCGCCTGTCGAGGTCGCGGCCGCGACATTTCCGCTCGAATCCACCGCTACGGCGCCGACAGTCCCGTATTTCAGGTCGACGTCGAAATGGTCGCCATCCATCGCCATCATCTCGTCGAGCTGGCGGCGGCGCTCCGCCGTTGCGAACCAGCTGTTTTCGACTTGCTCGAGGCCCTGCTCTTTCGAGAATTGATCGGCGCCGCGTCCGCGCAGAAGCACGTGCGGCGAGCGGTCTTTTACGGCGCGCGCCAGCCTCACGGGGTGCCGAGTCGTCGTCACGCCGGTCACGGCGCCCGCCGAGCGATCGCGTCCGTCCATGATCGCCGCGTCGAGCTCGTTTCGGCCTTCGAAAGTGAAAACGGCGCCGCGGCCCGCATTGAAGTTGGGATCGTCCTCGAGCTCGCTGACGGCCGCCTCCACGGCATCGACCGCGCCTCCGCCGGCGGCAAGCACGTCCGCTCCGGTCGCGAGCGCATGGTCGAGCGCCGCACGAATCTCAGCGTCCTTGTCGGATGTCATCCGCGACTTCTCGATGATCCCGGCGCCCCCGTGGATCACGATCTTCCAGCTCGCTGCTTGCATCGCGCACCCTTTGGACAGCCGCTGCGCCGAAGAAAAGAGGCGGCGGCGAAATGATTTGACTCCCTTCGACTCGTATAGATATTAAAGTGATATCAAATTAAAGGGAGGCACCCGTGGCCGCACACGAACCAATCGCGCTGAAGGTGAGCAAGGAGGAGACCGCATCCACGCTGAGCGGATATCCGATGCTTCTGCTTGCGCTGGTCGCAATCGCAATGGACGTCTACGGCGTCATCCGCCTGGCGAACGGGGCCGAGGATTTCCTCAGCATCGCGTTGATGATCGTCGGCACATTGCTGTTCATTGTCTCGGTCGCCGGCTTCTACATGCTGCAGCCGAACGAAGCCGCCGTCATCACCCTGTTTGGGGATTATCGCGGTAGCGACCGAGCGACGGGGCTGCGCTGGGTCTGGCCGTGGATGCTTCGTCCGAAAATCTCGATCCGCGTGAACAATTTCACTTCGGACCGCATCAAGGTGAACGACCTTCGGGGCAATCCGATCGAGATCGCCGCCAACGTCGTCTGGCGCGTCAGCGACACGGCCCAGGCGATGTTCGACGTCGCCGACTATCGCAAGTTCATCGAGGTCCAGATCGAGAGCGCGGTGCGGACGATCGGCTCGAAATATCCGTACGACGACATCGAGCACAAGGAAGTCACCCTTCGCGGCGACCACGACGTCGTCAACGCCGACCTCGAAACGGAGCTGCAAGACCGGGTGGCGCGCGCGGGGATCAGCATCGACGAGTGCCGGATCATGCACCTCGCTTATGCGCCGGAGATCGCGCAGGCGATGCTTCGGCGCCAGCAGGCGGAAGCCGTTATCGCGGCGCGGGCAAAGCTGGTGCAGGGCGCGGTGTCGATGGTCGAGTCGGCGCTTCAGCAGCTGTCGGAGCGCGACGTCGTCGAGCTCGACGACGAGCGGCGCGCTGCAATGGTCTCGAACCTGATGGTCGTGTTGTGCTCGGACCGCGAAGCGCAGCCGATCGTCAACACCGGAACCCTGTACCAGTAGCCGGAGCGTGCCTGCCGATCGCAAAGCCTTTCCACTGAGGGTGGACCCGGCCTTGTGGTCGGCCGTGGAGCGCTGCGCGGCTGCGGACTTGAGGAGCGCCAACGCCCAAGTCGAAATTCTCGTGCGCGAAGCGCTCGCCGCGCGCGGAGTGAAGTTGGAAGCGCCGAAGGCGCGCAAGCGCGGACGGCCACCAAAGGAGGAAAGGCGATGATTATGACGCTTCTCGCAGCGGCCGCGGTCGCTAGTGCGATCACTGCGCCTGGGCCACAGGGGCCGCTCGCCGGCACGTTGCTGGATGCCGGCAAGGGCGCTCCCGTCGTGCTCATCGTGCCGGGATCGGGGCCGACCGACCGCGACGGCAACAATCCGCTTGGCGTGACGGCCGCGCCTTACCGCCTGCTCGCCGAACAGCTGGCGGAGCAAGGCGTCTCGACCGTTCGGATCGACAAGCGCGGAATGTTCGAAAGCAAGGCGGCGGTCTCCGATCCCAACGCCGTGAGCATCGCCGACTATGCCGCCGACACGCACGCCTGGGTCGGTTCGATCCGGAAGCGGACGGGCGCGCGCTGCGTCTGGGTGCTCGGACACAGCGAAGGCGGGCTCGTTGCGCTCGCGGCGGCGCAAAAGCCGCAGGGCATGTGCGGAATCATCCTGGTCAGCGCCGCTGGGCGACCGCTCGGGCCCCTCCTCCGCGAACAGCTTCGAGCCAATCCGGCCAACGCGCCGCTGCTCGATGCGGCGATGGCTGCGATCGACTCGCTCGAGAAGGGCCAGCGGGTCGACGCCTCGACGCTTCCGGCGCCGCTGCAGGCGCTGTTCGCGCCGCAGGTGCAGCCGTACCTCATCGATTTGATGGCGAAGGATCCGGCGAAGCTCGCCGCATCCGTTTCCACGCCGCTTCTGATCGTCCAGGGCGGCCGCGACCTGCAGGTCAGCAAAACCGACGCAAACACTCTCGCCGCGGCCCAGCCGAGAGCGAAGCTCGTCGTCATCGAGCCGATGAACCATGTGCTCAAGGACGTCCCAAGCGACGACCGCGCCGCCAACCTCGCGACCTACGGCGACCCGTCGCTCCCAGTCGACCGCACACTCGTCGACACGATCGCGGGCTTCGTCAAACCCTCGGGGGAGCGCGGTTGAGCACCGGCCGCGAATGGTTTGCGGAGAAGCGCTACGGCTTCGGAGCGGGGCGCCCGATCGCGTGGCAAGGCTGGGCCGTGCTCGCGATTTATCTGGCCGTGGTCATGGCCGCCGGCCGATGGCTATCCGAATCGCCGCTCGCTCTTTTCGGAGTGGTCGTTCCCGCGACGGCAGCGCTGCTGCTGATTGCGGCGAAAACCACGCGCGGGGGCTGGCGCTGGCGGTGGGGCGGCCGGAGCCGCAACTAGCCGACCGACAGGTCTCTCTGCTGGTTGATTAGTCGCCATTCGTCGAGGTGTTCGAGCATCACTCGCGCAGCCTGCTCCGTGAGGTCGGCAGAACGGGACAGCGGAATTCCGCTTCGCAGCTGCTGGTCGATCTCGCGCAAGATGGCGGCTGCCGACTTCGAGCGGATCGCATCGCCGCCGAAATCGGCCTGGAAGCGGATGCCGAAGATTGCCGTGCCAAGCGCCGGGAAACCTGCCGAAACCAAGGTGAACCAGTTTCCGTAGGCGTTCACCCAGGATGCATCGAGCGCGATCCCCAGCAAGGTGGCGACCGAGACCAGGACGGTGGCGATGAACAGGAGGAAGCCAAGGGCGCCGAGCCGATGGTCGAGATTGTGGACCTGCTGCGAGTTGCGCTCGTGGTAGCTGACCTGCGGCGCGATCTCGTGTTCGCCGATCGCTCGGGCGAGGAGCGCCGCGCGCTCCGAATCGAGGCGGCCCGCGATGCAGCCCATGGCTCGCCAGATGCCGCTCGCATACCAGTCGATCCACCGGCGCGGCACGGGATTGGTTGCCGTGCCCGGAGGATCAGGGGCGGCGAGGCCCAGCAGCTTCAGGCTGCGCATCGGCCGCAGGCGCTCGGCGAGCTGGCGATAGTCGAGCCAGCGGCGATGCCATTCGTTGCGAGTGCCGATGTAGGCGTTGAGTATGATCGCCAGCGTGATCACCAGCTCGGTGGCAGCGAATTCGAACTTGAGGTGCGGCGCCATGAAAGCGCTGAGGCCGAGGCAGACGGCGATTCCGCCAAGCACGAAGTTGAAAATGTGGCCGCTTCGATATGTCTGCGCGAAGTGAGTCGCCAGGCGATCGGCCCAGCTGTAGGATTCTTCCAGGATATCGATGGGCACCGCTAGCTGGTGCGCGTCGGCGCAGACTTCCCTGTAATGGCGCCACTCGTCCCGGATCTGCCGCGCGCAATGCACATTGGCGAAATCCTTGGCGCCAAAGCGCCCCACCCCCGCGGCGGCGAGAAGCAGCGGATATTCGATGCGCGCCCGAATCCGCCGGAGCCGTTCGCGCAGGAACTTCACTGCAAACTCGCGATCCTCCGCATCGGGCGGCGGAAGAAGCATCGCGCCGAGCAGCAGGTCGATGTTGCGCGCGTCGAGCGGTCGCTCGGCGGTGATTTCGTCCGACAGCGTTAGGACCGACGGATCGAAGGCGCTCCACAGCAACCGCGGCGCCGCTGCCGGGTCGATCGGGACGTGGGCGATTGCCGTTCCGCGAGTGATCGCGATCTGGACCACCTCGCCGGTACCGCCGCGCCCTCTTGGAGGCAGCCCATCCCAGACCGCCAGGAGAACGTCGCAGTGAGCGACCGTGGCTCGGCCCGCCATAACGAAGGCCTGGAGCTGGTCATCCATCCTGCCGGGAAGCTCGAGCACGCAATTGGCGCGCGCCATCAGCTCGTCGAAGCGGTTGAGGCCGCTGTTATGCAATGTGCTGCGATACGTCTCGCGGGCAAAGGGCAGCACGACCTGGAGATCGAATCCGAGCTCGAGCGCGATGCCGGCCGCGATCTGGTCCGATCCGTCGGCGAGCGGGGAGACGAACAGCAGCCGCGGCGCACGGTCAGCGAAATGATCCCGCTCCCGCTCGTAAAGGGCCGCGGCGCATTGCTTGAGATCGACCAAAGTCTTGCGGAGCCGCTGGACGATCGTTTCGACTGCCTCTTCGGGGAGCGCTTCGGTCCGGTGGCCGGTTACTCCGACACTAAGGACGAACGGCAATCGAGGCGGGTGCTGCGCTGCAGGCGCGGCTCGGGCGAATGCCGTTCGGCTCCCGCTCGTCGCCGCGTCCACCGGTTCAGCCTGAGACCGTACCCCGATCAGCCGTTGTCGACTATGTTGACACCAATGACGATGACCGGGTCGGTCGTCAGTTCGTCGTTGTAGTTCAACCGATATTCCGAGCGGCTGTCCTTCCCCGTCGGGTCGACATGGACGGTCAGCTTGGCCTGCGACGTCCCCTTGACGGAGAACGGGGCCGACGCGCCCTCGTTGGCGCCGGGGCACGTGCCATTGGCCTGGCACCCGAAAGGATTGTCGCCCCAGCTTCGGACGCCATTCGCGGCGGTGAGGTTGAAAACGATGTCGTACTCGGTGTTGGCGTTAAGTTGAATCTCGCCGCCTTTCACGTTCTGACCCGCGATCGTCACGGGGACATCCTTTCCGCTGGGCTGGCCCTTGGGCGTCACGGTTACATGGATCGTCTTCATCTGCTTTTTACCCCTATGACTCGCTTTTGCTTTTCTCGTCTGACCGCTCATCCTGTCCTCCGTTCGTTAGTCGCGACGCGGAAGCCGATCTGCGCCAGTCGACGATTGAGCTCGGCTGCCTCGTCGTTGCGACCGAGGCGCTCGAGCAGAACTGCATGCTCCCGAATCTCCAGGGGCTTCTCTGCCACGCCGGTTGGAATGAGGGCTGCCGCCTGATTCCAGGCCGAGCGCGCGCCCGGCGCATCGCCCGACCGGGCTCGCATTTCGCCGAGCGTGCGCAGCGCGGCGGCCGCGCCGAACTTGTCGGCGACGGGGTCGGTCGTCTTTACCGACTTCGCCACATCGACCGCCTGAGCGGCGAAGGATGCCGCGGCCGCGCCCTGGCCGGCCTGGGCGGCGACACGCGATCGCAGGATAAGGCAGTCGCGAAAGCCCGCTCGCCTGAGCGCGATCGACGGGTCCTGTGCCAGGAGCTGCCGGTATCGCGCGCAGGTTGCCTCAACGTCTGCCGCCGGACTCGATCCGCCTTTGTCGAACAGCTCGCGCGCCAGCGCCAATCGGGCGCTCAGCGTGGATTCGAGCCACTTCGCATTTCTCGGCTCGAGGGAGAGCAGCTTGTCGCCGTCGGCGACCGCCGCGCGCAGCTGATCCACCGCGAGGTCGCGATTGCCGGTGAGGGAATAGAGACGTCCGAGGTCGCGGTGCGCCGGAACGAGTCGGAACTGCGCATCGGCTCCGTTTCGAGCGACGAGCTTCTCGAGCAGCGCGATATGCTGCCTGCGCGTCTCGATGGCCTCGCCAAGCCGGCCATCGCCCTCCTCCGCATCGGCGAGGAGGGCCAGCGTGTTGGTCAGCCCGTTCTCATATTCCTCGTTCGTCGGGTCGGCTGCTGCAAATGCGCGGATCGTTGTCAGCGCGCGTTTGAACTGCTCGACCGCACCGCGAAAGTCCCGACGGCTGTAGAGGATCGCACCGAGATTGGCGGCCGCATACTGGACTTCGGTGCGGTATCGCATGTTGTCGGGATCGAGTGCGACCATCCGGTCCGCGAGCTCCCGGTATTCGCGAAAACGGGTTTCGGCATCGTCGAGGCGGCCCCTCCTGAAGGCAATGTCGGCAATGTAGAATGCGTTCTGGGCGTGTTCGAACAGGCGCTCCGGGTCGTTGCCGTCGCGCCGGATAGATTCCTCGGTGCCCGCATAAGCAGCGTGATAGAGCGCTTCGGCGCGGTCGAGGTCGCCCCGGTCGCGGGCGATCTGTCCCATCAGCGTCAGCGCTTTGGACCGCTGCGCGAGGCCTTGGTCGGATAGCTCCGACGTGTCCTGCTTTCGGTAATAATCGAGCACCCGCGCACCCAGTCCGTCGAGGACGTCGAGGCGGCCGACGGGCTGAAGCTTGTTCTGGAGGTCGCCCAGCATGAACTCGACCAGGCCTTCGGCTTCCCGCCGCTGGTCGCGCGCCGCGTCCCTCGCCTGGAGCGCGGTGACGGCGAGGCCTGCCGCAACCAGCATCCCGGCGATGGACCCGCCGCTGATCGCCGCCAGCCGACGCTGCCGTCGAAGCTGCTCACGCTGTACCAGCTCGTCGAGCCCGACGCCGAGAATCCCGGCAACGATCTTCAGGAACCCGATACGGCGCCCGCCCTTGCCTTGCCGGAGGTCGGCGGCGAGCGGTTCGCTCTTCTTGCCGGTCGGCCTGCCGCGCCGGTCGTATTTGGCCAGCAGCGCGGGCGGGAAGCATTCTTCGTGCTCGCGCCCGGGGATATTGCCAGCGAGCGGTTCGCCGCCGATCACCGCAGCAATGGTGCACCCTTCGGGATGCAGGCGCTTGAAGGCTTCGATTTCCTTGTTCGTCCACCTGGATTTGGCAGCGGCCGGAGAGCACAGCACGATCAGGCAGCGCGAAGCCGCGAGGGCGAGACGAATCTCCTCGGTCAGATCCTGTCCGGCGGCAAGTTCCTGGCGATCTCGAAAGATCGGGGTGAGCCGCTTCGGGACGACCCCGTTCGCTGTCAGCTTGCCGGCAAGGCTCGCCGGCACTCGAAACTGCTCGAGCTCCTCATGGAGCCAGTCGGCCTCGGCGCTATCTTCGTGACTGTAGCTGAGGAAGGCGAAGTAATGATGAGCCGGGGCTGCGCGTGGACCTCGCGCCGGCCCTGCGATTGCGCCGCTCCATTCAAATGGCCGAGTCCATTTGTTCATCGGCCTCCCCCGAGACTCGGTTATTCCCTTAGCATTTTTGAATAATCTCGGCCAAGCCACTGTGTTGGCTTTGCCGCCGGAAGGCTAAGCGCCTATATGCGCCGCCATGTCCCTCCGCCCCTGGCGAGATATCGAGCGGCGCAAGTCGCGGCAGATCATGGTCGGCTCCGTCGCCGTCGGCGGAGACGCGCCGATCAGCGTCCAGACGATGACGAACACGCCGACGGAGGATGCGCCGGCGACGATCGATCAAATCCGCCGGTGCGAGGAGGCGGGTGCGGATATCGTTCGTGTGTCCTGCCCGACCGCCGATGCCACGGCCGCGTTGCGCCGGATCGTCCGGGAATCGAACGTCCCGATCGTCGCCGACATCCACTTCCACTACAAGCGAGCACTCGAAGCCGCCGACGCGGGCGCCGCCTGCCTGAGGATCAACCCCGGCAACATCGGCTCGGAACAGCGGGTCAAGGAAGTGGTCGCAGCCGCAAGGGCAAACGGTTGCGCGATCCGCATCGGTGTGAATGCTGGCAGCCTCGAAAAGGACCTGCTCGAGAAATATGGCGAGCCGTGTCCGGAAGCGCTGGTCGAGAGCGCGCTCGACCATATCCGGATCCTCGAGAACCATGGCTTCCGCGAGTATAAGGTCGCGGTAAAGGCCAGCGACGTATTCCTTGCCGTCGCTTCCTACCAGCAGCTTGCGAGCGAGGTGGACTGCCCGTTGCACCTCGGCATCACGGAAGCCGGCGGCCTGATCGGCGGGACCGTCAAATCGGCAATCGGCATGGGCAATTTGCTCTGGGCCGGGATCGGAGACACGATCCGCGTCTCGCTTTCCGCGGAGCCCGAGGAGGAAGTCCGCGTCGGGTACGAAATCCTGAAGGCGCTCGGCATCCGCAGCCGCGGCGTCCGCGTCGTCTCCTGCCCTAGCTGCGCCCGTCAGGGTTTCGATGTCATCCGCACCGTCGAAGCTCTGGAGTCGCGGCTCCAGCACATCAAGACACCGATGTCGCTGAGCGTGCTCGGCTGCGTCGTGAACGGACCCGGCGAAGCCCGCGAAACCGACATCGGCATCACCGGCGGCGGCGGCGGCACCCACATGGTCTATCTCTCCGGAGTCACCGACCATCACGTTCGCGACGCCGACATGATCGACCACATCGTGCGGCTCGTGGAAGCGAAGGCCGCGGAAATCGAAGCAGCCGAGGCTCGGGAAACGGCACTCGACGCCGCCGAGTAACGCTCTATTTGCGGCCCGGTGACTCGGGTCGCCTCCCCAATCGTCGCCTTCCTCGTGGGAGTGCTCGGAATCGCCCTATTCTCGGGCATGGACGCGGTGATGAAGGGACTCGTGCTCGCAATCGGGACCTTCGCGACCATGTTCTGGCGCAACCTCGCCGGCATCGGATTGTCCGGAATTCTCTACCTTCCTCGGCGCAGGGCCTGGCCGTCCGCATCGACGATGCGGATCCACCTCGCGCGCGGGGTGCTGTCGACCGGCATGGGATTCCTGTTTTTCTGGGCGCTGGGGCGGGTTCCGCTCGCTCAGGCCGTCGCCCTGGCGTTCATCGCCCCGCTCATCGCCATCTACCTTGCAGCCGTGATCCTCCATGAGCGGGTGGGCCGGCGGACCGTCGCCGCATCGCTGGTCGCGGTGGCCGGAGTGACGGTGATCTTTTTCGGACAGGCGCAGGCCGACCTCGGCCGCGAAGCCCTTATCGGAAGCTTCGCAGTGCTCACGTCTGCGGCACTTTACGCGCTCAACATCATCATCATGCGCCAGCAGGCGTTGGTCGCTCAGCCGCTGGAAATCACGTTCTTCCAGAGTCTCATCGTGACGGCGGTGCTGGCGCTTGCAATCCCCTTCGCTGGAATTTCGCTGCCCCCGCTCCATCAATGGCCGTGGCTGCTGTTCGCCGCGGTCCTCGCCATCACCTCGATGCTGCTGCTGTCCTGGGCCTATGCGCGCGCCGAGGCGAGCTATCTCGCATCGACCGAATATACGGCGTTTCTGTGGGCGATGCTGTTCGGCTGGCTGTTCTTCGGCGAGCGGGTACCGCTATTCACGCTCGCCGGAGCTTTGCTGATCGTCGCGGGCTGCATCTTCGCAGCCAGGCGCCCGGAGGAAGCCAGCCCTGCCCTCGAGGCGGCGACATAGGAGAACGGCATGGCTTGGTTTTGGCTCATAGTCGGGGGCGTGTTCGAAGTCGGCTTCACCACCACGCTTCGCTTCGTAGACGGTTTCCGCAACGTGCCGTGGACGATCGCCTTCCTGGTTTCGGTCGCCATCAGCATGGCGCTTCTCGAACTGGCGTCGCGCTCGATCCCCATGGGCACGGCCTATGCGGTGTGGGGCGGGATCGGCGCCGTCGGCACGGTCGTTGTCGGCCTGCTCTGGTTCGGGGAGTCCGCGTCGCTGGTCCGAATCCTCCTGATCTTCGTCATCGTGGCGGCTATCGCCGGCTTGAAATTGGTGAGCTGAGTTACGGCAGGTTCTGAGGCTCCAGGCTCGGCGCCACCTCCGGACTTGTCTCGATGGACGGAAGAAGCAACGGGGGCGGGAACGGCCCGCGAGCCTGCTCGTAAGCATAGCCGAGGCCGAGCAACAGCGCCTCCGACCATTTGGGCCCGATAAAGCTCAGGCCGACAGGCAGGCCCTTCACGAGACCCATGGGGACCGTGAGATGCGGATAGCCGGCGACCGCGGCGAGACTTCCGGCGCCGCCCCCAGAGATCTGGTCGCCGCTCACCGCATCGATCTTCCACGCGGGGGGCATCGTCGGACCGACAAGCGCCACGACCCGGTTCGCCTTGAGCAGCCGGCCGATCCCGCTCGGTCCGGCCGCCGTAAAGCTGGTCCTTCGCGCCCTGCGGTAATCGGCGTCGAGACCCTTCGTCTTCTCCGATTGCTCGAAAATCTCCTGTCCGAACAGCGGCATTTCCTGCGCCGCATGCCCCTTGTTAAAGGCGATGAGCTCGGCGAGCGTTCGCGATTTCACCGCCGCGGGAGTCGTGGCCAGATAGCGGTTGAGGCCGTCCTTGAATTCCGCGAGCAGCACCGCGAATTCGTTCGCGCCGATGGCGCTGTCGTCGAATTTCTTGATCTCGACGAGGATCGCGCCCCGAGCCTTGAGTTCCGCGAGCGCAGCCTCGAAAACGTCGTCGGTTCCGAACCCGGACGCGAAGCGCATCACCCCGATCCGCTTGCCCGACAGCGCGTTTGCATCCAGCGCGGCCGCATAGTCGGTCTTGCGCCGGTCCGCTTCGGCCGTGGCCGGGTCCGCCGGATCGCTGCCGGCGATGGCGGTCAGAAGCTCGGCCGCGTCACGGACGCTCGCAGCCATGGGGCCCGCGGTATCCTGGCTCGCGCTGATCGGGACGATGTGGGTGCGGCTGACGAGGCCCACCGTGGGCTTCAGCCCGACGACGCCGTTGATCGCGGCTGGACAGGTAACGGAGCCGTCGGTTTCGGTCCCGATCGCATAGCGCACCATCCCCGACGCCACGGCCGTCGCGCTGCCTGTCGAAGAGCCGCAGCCGTTGCGGTCGAGCGCATAGGGGTTGCGGGCCTGTCCGCCGACCGCGCTCCAGCCGGAAATCGAGCGGGTCGAGCGGAAGTTCGCCCATTCCGACAGGTTCGCTTTCCCGACGATCACCGCTCCCGCCTGACGGAGCCGCGCAACGAGCGGCGCGTCGCGCTTGGTGACATTGGCCGCAAGCGCAAGGCTCCCGGCGGTAGTCGGCATAGGCCCGGCGACTTCGATATTGTCCTTCACCAGCACCGGCTTTCCGGCGAGCGGGCCCTGGATACCCGAAGCGTCGATCCGACGCGCCTGATCGATCGCCGTCGGGTCCGTCGCAATCACCGCGTGGAGCATCGGGTTAAGCTGCGCGATGCGGCCGAGGGATTCGGCGGTAGCCTGCTCGGCGCTTCCGAGGAACGGCTGGGGGGGAATGGCGCCACTCGCGGCGACCGGCATGGGCATTGGCTGCGGCGGGACGGCCGTGGCGCAACCGGCAAGACAGACGGCAACCGCAACACCCAGCGCACGCATCGTCAATACTCCCTAGCCGGCACTCCGTCGTTCGATCGTCGCTCCGACGGCGGACAGTTTCTCTTCGAGCCGTTCGTAACCGCGGTCGAGATGATAGACTCGCAGGACCTCGGTCTCGCCCTCGGCGGCAAGCCCCGCGAGGATCAGGCTCATGGATGCCCGGAGGTCGGTCGCCATGACTTGGGCGCCGGTGAGCGCCTCGACCCCGTGCACGATCGCCGAGCGGCCGTGGATGTCGACATCTGCGCCCATTCGCCGGAGCTCCGGGACGTGCATGTAGCGGTTCTCGAAGATGGTCTCCTCGAGGAAGCTGTCGCCTTCGGCGCGGGCGAGCATGGCCATGAACTGGGCCTGCATGTCGGTCGCAAAGCCGGGGAACGGTGCCGTCGAAAGCGCCAGCGGCTTGAGGGCGCCATCTGCGGTCACCTTGATTCCCTTGTCGTGGAATTCGAGCATGAGACCGCAATGAGACAGAGCGTTCAGTGTCGCGCGCATGTCGTCCGGACGGGCGCCGATCAGATCGATGCAGCCGCCGGTTATTCCCGCGGCGCAGGCGTAGCTGCCCGCCTCGATCCGGTCGGGCATGACTTCATACGTCGTGCCGTGAAGCGCCTCGACGCCGTCGATGACGATGTGCGCCGAGCCGATTCCTTCGATCTGCCCGCCCATCGCGACGAGGAGATTGCAGAGATCGACGATCTCCGGCTCGCGCGCGGCGTTGAAGAGCTGCGTCCTGCCGCTTGCCAGAACCGCGGCCATCAACGCGTTTTCAGTCGCTCCGACCGAGACCACAGGGAAGCTGAAGTCGCCGCCCGGAAGGCGACCTTTGGGCGCCGTGGCCTTCACATAGCCCGCGGCGAGCTCGATCTCGGCCCCCATGCATTCGAGCGCCTTGAGGTGCAGGTCGATGGGGCGGTCGCCGATCGCGCAGCCGCCCGGCAGGGAGACGGTCGCTTCGCCGGCGCGCGCGAGCATGGGCCCGAGCACAAGCACCGACGCGCGCATGCGTCGGACCATGTCATAGGGCGCGACGGTCGAGGCGATGTCATCGGCCTGCAGCGTCATCCGCCGGCCGTATTCGCCCTTCTTCACGCCAGCGACGTGAGTCGAGACTCCGAGCTGGTTCAGCAGGTGGCTGAAGGTGTCGACGTCGGCCAGCCGCGGAAGATTCGTGAGCGTCAGCGGCTCCTCGGTCAGCAGCGCGCAGGGAAGCAGCGTCAGCGCCGCATTTTTCGCGCCGCTGATCGGGATCTCGCCTTCGAGCCGGGTGCCGCCCTTAATCCAGATGCTGTCCACTTCGCGCGTTTAGCGGACAAGGCTGCGCGCGCAACAGCGGGTCAGATCAGGCTTTCTCCAGCGTGCACTGGAGGGGGTGCTGGTTCTCTCGAGCGAAATCGATGACTTGCGCCACCTTGGTCTCCGCAACCTCGTAAGTGAACACGCCGCAGACGGCGACGCCCTGCTGGTGCACCTGGAGCATCACGCGCGTCGCGTCCTCGATACCCATCGAAAAAAACCGCTGGAGCACCAGCACGACGAACTCCATCGGAGTGTAATCGTCGTTGAGCATCAGCACCTTGTAATTGGACGGCTTCTTCGTCTTCGGCCGCGTTCGCGTAGCGACGCCGGTCTCGAGATCCTCGAGACCGTCACCGCGTCCGGGGCCATCCCCCATGCTCGTCACACGCCAAATCATAGATTGCCGACAAATATGGCACGGCTGAAACGCGTCGCAAGGCAGGAGCGATGCGCGATCGCAAGAAAAAGGCGGCCGCGCCGGGGGGGAGCGGCCGCCGCGCTGTTGCGGCCGGGAGGGGAGGAGGGGGCAGGCAGCAATCT
>JAEZIO010000015.1 GCA_023436615.1 Pseudomonadota bacterium | reverse complement strand
ATCGCGGCCGTGGAACAGGTCCTCCGGATTGGCGACCATCGCCGCCAGGTTCGAGTTCACCGCGCAGCCGAAGTTGGACATGCTGCGATTCTCGAAATTCGGCTGTGAAGGGACGCTCCAGTTCGGGCAGCCCGGCACTTCGGCGCGAGTGCGGCTGACGACCACGCGGACCGTGTCCTGTGGGAGGACGCCGGCAGTCACCGGGGCGGCCGCAAGCACCATCATTCCGTAATTGCCGGCGAGTTCGGCGACCTGCGACCGGGCCGCGCCGCCATAGTCGCCGTCGACGTAGAGCGAATCGCCGTAGCCGAGGTCGAGGCTTCGGAACCACCCGTCGAGCCGGCCGACCTCGGAGGGCGCAAGCACGCCGCCGGGAGCCGCGAGATCGATCGCGTACGTCGCCCGGTTGAGCACCGGCTCGTTGACCGACGAAACGCCGCGGTCGGCGAGCGGAGCGCCCGGGGTCGTGCAGGCCGCGACAGCGGAAGCGAGCACAACGGCGACCAGTTTCTTGACCATCATCGCATCCTTTCTCATCGAGCGGCTCACAGCTTGAAGCCCGGGGCAGCGGCAGTGGCGGCAGTGCCGCCGATCGCCGGTGCAGGCGCCGGGGCGACCGGCGCGCGGCCGCTGACACCCATGAAGTTCTGCCCGAGCCAGGTCTGCTCGCCCGCGGTCGGCGCGCGATAGCCGTCGGTCGGAAGCGCCATCCGGCCGCTGACCGGCCGAACGAGGTACGGCGTGACGATGATCACGAGCTCCGTTTCCTGCCTGCGGAACTTCGTCGAGCGGAACAGCGCTCCGAGGATCGGCAGATCCCCGAGGAACGGCGCCTTTTCGACATTGTTGGTGTTGGAGTTGCGCAGCAGGCCGGCGAGCATGAAGCTCTGGCCGGAGCCAAGCTCGAGCGTCGTCTCGGCCCGGCGCGTCGTCAGCGCGGGCACGTTGAAGCCGTTGATCTTGATCGAACCGGCATCGGACAGCTCGCTGACCTCGGGCCGGACGCGCATCGAGATGCGGCCGTCGCCAAGGACGATCGGAGTGAAGGCCAATGCGACGCCGTATTGCTTGTACTCGATCGAAATCGAGCCGAGCGACTGCGACACCGGGATCGGGAATTCGCCGCCGGCGAGGAAGCTGGCGGTTTCGCCGGACAGCGCCGTGAGGTTGGGCTCGGCCAGCGTCGTCACGAAGCCGTCGGTCTCCGCGAGGTCGAGCGAGCTGATGAGGTCGAGACCGAACAGCTTGCCGGCGGCCGAGATGGTCGATCCGACCGGGTTGCGGATGATCTGGCCCGCCTGGTCCGACGCCTCGCCGGGCTCGGGAAGGAAGATGCCGCCGCCCTGAAGGACGCCGATGTTGAACTTGCCACCGGTGTTGGCGAGCAGGTTGACGCCGATCTGCTTGAGCAGGTCGCGGCTCACTTCAGCGATCTTGACCTTCAGCGTCACCTGCAGCGGCACTGCCGTGCGAAGCCGGTTGACCGGAACCACGTTGAGCGCCTCTCCCGGCTTGATTCCGGGGTTGAGGACCGACGTGACGATCGCTTGCGCCTGCTCGGCCTCTTCGGGCGAGCTGACGGTGCCGTTGATCACCGCGATCTGGCCGATCGGAGTGACGCTGATGTCGCTCCCCGGCATGGCGGCGCGGATGACGTCGTTCACGGCGCCGAGATTCTGGCTGACGTGGACGTTGGCGCCGTAGACGACCGATCCGTCGGACGCGGTGGCGATCACCGTCGCGTCGCCCATCTTCTTGCCGAAGATGTTGATCTGCCGCGGCGAGTTTACGTAGACGTCGGCAACGTCGGGGTTCGACGTCCAGACGCTCGCTACCCTTTTGGGCAGGTTGATCATCTGCCCTTCGCCGCTCGACATCGCGATCTGGCGGCTCGGCTTGTAGGCCGGGCCTGCGCTCTGGGCCGCTGCCGGAGCAACGGGCACCAAAGCCAGCGGCACGGCGATAGCGAGGGCGGCGAGCGCGGTACTGAGCCGCGCGCGGCGCATGAAGTGATGAGTGGTCATGTTAGCGAGCTCCCACGGGAACGACCGAGATTTCATTGCCGCGCGCGATCCGGACGACAGGTCCGGCCGGGACAGCGGCCGCGCCGGCAGGCGCGCCGCCCGAAGCGCCCGCTGGGGGCGCGGCGGGGGCGGCAGGGACTGTGCGGCGCTGGAAACGCGACACGTCGCCGCCGGTGGTGAAGGTGGTGTTGTTGTCCATCGGCCGGTTTGCGAACGCGGTCAGGAGGCGCCGTTCGTCGGCCGGATTGGTGCCCTGGGGCACTTTGACGTCACCCGAGGCGACGGCGCGCTCGAGCTCCGACGTCTGGTCGGCGATCGACCGGAGCGAGAGCGAGAGCGTGCCCATGCTCTGCGAGACGGCGATCTTCTCGGCGATTCGCGGAGTGGCTTCGAGAGTGACGTTGGACGCGGACTTGATGACGGTCTTGCCGTCCTCGTCCTTGTCCGTGAAACGCTGGTCCGTTGCGAGTACGCGAACGTTGCGGACGATGGTTTCGGACACGCGCAGGGGTTCACCCTCGCCGCTGCCCTTCACGTCCTGGGTGAGGACCAGATCGACACGGTCGCCCGGGAAGACGAAGCCGGCGAGGCCCGTCGAAGCGTTCACCGGAACGGTGACCGCGCGCATGCCCGGGCCAAGCGCCGCGGCGAGGAAGCCGCGGTCTTCGGGGCCGACCAGGGCGCCGCGGGTGAGCGGCTGGCCCGCGGTGATCGGGTAGCGCACGACGGTGCCGAGCAGCTTCGAAGCATCAGCGCCGGGAGTGCCTTCCTGGAAGAATGAGGGCTGGACGGAGTCCTTCGGCCAAAGCTCGAAGCCAATCATCGTCGGATCGATGATGGTGCCGACCGGAAGCGGCTTCTTGGCCACGAGGACCTTCGGGCCCTGCGGCACGACCGGCGCCGCGGCAGCTTGCTGCGCGCCCGCTCCGGCAAACATGTTCTTGGCCATGATTGCGGTCACGGCCGCGACCATGAGCGCTCCAACCAGAAGCACGATCTTCTTAAAGTCCATGGCGAAAACGCCTCCCCTGCGGGCCCCGTCGAATTGCGACAGACATCAGGCAAATTGGTTAAGAAAGCGTTGGGCGAGAATTGCGAGCGCACCCACCGCGATGGCGACTCCGTACGGGATCTCCGGCCGGCCCGGCCTGGACCGCAGGCGATGGGCGATGAGCAGCGCCACGGTGAGCACGCCCCCGGCAAGAGACATGAAGACCAGGAAGCGCAGCGTATCCGGTGGAGCGAGCCACAGTGCGACAGCGGCCGCCAGCTTGACGTCGCCGCCGCCCATCATCCCGGCGTAGAAAGCGAGCGCGAGCAGCACGAAGACAGCGGCCGCGACCGCGAGCTGAAGCGCCACTCCGGGCCAGACAGGCAAAGCGACAGACCACCAGAAAAGCGGCGCGAGAAGCGCAACCGCGAGGTTCAGGCGATTCGAAATCGTATAGGTGCGGACGTCGATCGCCGCTGCGATGACCAGCAGCAGCGCGAGCAGCCCCAGCAATATTTCGGTGAACGCGACATTCATCATGCCGCCGAGGTAGACGGCGCGGCTTTCAAAACCGTAACCATCGCCGACAGTGAATGAATATGATGTCCTGATCGTCGGTGGCGGAATCGCCGGAGCGAGCCTCGGGGCCGAAATCGCCCCGCATCGCAAATCGATCATCGTCGAGGGCGAGTCCCAGTGCGGATTCCATTCGACCGGCCGCTCCGCCGCCTTCTGGCTCGAAAGCTATGGCGGACCAATCGTCGCGCAATTGACGAGCGCGTCCCGCAGCTTCCTCGAACGCCCGCCGGCCGGATTTTCCGCCAACGGTTACCTGCGAACGCGCGGCGATCTCCACCTGACTCGAGGCGAGCTCCCCGAGCTTCCGGGAGCAGTCGAAGCGCGCGTCGTCGAGCGCGAAGAGCTGGAAACGATGGTGCCGGGAATTCGCGCGGAATGGCGGCGAGCGCTGTTCGAGCCGGGCTGTGCGGATATCGATGTGGGGGGCCTGCACGCAGCCTATCTCGCGCAATTCCGGCGAGCGGGCGGCGAGGTCTCGACCGCCAGCCTGGTGCGATCGACGCGTCGCGACGCAGGCCGCTGGATCGCCCAACTGGCCGATGGATCGACGGTCGCCGCCGCGGTCATCGTCAATGCGGCGGGGGCATGGGCGGACGACGTCGCGATCGCCGCCGGCGTGCCGCCGCTCGGCATCCGGCCGAAGCGCAGGACGATGGTGCAGCTTCGCGTGGGCAGGTCCGGACTTCGCGACCTGCCGCTGGTCGACGACACCGACGGCACTTTCTACTTCAAGGGGGAAGGAGACCGCACCGTGTGGCTAAGCCCGCACGACGAGATAGACACCGACCCGTGCGACGCCGCACCCGATGAGCTGGACGTGGCGATCGCCATCGACCGCTTCGGAAAGGTGGTCGACTGGCCGGTCGAGGCGGTCGAGCGGAGCTGGGCCGGTCTCCGCAGCTTCGCACCCGACCGGCTGCCGGTCTACGGTTTCGAGCCATTGGCGACGGGCTTCTTCTGGTGCGCCGGCCAGGGCGGTTTCGGCATTCAGACAGCGCCGGCCGCGGCGAAAATGGCGGCTGCGGTGCTCCTGGGCTCGGAGCCGGATTCCATGATCGCGCACATCGACCCCGCGGCCTTCTCGCCCGCGCGTTTTCGCTAGACTTTCTGCTTGTCGGCCTCGGCGCAGGCGAGCGCATCGACGCGATCGTTCTCGGGATGGCCGCTATGTCCCTTCACCCAGTGCCACTTGACCTGGTGAGGCGCCGTCGCGTCGAGCAGCTGCTGCCATAGCTCGGCGTTCTTGACGGGCTTCTTGTCGGCGGTCCGCCAGCCGTTGCGCCGCCACCCGTGGATCCATTTCGTGATCCCGTCGCGCACATAGTTGCTGTCGGTATGAAGCTCGACCCGGCACGGGCGCTTGAGTGCGTTCAGCGCCTCGATGGCCGCGAGCAGCTCCATCCGGTTGTTCGTGGTCAAGGGTTCGCCGCCGCTGATCTCGCGTTCCTTGTCGCGGGTACGAAGAAGCGCCGCCCAGCCGCCGGGCCCGGGATTCCCGCGACAGGCGCCGTCCGTGTAGATTTCGACTTTCGGCAGATCAGCCATAGGCGCCGGTCATTGCGAGGAGTGAAGCGAGGAAGCAATCCAGCAGATTGCGGGTTGCCCTGGATTGCTTCGCTGCGCTCGCAATGACGAGGAATCAGGCGACGAGTTCGCGCGGCAGCTTGAATACCATCCGCTCGGGCGTGTGGTCGGCGATTTCCTCGGTCACCTCGAAACGCTCGCGCAGGGCGTCGACGACTTCGCGCACCAGCACTTCGGGCGCCGAGGCTCCCGCGGTCACGCCCAGCGTCTGCGGCTGGCCGAGCCAATCCCAGTCGATCTGCGAGGCGCGCTCGATCAGCCGCGCCGGCACGTTCAGCCGCTCGGCGACTTCGGCGAGGCGAAGCGAATTGCTGCTGTTGGGCGCGCCGATCACCAGCATCCTGTCGCATTCGCGCGCGATCGCCTTGACCGCGGCCTGCCGGTTCGATGTCGCGTAGCAGATGTCCTCGCTCCGCGGTGCGCGGATTTCGGGAAAACGCAGCTTGAGCGCCTCGACGATCGCCGCCGTGTCGTCCACCGACAGGGTCGTCTGGGTGAGGAACGCGACGCGGCCCGGATCGGCGACCTCGACCACGCGTGCGTCCGCGACCGTTTCGACGAGCGTGATCGAGCCCGGAGGCACCTGGCCGAACGTGCCGATGACCTCCGGATGGCCGGCATGGCCTATGAAAAGGATATGCAGCCCGTCGGCTATCAGGCGTTCGGCCTGACGATGGACCTTCGAAACCAGCGGGCAGGTCGCGTCGACGAACGACAGGCCGCGGTCGCGTGCGTTGTCGGGGACCGACTTGGGAACTCCATGCGCCGAGAACACTACCGGCCGATCGTCAGGCACCTCGTCGAGCTCGTCTACGAAAATGGCGCCCAGCTTCTTCAGCCGATCGACGACGAAGCGGTTGTGGACGATCTCGTGCCGCACATAGACGGGTGCTCCGAACCGCTCGAGCGCAAGCTCGACGATCTGGATCGCGCGGTCGACGCCCGCGCAGAAGCCGCGCGGGGCGGCGATCAGCACATGCAACGGAGGCCGGTCGTCCGACATGGGCGGCGATGTAAGCGCTCGCTTGCAGCAATGAAAGGCGGTTCCTATGACAGCGCCGACCCTGCGACCGCCCAAGGAAAAACGCCCGTGAAGCTACGTCTCGCCTCGATGATGGTCCTCGCCCTGCTCGCCGGCTGCGCGCGCAGCGGCAATATCGAGGAAGGGGGTATCTATACGATCCGAAGCGCCTGCCCCCAGGTGGCGATCCCCGCCGCGACCGGCGACATCACCTTGTTCGACCCGGCCGGAAGCAGATCCGCCGATGCGATCGACATCGAAGCGGCGATCACCAATGTCCGCGACTTCTGCCAGGAAGCCGGCCAGGAAGTCGTGTCGACGGCGACCTTCGACGTGGTCGCAACGCGCCGCGACCCGTCGCAGCCGCGCCAGGTGATCCTGCCTTTCTTCGACGTCGTGGTGCAGGCGGGCGACCGCGTGGTCGCCAAGCGCGTCGGCGGGGTGGCGCTCAATTTCGCCGCCGGAAGCATAAGAGCGCAGACCTCGGCGCAGGCCACGGCGCGGATTTCACGATCGGCCGCGACTCTTCCCGAGAACGTTCGCGACATCCTGAGGCGGCCGCGCAAGGCCGGCGATCCTGGCGCGGCGGTCGACCCGCTGAGCGACCCCGCGATCCGGGCCGCGGTGGCGACCGCAAGCTTCCAGCACCTGGTCGGCTTTCAACTGACGGCGGAGCAGCTTCGCTACAACGCGACGCGCTGATTTGCGGCGTTGACTCGGCTCGCGGGCGCAGCCAAGGCTCCGTCCGTCGCCGGCGGGGCTCCGCCGGAGGGCAGCGCGGGAGAGTTCGCCAAATGTTTCAGACATTTGGCGGCGCCGAAGGAGCAACCGCCCCCGGAATCTCTCAGGCCACCGGACCGCGCGCGCCCGGACAGTCTGGAAAGTGCGCCGGCCTCACGAAGCCGGGGCCGCCGAAGGGGCAAAGCTCTCAGGCGCAGCGACAGACGGGGGTAAGGCGGAGCCGGGTCATACCGCGCGTCGCAAACTGTCGCGGAGGCGAATGATGAGCCGAGAAGTCCATAATGGCCCGACCGATCAGCACCACCAGGCGCGCGGCACCGAATATACCGGCGCCCCCGAAGGCGTGCCGCCCCCCGAGCCGCAAACGCTTCCGCTCGACGGCTGGCATCGGCGACATGGCGCCCGGATGGTCGAGTTCGCCGGCTACCAGATGCCGGTCCAATATGAAGGCATCATCGCCGAGCATTTGTGGACCCGCGAAAATGCCGGCCTGTTCGACGTCAGCCACATGGGCCAGCTCTACCTCCACGGCCCCGACGCGGACGCCGAGCTCGAGAAGCTGCTGCCGGGCGAGCTGAAGGCGCTTCCTGACCGCAAGCTGCGCTATTCGCTGCTGCTCGATGCGAGCGGCGGGATCATCGACGATTTGATGGCGACGCGCCGAGGCGAGGATTTCTACATCGTCGTCAACGGGGCGACCAAGCGTGGCGACATCGAGGTGATGCGCGAGGCGCTGCCCGATTCGATCGTCATCGACCATATGCGCGAGCAGGCGCTGCTGGCGCTCCAGGGCCCGAAGGCGGCCGAGGTGCTCGAAGGGCTCGTCCCCGGCGTAGCGGAGTTGAGCTTCATGGAGGGCAACGCCTTCCAGGCGCTGGGACAGACGCTGTGGATCAGCCGCTCGGGCTATACCGGCGAGGACGGCTTCGAAATGTCGGTTCCAGCGAGCGCCGTCGAAGAGCTCGCCGATGCGCTGACTGCCGACGAGCGCGTCAAGCCGGTCGGTCTCGGCGCGCGCGATTCGCTGCGGCTGGAGGCCGGGCTACCGCTCTACGGCCACGACCTCGACCGCGAAACGACGCCGGTCATGGCGGGGCTGACTTTCGCCATCCAGAAGCGGCGCCGCGCCGAAGGCGGATTCGCCGGCGCGACGCGGATCCTTGCCGAGATCGAGAACGGGCCGATCCAGAAGCGCGTCGGCTTCGACGTCGAAGGGCGGCAGCCGGTCCGCGAAGGCGCGCTGGTGCTCGACGGCGAAGGCAATGAGGTCGGCAAGATCACCAGCGGCGGCTTCTCGCCGTCGCTGCAGCGCCCGATCGCCATGGCTTATGTCGCGGGCGGGCTCGCCGAGGTCGGCACCGAGCTCAAGGTCGAGCAGCGCGGCAAATTGTTCGACGCCCGGGTCGCGGCGATGCCGTTCGTCCCCCACCGCTATCACCGCAAGGGAGCCTGAGAATGACGCTCTATTTCACCCGCGAGCATGAGTGGATCAAAGTCGACGGCGACACTGCGACCGTCGGCATCTCGAACCACGCGCAGGAAGCGCTCGGGGACATCGTCTTCACCGAGGTGCCGGACACGGGCAAGCAGCTCGCCAAGGGCCAGGAAGCGGCGGTCGTCGAATCGGTGAAGGCCGCATCCGACATCTATTCGCCGGTCTCGGGCGAAGTGGCCGAAGCCAACCAGGCCGTCGTCGACGATCCCAGCCTGGTCAACAAGGACCCGGAAGGCGAGGGCTGGTTCTTCAAGCTGAAGCTGTCCGACACGGGCGAGCTCGACGGGCTGATGGACGAAACCTCCTACCGCGACTGGGTGAAGACGCTCTGAGCGAGCAGGTCGCCTCGACCAGCCGCTGGGTGGCGGCGGACTATGCCAAGGTCGGCGGGTTCGTCGCCGAACTCGGGGGCGCGGCGCTCGACCTTCTCGACCCGAAGGCTGGCGAGCGGATCCTCGACGTCGGCTGCGGCGAAGGGACACTGTCGCTGAAGATCATCGACCGCGGCGCCGAGGTCGTCGGCGTAGACAATTCGCCCGAGATGGTGGCGGCGGCGCGTGAGAAGGGCATCTATGCCGAGCTTCTCGACGCTGCCGACATGCACTTCGACCGCGAGTTCGACGCCGCCTTCTCCAATGCTTCGCTACACTGGATGCTGGACAAGCATCGGGTCGCTGCCGCCATCTTCAACGCGCTCCGTCTCGGCGGCCGCTTCGCCGGCGAGATGGGCGGCGAGGGCAATCTCAAGACGCTCCGCGAGGCGCTCGACGAGGAACTGGTGCTTCGCGGCTACGTGCCGCCGGCCGAGGCGAGCAACTGGTATGCGTCCGCCGAGGAATTCGCCGACGTCTATGAGGCCGCCGGCTTCAGCGAGATCGACGCGCGGCTGATCGGCCGTCCGACCGAGCTCGAGCATGGAGTCGCCGCCTGGGTGACGACCTTCCGCAAGGGTTGGCTCGACCGCGCCGGCGTGCCCGAAGACGAGCGCGCCGAGATCGGCAGGGCCGTCGCCGACCGCGTCGGCACAACAATCGCGGATTACGTCCGCCTCCGCTTCATCATGAGAAAGCCCAACTGATGCGTTACCTGCCGCTCAGCGACACCGACCGAAGCCAGATGCTGCATGCGGTCGGCGCGAAGTCGATCGACGATCTTTTCGTGGACGTGCCAAAGGCGGCGCGGCTCGAGGGGCTGATCGAAGGCCTGCCCCTCCATGCCTCCGAGCTTGCGGTCGAGCGCCACATGGGTGCCCTTTCCAGGAAGAACATGGCCGCCGGCGATGTCCCCTTCTTCCTCGGCTGCGGGGCCTATCGCCACCATGTGCCGGCAAGCGTCGACCATATCATCCAGCGCGGCGAATTCCTGACCAGCTACACGCCGTACCAGCCCGAAATCGCCCAGGGCACGCTGCAGATGATGTTCGAATTCCAGACGCAGGTGGCGCGCCTCTACGGATGCGACATCGCCAATGCGTCCATGTACGACGGATCGACCGCCTGCTGGGAAGCGATCGGGATGGCGGGTCGGGTGACGCGCCGGAACAAGGCGATCCTCTCGTCGGGGCTGCACCCCCATTACGTCAGCGTCTGCAACACGATGGCGAAGTTCACCGGCGACAGGCTGGAGACGGGCGTTCCGTCGCTCGCCGGGGAGACGGACGCCGAGCGGATCGTCGCCGCGATCGATGAGGATACCAGCGCGGTCGTGGTCCAGTATCCCGACATCCTCGGGCGCATCGCCGATTTGACGCCGATCGCCGAAGCCGCGCACGCAAAGGGTGCTCTGCTCATTGCGGTCGTCACCGAGCCCGTGGCGCTCGGCCTCATCAAGTCGCCGGGCGAGATGGGCGCGGACATCGTCGTCGGGGAAGGGCAGAGCATCGGCGTCGGACTGCAGTTCGGCGGACCCTATGTCGGGCTGTTCGCCTGCAACGAGAAGTTCGTCCGGCAGATGCCGGGGCGGCTCGCCGGGGAGACAGTCGATGCCGAAGGCAAGCGCGGCTTCGTCCTTACGCTTTCGACGCGCGAGCAGCACATCCGCCGCGAGAAGGCGACTAGCAACATTTGCACCAGCTCGGTCCTGTGCGCGCTGGCCTTCACCGCGCATTTGACCTTGCTGGGCGAAAAGGGCCTTCGGCAGCTGGCGTCCGTGAATCACGCGCGCGCTTGCGAAGTGGCGGACAGGCTGGCGGCGATCCCGGGCGTGAGCTTGGTCAACGACAGCTTCTTCAACGAATTCACGCTCAAGCTTCCGGTGGAAGCGCGGCCCGCGGTGCATGCGATGGTCGAAAAGGACGTGCTCGGCGGCGTGTCCCTCGGGCGGCTCTATCCGGATACCACGGAGCTAGCGAATGGGCTGGTGGTCGCCGTCACCGAAACGGTCACCGACGAGGATATCGACGCCTTCGAAGCGGCGCTGAAGGAGGCGGTCCTATGAGCGTCAATCCGTCGGGCTGGAGGCCCACCACGCCCGCGAACGAACAGGGCGAGGCCGCTACCGTCACCGGGAACCGCGCGCTGCAGCTGGAAGAGCCCTTGCTGTTCGAGCGCGGCCGGCTCGACCAGACCGGTGTGGACCTTCCGGACACCAAGGTTTCCAGCGGACGCCTCGGCGGGCTTGAGCGCAACCGCGACATCGGGCTTCCGGGCCTCAGCGAGCCCGAGATGGTGCGCCATTACACCCGGCTGTCGCGACAGAATTACGCGATCGACCTCGGCCTCTTCCCGCTCGGGTCGTGCACGATGAAGCACAATCCGCGCCTCAACGAGAAGGTGGCGCGGATGCCGGGCTTCGCCGACGTCCACCCTCTGCAGCCGCAGGAGACGGTGCAGGGCGCGCTCCAGGTTATCAATGACCTCGCCTTCTGGCTGCTCGACCTCACCGGCATGCATGGCGTCGCGATGAGCCCCAAGGCGGGAGCACATGGCGAGCTGTGCGGGCTGCTCTGCATCCGCTCTGCGCTCGAAGCGCGAGGCGACGCGCGCGAGGTGGTGCTCGTCCCGGAAAGCGCGCACGGGACGAACCCGGCGACCGCCGCCTTCGCCGGCTATCGGGTGGAAAGCATCCCGGCGAACAAGGCCGGGCGGGTCGATGTGGAAGCGCTCATGGAGCGGCTTGGGCCGGACGTGGCCGCGGTGATGATCACCAACCCCAACACCTGCGGGCTGTTCGAGCCGGACATGATCGCCATCTCGGAAGCCGTGCATGCGGCCGGCGCATTCGTTTATTGCGACGGCGCCAACTTCAACGCGATCGTCGGCAAGGTCCGCCCCGGCGACCTCGGCATCGATGCGATGCACATCAATCTCCACAAGACGTTCTCCACGCCGCACGGCGGCGGCGGGCCCGGCTCCGGCCCCGTCGTCCTGTCCGAAGCGCTCGCGCCGTTCGGGCCGCTGCCATTCGCCGCCAAAATGCCCGACGGCTCGTACAAGCTCGTCGAGGAGGAGACGGCCGGTGAGGATCATCCCAGCGCTTTCGGGCGGATGACCGCCTTCCACGGCCAGATGGGCATGTTCACCCGCGCGCTCGCCTACATCCTCAGCCACGGCGCGGACGGATTGCGGCAGGTCGCCGAGGATGCCGTGCTCAACGCCAATTACGTTCTTCGCAGCCTGCAGGACGTGCTGGACGCGCCGTTCGCTGCCAGCGGCCCGTGCATGCATGAGGCGATATTCTCGGACAAAGGGTTTTCCGGCGGCCTCAGCACGATCGACGTCGCAAAGGCGCTGATCGACGAGGGCTTCCACCCGATGACGATGTACTTCCCGCTGGTCGTTCACGGAGCGATGCTCGTCGAGCCGACGGAAACCGAATCGAAGGCCGCGCTCGACCAGTTCATCATGGCAATGCGATCGATCGCCGAGCGCGCGAAAGCCGGCGACGAGAGCCTCAAGGCAGCGCCGGTCTTCGCGCCGAGGCGCCGGCTCGACGAGACGCTCGCGGCGAGGAAGCCGGTGCTCGTCTACCGCGAACCGGTTCAGGCTCAGGCCGCCGAGTGACCGACGGGCGCCGCTTCTACGAGGCGGCGGCTGACGATGTACGGCGCTCGGCTCCTGCGGCGCTGAGAAACCGAGGGCCGATTGCCGACGTGTTGCGCGAGTGGCTGCCGAACAGCGGTGTCGTTCTCGAGGTCGCCAGCGGGACCGGCGAGCATGCGGCCTATTTCGCCGAACGCTTCCCCAATCTCGAATGGCAGCCGAGCGACGTCCATCCCGACGCGTTGCGCTCCATCGCCGCGTGGCGGCAGGCGGCCCATCTGTCGAACCTGCGGGAGCCGGTGAGGATCGACGCCGCGGCCGGCGACTGGCCCGTGGAGCGCGCGGACGCCGTGCTGAACATCAACATGGTTCACATCAGCGCCTGGGGCGCGGCGATCGGCCTGATCGACAGTTCGGCACGGCTGCTTAGCGAAGGCGCGCCACTGATCCTCTACGGGCCCTGGCTTACCGGCCAGGTGGAACCGGCGCCGAGCAATGTCGCGTTCGACGCCGATCTCAGGCGCCGCGACCCGCAATGGGGCCTGAGGAAGGTCGAGGATTTCGCGATGCACGCCAAGCGTTGCGGCTTCCAACTGGTGCAGCAGCGGGCGATGCCCGCGAACAATATGATGCTGCTGTTCGAAAGGGGGCCTAGGTCCGCTCGCGGGCGTGAAGCCACTCGATCAGGCCGGCGAGCGGAAGGACGTTGTTGAACGACAGTCCATAACGGTCGCCGGAATTCCACCGGACAACCGCGCCCTGGGGCTGCAGCTCGGGCAGGGTCACCGTGACGTCCCGGCCGACGGTGAGCGGGTTTGCGCTTTCGACGCTGACGCCGCCCTGCGAAATGTTGAGCGCGGTCGAACGATGGACGACGGCGCCTTCGCGTACAAAGCAGATGCAATGGACCTGGATCCGGGGCATGCGCGGCCGCGGTCCCTCACCGCTGGACTTAAGCAGGTCGATGACATCGACCGGCGTGTCGAAGGTCAGCCCCGCGTCGCTGCCCTTGATCCAGCTGACCTTCGCCGCGATCGGCTGGCGTTCCTTAAGCTCGATCTCGATCGGCATGTCGGGCTGCAGCTCGCAATAAGCGCGGATCAGGGCGCCGCCGCCCGAGACGTTCTTGACCAGGCACAGCTCGCGCTTGCCGCCGACGACGATCGAGCCGACGCGGAACAAGGTCAGATGCCGTTGTTCCCCGCGCCGGTTGGACTCGGCCGGCGGGCTCGCGGACATCGAATATAGCGTCGCTTCGACCGGCAGTTGTTCCACAGTCCACCTCGGCGCCGGATTCCCGGCCTCGGGGTTCATTGTGCGCAGCAGGGGTTACCATCTGGTTGCGCTGTCGAGCTCGCGGCCGCCGCGTGCATGGCTCATGCGGAACCTTTGCGGGGCTGTGCCATCTTCTGGTCGGAGGTGAACATGGGTGAACGCGCTGACGGCCGAGTTTACTGGCAGGAGACCTGCAGCCCCCGCGGCTTCCCCAAGCTCGACAGCCATATCAATGTCGATGTCGCGATCGTCGGCGGCGGCATTGTCGGCGTCAGCACCGCGCGCGCACTGAAGGATCGGGGGCTGACCGTAGCGCTCGTCGAGGCTCTTCGCATCGGCCAGGGCGTCAGCGGGAAGGCGACGGCCAAGGTCAGCTCGCAGCACGGCATCTGCTATACCAAGCTCGAGAAGAAGTTCGGCGAGGAGGCCGCCCGGCTCTACGCCGACGCCCAGGAAAGCGGTCTTCGATCGATTGCCGAGCTCGTCGATCGGT
Organism: Pseudomonadota bacterium; assembly: GCA_023436615.1. Classification (GTDB taxonomy): domain Bacteria; phylum Pseudomonadota; class Alphaproteobacteria; order Sphingomonadales; family Sphingomonadaceae; genus Sphingomicrobium. Next base: position 26,389 of record JAEZIO010000015.1, on the reverse strand, counting down.
TTGGCCTCGACGCCGACTTCGAGCGCAAGGCAGCGTTCGTATACACGCGCGAGGAAAAGCACGTCGACGACCTCGAAAAGGAAGTCGAGCTGGCGAAAAAGCTCGGGCTGCCGGCCTCGCTGACCACGGACACGGGCCTGCCGTACGAAGTGCTTGCCGCGATGCGATGGGACAATCAGGCGCAATTCCACCCGATCAAATATGTGGCGGGGCTGGCCGCCACGATTCCGGGCGACGGTTGCCACGTGTTCGAGAACAGCCGCGTCGCGGAGTGGGAGCCGACGCGGCTGGTCACCGAGAACGGAGACGTGCGCGCGCGCCACGTCGTGATGGCGACCAACCTGCCGCTGGGCCTGATCGGCGGCTATTTCGCGACCAATTACCCGATGGCGGAACCCGCGGTTGCCGCTCCAATCGGCCGCGTGCCGCCGGGCTATTACATCAATGCCGAGCAGCCGGGCCATTCGATGCGCGTGCACGAGCACGCCGGCCGGACCTACGCGGTATGCGCGGGGCCGCATTCGAAGCCCGGGCATACGGAGGACCTGGAGAAGAAGTTCGCCGACCTCGAAACCTGGCTCACCGAGAATTTCGACGCCGGGGCCATCGAATACCGCTGGGTGAACGAGGATTATTCACCGATGGACGGCGCGCCGTTCATAGGCTGGTCGTCCGATGATTCCGACGAAGCCTATCTCGTCGCCACGGGCTTCGCGGCCTGGGGCTTCACCAACGGTGCGGCCGCGGGCACGCTCATCGCCGATCTGGTCGAAGGACTCGAGAGCCCGTGGATCAAGCTGTTCGACGCGACCCGGGTCAAGCCGCTGGCCGGAGCTAAGGAGTTCACCAAGGAGAATGTAAAAGTCGCCGGCGAGCTTGTGAGCGGCCATTTCTCTCCGAAGCCGCATTCCTACGACAAGCTCGCTCCCGGTGAAGCCGCGATCATGAAGATCGGGCACGACGACGTCGCAGCGTTTCGTGACGAAAATGGGCAGGTCCACGCAGTCTCGGCCGTTTGCACCCACATGGGCTGCATGGTGGGCTGGAATTCGGTCGACCGAACCTGGGACTGTCCGTGCCACGGGTCGCGCTTCGCCTTGACGGGCGAAGTCCTGAACGGCCCCGCTGTCCTGCCGCTCGAGCGCAAACACCAAAGCTAAGGATGTTTGGAGACGCGCCCGGCTCGGCTAAAGCAGCGACATGAGCGCAGTCGAGGTCCGCAACGCATCCGAAAAGAACCGATTCGAGATCGATCTTGGCGACGGCAGCCTTGCCATCGCCGAATACACGCTGCCTGAAGGCAAGATCATGTTCACGCACACCGAGGTGCCGCCCGAGCATGGCGGGCAAGGCCTTGGGACCAGGCTGATCGAGGCCGGGCTGGCGTGGGCTCGCGAGCAGGGCCGAAAGGTCATCCCGATCTGTCCATTCTTCGCCGCCTACATGCAGCGCCACGCCGAAGTTCAAGACCTGCTCGACGACAGCTGGCGCCGGAAATTCGGACTCGATGCGGACTGACAGCGGCGCCGCCGCGCGATAGGAGACGGCGGATGTCGACGGCCAACAGAACGCTGGTGATCCGCGGTGCGGGCATCCTGATCATCCTCCTGGGGCTCGGAGCCGCGCTTCTGCCGCTCGCGCAGCACATTCCCGGGCGAACCGTCGTAGGCGTCATGCTGATAGCGGCGGGGATGATCGAGCTCGGCGCCGTAATCGCGCGGAGCCAGCGCAACATACCGGCCGCAGTGGCCGCGGCGGTCACGCTGCTGGCGGGCCTGCGGCTCGAATTCGACGCTCGCGTCAATTTCATCACCGTCCTCAATTTCGTCATCCTGTGGCTGGTCATCCGCGCCGCGGCGCTGTTCCTGTCGGCTCGCCGGTCGCAGCGGCCGCTGTGCACATGGGTGTACCTGGCGGCAGCCGTGGACTTGAGCCTCGCCATTCTCCTGCTCGGCGGCCTGCCGATCGCCGTATTGGTCTACGGCCTGTTCGGCGCCACCGATCAGATCATTGCGACCTTTGCGTGGATTTTCGCCGGAAGCTTCGTCGCGGCCGGCCTGCTGCTTGTCGCCGCCGCCCCGCTCGAGGCCGGCGAAGCTCGTTAAGGGTAGATCGCCTCGATGAAATAGAGGCCGTGCGGAGGTGCGTTGAACCCCAGCGCGGAGCGGTCCCGAGCCTCGAGCGCGGCCTTTAAATCCGCGGGCGTCCACTGGCCGCGGCCGACCAGCGCCAGGCATCCGACCATCGATCGGACCTGGTGATGAAGGAAGCTGCGCGCGGCGGCCTCGACGCGAATCTCGTCGCCGTCGCGAATGACCTTGAGGCGGTCCAGCGTCTTCACCGGGCTGTCCGACTGGCACTGAGCGGAGCGGAACGTGGTGAAGTCGTGGCGGCCGACGAGCATTGCGGCGCCCGCGTCCATCGCCTTGACGTCGAGCGGAACGGCGACATGCCAGACGCGTCCCGCATCGAGGGCTGGCGGGGAACGGCGGTTGAGGATCCGGTAGCGATAGCGGCGGCCCACGCACGAGAAGCGGGCGTGCCAGTCGTCGGCGACTTTCTCCACCGACAGCACCGACACGGGGTGCGGGCGAACCAGCGCGTTCACGCCTTCGCGAAGCCGATGCTCGGTGACGGTCTTCTGTAGCTCGACATGCGCGCTCATCGCCAGTGCGTGGACTCCGGCGTCGGTTCGGCCCGCCGCGTGGACCGCTGGCAGCTCGCCCGTCATTTTCGCGAGCGCTTCCTCGAGCGTCTGCTGGACCGACGGCCCGTGCTCCTGCCGCTGCCAGCCCATGAAGGGCGCGCCGTCATATTCGATGGTCAGCCGCCAGCGGGTCACTTGAGGATCGTGCCCTCAGGGAGGCTGAAACCATGAAGGAACGCCCACATGTTCATTTCCGATCGTCCAGCGCGTTGAACGATGTACGGCTCAATGGCGTCTTCACTGCAAGCGATCAGCAGCCGCCCACGGTCGTACAATACTTCTCCAGGAGCGCCCCAACCGTCGACCCACTCCGCGCGAAGTATGCGAATTCGTTCTCCGGCATGTTCAAAGTAGGCGCCAGGTGGGTTGAATGCGTCGATTTGGCGGTCAACGAACTTCGCAGTGTTTCGAAAGTCGATCCGGAACTCCTCCTTTTGGACCTTTGGCGCATATGTCGCGCCTTCGTTTTGTTGTGGCGTTGGAGGATAGGCAGAAGGCTTGCTGAGGTACTGCCGCAAAAGCTTCGCTCCCAAGGCCGCGAGTTCCTTTTCGAGGTAGCCGGCAGATTTCCCCAAGCACGCCGTTTCCTCACTCAGAAGAATTGCACCGGTGTCCAAACCTTCGTTCATTTTCATCAGCGTGATGCCGGTGACCTCATCCCCGGCGAGAATTGCCCGCTGGATCGGCGCGGCGCCGCGCCAGCGCGGAAGCAGCGACGCGTGGACGTTGATGCAACCGCCTTTCGGCGCATCGAGAATCGGCTTCGGCAGGATCAACCCGTAAGCGGCGACGACGGCGAGGTCGGCATCGAGCGCGGCGAACCTTGCCTGTTCGTCATGGTCGCGCAGCGTTCGCGGGCAACGCACCTCCATGCCGAGCTCGTCGGCCCTTTTGTGGACCGCCGTTTTTTGTTCGCTCTTGCCGCGGCCCGCGCGGCGCGGCGGCTGCGTGTAGACGCAAACGATCTCGTGGCCCGCCTCAACGAGCGCGTCGAGGCTCGGCACCGCGAAGTTGGGCGATCCCATGAAGACGATCCGCATCCTCTCGTCATTGCGAGGAGTAGCGCGCGCAGGCAAGCTGGCAGCGTGCCGAGCACGATGCTGCGACGAAGCAATCCACTTCGTGTCGCTGGATTGCTTCGCTGCGCTCGCAATGACAGAGCAGGGGCGATGGCAAGTCAGGAAATCGAGGCATTGGCGAGCGCCTTGGCGCGGCTTCCCGGGCTTGGCCCGCGGTCGGCGCGGCGTGCCGTGCTTCACCTGATGAAGAAGCGCGAAAGCGCGCTCCAGCCGCTCCTCTCGGCCTTGCAGAATGTCGCGGAGACGCTGGCGAGCTGCTCGGTGTGCGGCAATGTCGATACGTCGGACCCGTGCGGGATCTGCCGCGATCCGCGCCGCGACGACCGCTCCTTGTGCGTCGTCGAGGAAGTGGCGGACCTGTGGGCGCTAGACCGCTCGCGCCTGTTCCCGGGCCGCTATCACGTGCTCGGCGGCCGCCTGTCCGCGCTCGATGGCGTGCGGCCGGAAGACCTGACCATCGACCAGCTGATCAGGCGCGTCTCGCAAGGCGGAATCGACGAGATCGTCCTGGCAATGAACGCCACGCTCGAAGGACAGACGACCGCCCATTATCTCGCGGAGCGCCTGGAGAGCTTCCCCGTGCGCCTTACCCAGCTCGCCCACGGCCTCCCGGTCGGCGGGGAGCTCGACTATCTCGACGAGGGCACGCTCGCCCAGGCGTTGCGGGCGCGACGACCCCTCGCTTGAAGCGCCAATAGTGAAAGCCTAAATTGCGCCCATGGCCGTTCGGCAGATCATCGAGGTTCCGGACCCGCTCCTCCGGCAGAAATCGACGCCCGTCGAAAAGGTCGACGACGAGCTTCGCGCGCTCATCGCGGACATGTTCGAGACGATGTACGCGGCACCCGGCATCGGCCTAGCGGCGATCCAGGTCGGAATTCCAAAGCGCGTGCTGGTGATCGACCTGCAGGAACCGCTCGAAGAGGGCGGCGAACCGGTCAAGGACCCGCGGGTGTTCATCAATCCCGAGATCGTCGAGCATTCCGAGCAGGAGGTGCCCTACACCGAGGGCTGCCTGTCCGTGCCCGACCAGTTCGCGGACGTCGACCGGCCGGACCGCATCCGCGCGCGCTGGCTGGACGAGAACGGCAAGCAGCACGAAGAGGTCATCGAAGGGCTCCTCGCGACCTGCCTCCAACACGAGATGGACCACCTCGAAGGCGTCCTCTTCATCGACCACCTCTCGCGGCTGAAGCGCGAGATGATCCTCAAGAAGCTCGCCAAGCAGCGCAAGGAGCGCACCAAAGAGGCGGCCTAGCCCTCCGGCGTGATCGACGCCGCGGCGTTGCGGCAATCCTCCGCGCACTCGCGGCACATCTGCGCGCACAGCTTGCAATGCTCATGATCGTGCTTCTCGCACTCGGTGGCGCAGGCGTCGCAAACGCGAGCGCACACTTCCAGCATCTCCTTCAGCACCGCCTCGTTCGAGCCCGAGCGCCGGACGGCGAGCTTGCCGGTGGCTTCGCAAACGTCGGCGCAGTCGAGGCAGGTTCGGATGCACTGCGTCATGTCCATCGCTTCGGCCGCACAGGCGTCGGCGCAGCTGAGGCACATGCGCGCGCAATACATGAGGTGATGCGCGGCATCGCCGAGCGGCTGGTTGACGTGCCCCTGAACGTCCGGGTGAAGCGCGATCATCTTGCGAATGGACATCTTTTTTGCCTCCTCCTCATTGCGAGCGAAGCGAAGCAATCCAGTGTGAAGTTCCCGGCTGGATTGCTTCGTCGCCCTCCGCTCCTCGCAATGACGGTTGAGTGGAAGTCAAGACGAGCGTAGGGTTCCTATTCTGTTCCGCTGGGGGAATGAGTATGGATTGGGGCGTCCTCATTGCTGTCGTCGTCGTCGGGCTGGCCTTTGGCGTCCTGATCGGCTGGCTTTACGCAGGCCGCGAATCTGCCGCTGCGAAACAGACGGTCGAAGCGCTGCGCCTTCAACTCGACGAGGTCGTCAAGGAGCGGGACCAGGCACGGGGCAACCACGACAGCGCCTCGCGCGAGCTCGCCACGCTGCAGGCGGATGCCCGCAACTTCGAGCAGCGCATGAAGGATCTCACCGAATCGAAGGACGCGCTGATCGCCCAGTTCCGCGCGATCGGCGACCAATTGCTCGAGAAAGCGCACAAGGATTTCCTCGAGAAAGCGGGCGAACGGTTCAACGCGGCGGACAAGGCGAGCGAGACCAAGTTGAAGGAGCTGCTCGCTCCGGTTGAGACGACCCTGAAGCGCTACGAGGAGGGCCTTCAGCGCGTCGAGAAGGAGCGCGTCGATCATTATGCCGGGCTTCGCGAGGCCGTCGAGCTCGTGCGGGCAGGGCAGGGACAGGTCCGCGACGAGACGCGCAACCTGGTCAACGCACTGCGGTCCGCGCCGAAGACCCGCGGACGCTGGGGCGAGCAGTCGCTTCGCAACGTGCTGACTCAGGCGGGCCTCGTCGAAGGCGTCGATTTCGAGATGGAGGTGTCGGTCAACACGGACGAGGGCCGGCTACGCCCCGACGTGGTCGTCAACCTTCCGTCCGATCGCAAGCTCGTGATCGACGCGAAATGTTCGCTCAATTCCTATCTCGAGGCATGCGAGGAAGTCGACGACGACAAGAAGCTTGCCTGCTTCCGGGCGCACGTCGCCTCGATGCGCAACCACGTCCAGCAGCTGGGCTCGAAGGCCTATTGGGCGCAGTTCGGCGACGCCGCGGATTATGTCGTGATGTATATCCCCGGCGAGCATTTCCTGACCGCCGCGCTGGAGCAGGATTCGGGGCTTTGGGAATGGGCGTTCGAGCGGCGGGTCCTGCTTGCGACTCCGACCAATCTGGTCGCGATTGCGCGGACCGTAGCGACCGTCTGGAAGCAGGAGAAGCTGGCCGCCGAGGCCGGAAAGATCGCCGAGCTCGGCCGCGAGCTGCATTCGCGACTGGCGACGATGGCCGAGCATGTGGCGTCGGTCGGAACCAACCTCAGCCGCGCCAACAACGCATACAACAAGATGGTCGGAAGCTTCGAGAGCCAGGTCTTTACGCAGGCGCGCCGGTTCGAGGATTTCGGCGCCGGCAGTGCCAAGGAGATCGCGCCGCCGCCGATGGTGGAGGCAAGCCCGCGTCCGCTGACCAAGCTGGCAACGAAGGAGGCTGAACCCGTGGTGGTCAGCCTCGACGATCCGACTCTGCCGCGCCTCGAAAGTCCGGCCGAGGACGACGAAGCGAAAGCCTAGAGCCCGCCGCAGCCCTCGTTGAGGACGCCGTCGACATAGACCTGGACCCGGTCCGGGAAGTCGCGGCCGTTAGCCGCGCAATGGCCGTGGACGATGTTCACGTTGATCCGCTTCGTGTTGTAGATGTCGCCGGCGACGCCGACGACGGTCGCGGGCTTGGGCTCGACGATCGGCTGCCCGCCCGGCGCGATGAACGTGACGTTCTTGTCGTCAATGATCAGGTCCCACTGCTTCGCGATTCCGATCGCGTGATAGGGGGCGGGCGGTGGCGGCGGGTGCGACAGGCAGCCGCCCAGCGAGCCGGCAGCGACGAGAAGTAGCAGACGCGATTTCATGCGGCGACAAAGCCGCTGGAGCGCCGCGGTTCCAATCAGCGCCAGCTCGCGCTCACCGCGAAGGCCATTACCGCCGCCGCGACGGCCGCGTTGAGGCTGTCGGCGCGGCCCGCCATCGGGATCTTCACAAGCAGGTCGCACTGCGCCTCATATTCCGCCGGAAGCCCCTGCTGTTCGTTGCCGATCAGCAGGAAGCAGGGGGCGTCGTAACGCGCCTCGAGATAATCGGTGTTCGCCTTCAGGCTCGTGCCAACGAGCTGGCCCTCGCCGCCGCGAAGCCATTCGAGGAACTCCGGCCAGCGCGCGCTCGCGATCTGCTGCGTGAACACAGCGCCCATGGATGCGCGGACGGCCTCTACGGAAAAGGGATCGGCGCAGTCGTCGACGAGGATCAGGCCGCCGGCGGCGACGGCATCGCCGGTGCGCAGGATCGTCCCGATGTTGCCGGGATCGCGAAGGGCCTGCGCGACGATCCAGAGCGGGCCGGCCGAGCGGTCGATTCGCTCGAGTCCAAGCTCGGGCTGGCGGTAGGCCGCGAGCAGCATCTGCGGATTGTCCTTGCCGCTCATCTTCGAGAGGATGTCGGCCGTCGTCTCGATCGCCTCTCCGCCGGCACTTTCCGTCGCGGCAATGATCTGTGCAGCCAGCGGGTGCTTCGCGCCCTCGGCCGAGAAAGCGATGATCTCGGGCAGGCGGCCGCTGTCGCGCGCTTCCGCGATGATCCGCAGGCCCTCGGCCAGGAACAGGCGTTCCGAGCGGCGGGCCTTCTTGTCGCGAAGCGAGCGCAGCCGCTTCACCGTAGCGTTGGAAAAAGCGGTGACCTGGCGCGGCACCGCTTACCCGCGCTCCTCGTCGAAGCCGCACTCGACGAGCTGGGCGAGCTTCTGGAGCGCTTCGTCGGCATCGTCGCCGGTGACACGGATGACGATGCTGTCGCCCTTGGCCGCGCCAAGCATCATGAGTCCCATGATGGAGGTGCCGCACACGCAATTGCCGTCTTTTTCAACCTCGACGGTGGCGTCTATCTCACTGGCGAGGTTGACGAATTTGGCGCTCGCCCTGGCATGCAGCCCGCGCGTGTTGACGATCGTGACTTCGCGGGATGCTGCGCTCAAGCGGCGGCTTCCCCGAGGATCTCGGAGGCGACGGAAATATATTTCCGACCGGCTTCGCGAGCAGCGGCGACGGCGGCGTGAACACCCATCGCCTTGCGGGCGCCTTCCAGCCGGATCAGCATCGGCAGGTTCACGCCGGCGATAACCTCGACATTCTCGCTCTTCATAAGGCTGATCGCGAGATTGGACGGAGTTCCGCCGAAGAGGTCCGTGAGGATGATCACGCCCTTGCCCTGGTCGACGCTGCCAATCGCCCGGGCGATATCGGCACGGCGCACTTCCATGTCGTCGTCGGGGCCGATGCAGACGGCCTCGATGGCCTCTTGCGGTCCAACGACATGCTCCATCGCGGTGATGAACTCGGCCGCGAGACGGCCGTGGGTCACCAGCACAAGTCCAATCATTCCTTCAACTCGCTTCCACTCGCGGCGCCGGTCGCCGGCCCCGCTTTGTCCTCGATCCTGTCATTCGGCGCCGACGCCAGGTCGCGATGACGGATATTGGGCGCGAATCCCGCCGCTCTCAACCGTTGCGCCATTTCCACCGCCGCGGCGACTGACCGATGCCGCCCACCAGTACAGCCGAAGGCGACGGTCAGATAATTTTTGCCCGCCGCCCAGTAGCGGGGAATCCACTCCCTGAGAAGCGCTTCGACGCGATCCATCGAGCCGTCCCAGCCCGGATCCCTGGCGACATAGTCATGCACCGGCGCGTCCAGGCCGCTGAGCGGCCGGAGGTCGTCGACCCAGTGCGGGTTGGCAAGGAAGCGCATGTCGAAGACGAGGTCGGCGGTGCGCGAGATTCCGTGGCCGAAGCCGAAAGACACGAGCGTAAGGACCGGCTCGCTCTCCGCGCCGAAACGCCGCCGGAGCTCTTCGCGAAGCTCGACGGGCGACAAGTCCGTCGTGTCGATCACGCTATCGGCCGCCGAGCGAAGCGGGGTCAGCAGATTGCGCTCGCGTGCGAGCCCGTCTTCCGCCGGGCGATCGAGGGCGAGCGGGTGCCGCCGCCGCGTCTTGTCGAAGCGGCGCATCAGCTCGGCCCCGTCGCAATCGAGGAACAGGATTTCGTGGGTCACGCCTTCCACCGACGCTATCAGGCCCGGCAAGGCCTTCGGCTCGAACCCGCGGCTCCGAACGTCCATGCCGACGGCGGCAGGTCCGGTTCGGCACTGGCCGCCGCCATGGATGAAATCCGCGAGCAGGTCGGCCGGCAGGTTGTCGACAATGTCCCAGCCCATGTCCTCGAGGGCATCGAGTGCAGTCGACTTGCCGGCGCCGGACATTCCGGTCACCAGGAGCAGGCGGGATTTGCGCTCGCTCCCGCTCACGAGATGGGCAATCCGAGCCGGTCGAGCGCCAGCGCGACCTTGGCCGCGGCGGAAGCCGTCATCGCGTCGACGGTGATCAGCGGCACCTGGACGCCGAGCATGGTCCGCTCCCGTACGTCCTCCGGCAGCCTTTCGATGTCTCCCGTCAGTTCGACCAGCAAGGCTACCGGAACATCGCTTGCCGTTTCGACGTCGAGGATGCCGATCCCGCGAATCTCGATCTTGCCGGCAATCCGCGCGGGCGACGAGGCCAGCAAGCGGTCGCCGTCTCGTCGGACAATCGTTTGATCGTCGCTGACGAGCGTGAAGCCACGATCGAGCAGGCGAAGCGAGAGATCGGACTTCCCGGACCCGGATCGCCCGGTGATGAGCACCGCCCGTCCGTCTCGCGCCACGCAGCTCGCATGGACGGTTTCGCTCGAAAGCCCTCGGGCATGGGTCACTGCTCTACCGCGGGAAGAGAGATGATGAACCGCGCGCCGGAAGGCGCATCGTCGCGGTCGTAGACGCTGATCTGGCCGTCATGCCCATCGACGATAGCCTTGGCGATCGCCAGCCCCAAGCCCGAATGGCGGCCGAAGTCCTCGTTTTCGGGGCGTATCGAATGGAAGCGGTTGAAGATCGCTTCGCGCGCTTCGGGCGGCACGCCGGGTCCTTCGTCGTCGATCCGAATGCGCACCTCGTTGCCGACCCTGGAGGCGGCAATCTCGACCAGCCCTCCTGGCGGGGAAAAGCTGATCGCGTTGTCGAGCAGATTGTCGATCGCACGAGCAAGCCGCGCCGGGTCGCCCATGACGACCGCGCTGTCTTTGCGCGGACGCGCATAAGCGACGCGCGCGTCGCCGCGTTCGCGGCGGGCGTCCCAGCTGGCCACCAACTGCTCGATCAGGGGGCCGAGGTCGACCGGCTCGAATCGCGCGCGCGCAAGCTGCGCGTCGGTGCGCGCCGCTTCGCTGATGTCGCCGATGAGACGATCGAGGCGCATGACGTCTTCTCGCGCCACTTCGCTGAGGCGCGAACGAAGCTTCTCGTCCTTGACGGATTCGAGCCCGTCGAGCGCGGAGCGAAGCGAGGCGAGCGGGTTCTTGAGCTCATGGGTCACGTCAGCGGCGAACGCTTCGATATTGTCGATCCGCTGCCGCAGCGATTGGCTCATGTCGGAAACGGACCGCGCCAGGAGGCCGATTTCATCGCGGCGCGACGGCAGGCGTGGCACTCGCACTTCACGCGCCCGGCCAAGGCGAACGCGGTGCGCAGCAAGCGCGATCCGCCGCAGCGGCCTGACGATGGTTCGGGCGAGGAACAGCGACAGCAGCACCGACACGAGGATCGAAAAGGCCATGGCAAGGCCGAGCGCCGCGCGCTGGCTTCTCATCGAGCGCGTCAGGCTCCGTTCGTTGGACGTGACCAGCACGGCGCCGCCGTCGACGGGCGCGGCGGCCGACAGGACTGGAGTTAGGTCGGGCGCCTGGCGGACGTTGCTCGTCACCGCTCGTGCCTGCCGCGCCTGCTCCGCTTCCGGCCACGCGCGGATGGTGTCCTGTGCAGGCTCGGCGAACTCGGGAGCCGAGCCGGCTCCAACCAGCGCGTTGAACCCTTTGTCGAGCGCTCGCGCGACGTTCTTCGTCCAGCCTTCCTTGCTCGGATCGCGAAGCTCGTAGGTCGGGCCCGTCACGGACCAGCTGTCTGCGACCAGGCGGCCATCGGGGCCGTAAAGGCGAATTCGGCTGCGGGTCGCGCCGCCGATCGCGCCAAGAGCCTGCGCTCGTTGGTGGGGCGGCAGCAAGGCCGCGACAGTGGCCGTAATCTGGGCCTCGCGCTCGGTCCGGTGGATTCGCTCCTTACTCAGCTTGTTCCGGAATGCATCGAGATAGATGACTCCCAGCGCGAGGATGAGGACGGTCAGGATGTTGACCGCGAGAATCCGCCAGGCGAGCGTCCATCTCCCCGCCCAGGGACGGGGTACGCGCTGTCTCTTGCGCGGTTTATCGCTCTTCGAAGCGGTAACCGACGCCATAGAGCGTATCGATCGCATCGAAGTCGGGATCCACGGCCCGGAACTTGCGGCGAATGCGTTTGATGTGACTGTCGATCGTTCGGTCGTCGACGTAGACGTCCTCCTGATAGGCCGTGTCCAGCAGCTGGTTGCGGTTCTTGACCACTCCCGGGCGCTGGGCAAGCGCCTCCAGGATCAGGAACTCCGTGACCGTGAGGACCACGTCCTTTCCGTCCCATTTCACCTTGTGGCGGGCCGGATCCATCGTCAGCTTGCCGCGGACGAGGAGCTCGGGCTCTTCCTCAGCCGAGGGCACTGACTCGTTCCTGGCGAGCTCCTGGCGCCGAAGTATCGCGCGGATGCGCGCGAGTAGCAGCCGTTGGGAGAACGGCTTGGAAATGTAGTCGTCGGCGCCCATTGCGAGGCCCAGCGCCTCGTCCAGCTCGTCGTCCTTCGATGTCAGGAAGATCACCGGCATCGCGCTGAACTCGCGAAGGCGCCGAAGCAGCTCCATGCCGTCCATCTTCGGCATCTTGATGTCGAACACGCCAAGGTCCGGCGGGTTGTCGGCTAGCGCTTTGAGCGCAGTATCGCCGTCGGAATAGACTCGCGTAATGAAGCCCTCCGACTGGAGAGCGATCGACACCGAGGTCAGGATGTTGCGGTCATCGTCGACCAGCGCGATTACGTGGCTCATTCGGACGGTCCGCCGCGGGGCTTACGCGCCGGTTGTTAGGCAGACAAGCGGCACCTCGGCTTTTGACCGGGCAACTTTTTCGGGTCTATAGGCGCTTTGCAACAGCACATGCGGCGGCTGCCGAAGGGTCGCCGCCGCTATTCATATTCTGGAAGGGAAAAAGGTGGCCGACAGGGTCGCAAGACACGGACTGGACGCGCAGGGGATCGTGACACCTGCCGAGCTTCACTGGAACCTGACGACCGCGCCGCTGGTCGAGCATGCCGTTCGACGCGGCGAAGGCCTGCTCGCGAAGCATGGCCCGCTGGTCGTCAAGACCGGAAAGCACACGGGTCGAAGCGCCAAGGACAAGTTCACCGTGCGCGACGATCTCACCGATTCCGTCATCTGGTGGAACAACGGAAACAAGCCGATGGAGCCGGCGGCGTTCGACCGCCTGCACGAGGATTTCCTGCTGGCGCTCGGCGAAAAGGACGAACTGTTCGTCCAGGACCTGTTCGGCGGCTCGCAGCCGGAACACCGCGTACGTGTGCGGGTCATCAACGAGCTCGCGTGGCACAGCCTGTTCATCCGCACTTTGCTGGTGCGCCCGGAAGCCGAGGAGCTCGCCGACTTCGTTCCGGAGTTCACCATCATCGACCTGCCGAGCTTCCGCGCGAACCCCGAACGCCACGGCAGCCGCAGCGAGACCGTGATCGCCGTCAACTTCACGAAGAAGCTGATCCTGATCGGGGGCACCGCATATGCGGGCGAGATGAAGAAGTCCGTTTTCGGGCTGCTCAACTTCCTGCTTCCGCCGCAGGGCATCATGCCGATGCACTGCTCGGCGAATATCGGTCCGGGCGGCGACACGGCGATCTTCTTCGGCCTCAGCGGCACCGGCAAGACGACGCTGTCGGCCGATCCGAACCGCACGCTCATCGGCGACGACGAGCACGGCTGGTCGGACACGGCGGTCTTCAATTTCGAGGGCGGCTGCTACGCGAAGATGATCCGTCTCTCGCCGACCGCGGAGCCGGAAATCTACGCGACGACGCGGCGCTTCGGCACCGTTCTCGAAAATGTCGTGATCGACCCCAACACCCGCGAGCTGGACCTCGATGACCCGAGCCTCGCCGAGAACAGCCGCGGTGCCTACCCGATCGATTACATTCCCAATTCTTCCGAGAAGAACATGGGGCCACTGCCGAAGAACGTGGTGATGCTCACCGCCGACGCGTTCGGCGTACTTCCGCCGATCGCGAAGCTCACGCCGGAGCAGGCGATGTATCACTTCCTGTCGGGCTACACCGCGAAGGTGGCCGGGACCGAGATTGGAGTGACCGAGCCGGAAGCGACCTTCTCGACCTGCTTCGGAGCGCCGTTCATGCCGCGTCACCCTTCCGTCTACGGCAATTTGCTGAAGGAGCGGATCGCCAAGGGCGGAGTCGATTGCTGGCTGGTCAACACCGGCTGGACCGGCGGCAAGTACGGCGTCGGCAAGCGCATGCCTATCCAGGCAACGCGCGCGTTGCTCAACGCCGCCCTCGACGGCAGCCTGAAGAATGCCGAATTCCGCAAGGATCCGAATTTCGGGTTCGACGTGCCGGTGCGCGTGCCGGGAGTGGACGACAAGATCCTCGACCCGCGTGGCACCTGGGCGGATCCTGACGAGTACGACCGCATGGCTGCCCGGCTGGTCGACCTGTTCGTCGAGAATTTCGCGCAATTCGAAAGCCAGGTGGACGAAGGCGTCCGCCAAGCCGCGCCGAAGACTCAACCGCAAACAACACCAGCGTAGCCCGGTCGCTGACCGGGCCCAGAAGGACCCGATCAGATGACCGATTACTCGCCCCGCCTGTTCCATTCCGACGCCGAGATCGCGCACATCGGCGAAGGGCTGCTGGCGCGCACGCTGCCGCGGCCGGAGTGGACTCATGAGGCGCATCTCGCCGCGACGACGTACCTGCTGCTGAAGCGGCCGGACGTGGATGTCGACAAGCAGCTTCCCGAGATCATCCGCAGATACAATGAGAGCGTCGGCGGGGTGAACAGCGACAGCGAAGGCTATCACGAGACGATTACGCGCGTGTTCTTGCGCGGCGTGCGGCTGTTCCTTGCCGAGGCGGATCTACGCGAGCCGCTCTACGAGCTGGTCAACCAGCTGCTGCTGTCGCCGATGGGGCGGCGCGACTGGCCGCTTCGCTATTACTCGCCGAACCGGCTGTTTTCGGTCGAGGCACGGCGCGAGTTCGTGCGCCCCGACGTCGCATCGATTCCGTGATCAGCCGGGATAGCTGATGCTCATCACCTCGTAGCTTTTCTCGCCGGCCGGAAGGCGCACGATGCGCTCGTCGCCGACACGCGCTCCGATCAGGGCCCGCGCCAAGGGGGCGCTCCAGCCGATGCAGCCTTTCGCGGCGTCCGCCTCGTCGTCGCCGACGATGGTCAGCGTGCGCCGGTCGTCCTGTTCGTCGGCTAGCTCCACCGTTGCGCCGAAACGGACCTGGTCCCGAGTGGGCTGCTCGGCGGGATCGACGACTTTCGCGGCCTTCATGATGCGCGCGAGGTGCGCGAGCCGGCGGTCGATCTCGCGGAGCCGGCGCTTGCCGTAGAGGTAATCGGCGTTTTCGGAACGGTCGCCGAGCGATGCCGCCCACGAGACCGTCTCGACGACTTTCGGCCGCTCGACGCCGAACAGCTCGTCATATTCCGCCTTGATCCGCTTCAGGCCGTCAGGGCTTATGAAGCGGGGCTTCGGGTCGATCATCGGGTGCGTTCTAGCCCGGCGTCCCCTTGCCGAGATAGCGGGAAACGTGGAGCGCCGTCCGGTGCGCGGGCTGCGGGCTGAGCGTGTCGTAGACGACGCTGTTTTCGATCACCCGCTGGACGTAGCCTTTGGTCTCGGTGAACGGGATCGCTTCGATCCAACCGATCACGTCCACACTGCGCGTGCGCGGGTCACCATAGGCGTTGATCCATTTGCGGACGTTGCCCGAGCCAGCGTTGTAGCTGGCGACGGCCAGCGGAACGCTTCCGTCCCAGGTATTGAGCATCCGCTGGAAATAGGCCGAGCCCAGCATGACGTTGTAATCAGGGTCGTGGAGGCGACCCACGTCGTAGCCGACGCCAAGTTTGCCGGCCTGCTCGCGCGCGGTTCCGGGCATCAGCTGCATCATGCCTCGAGCACCCGCGTGGCTGATCGCGTTGCGGTCGAACGAGCTTTCCTGCCGCGTGATTCCATGCGCCAGCGACCAGGCAGTCCGCGGCTGGCTGCGCAGCGTCGGGAAGGCATCGCGGACGTAGAAGGCATCGCCGTTGTTGCGCGCCGCTCGTGCCACCCACACTGCGAGGTCCTGGCGCCCGAGCTGCCGCGAGAGCTCGACCGCGAGCGCCCTTTCCGTGGGTGTCTTCAGCGATTCGGCGAGGGCGCGGACGAACTGCATCTGCTCGTCGGCGCGGCCGCTGTACGTCATCTGCCTCACCGCCTGCACCAGCCGCTTCTGCGCGAAGCTCACACGGGCGGGGTTTCCGGCCGCGATCACGGGGGTCGCACCCGGCGGCGTGACGGAGCGGCCGAGCCGCTCGAGCGCGAGCTGTCCGTAGAACAGCTCGGGATAGGAGGCGGCTCGCTGGAAATAGGCGCTCGCATCGCCCGGCCGGCCGGCAGCCAGCGATGCGCGTCCCGCCCAGTACCAGCCCTTGCTAGCCACCTGCAGCGACTTGCCGCCCTGCGCATAGCGATAGAACATCGCGACCGCGTTGGGGGCATTTCCAATGCGGTCGAGCGCCACGCGCCCCGCGAGCCACGACAAGGTCGTGTAGTCATCGCGGACGCCATAGTCCTGCTCGCCGATCGGCGTGCCCGGCGCGAACGCATCGTCGAGCTGGCGCGCGATATTGTAGGCGAGCTGCCACTGCCGGTCCTGGACCGCGCCATTGGCGAGGATCACGAGCATCTCGTACCAGCGCTTCGCATCGGCCGGCTTCTCGGTGAAATGATGCGGCTGCGCGGCGAGGACTCTCGCCGAATAGTCGTTGCCGCCGTCGCGAAGGTAGCGGATGCGGTCCATCATGAGGCCGGCATCGGCGCCAATGCGATGCCGCGCGGCATTGAATTGGGCTTCGGCGTCCGGCGCGCGCGTCTGCATCGCGATCCGCGCCGAAAATGCTGCGCGTCTGTCGGCGCTCGTCCATGCGAGAAGTCGCGCTGCGCTCGTCGCGCTCTTGTCGAACAGCAAGGCATCGACTCGGCGGTTGTGATCCTGCGGCGTGAAACTGCCGCCGAAGCGGGCGAGCATATAGGCTTCGTCGGCGGGGCTCAGGTCCGCCGATGCCCAGGCTTCCTTCGCTGCGGCAATCGCCTCGGTGCCTCGTCCGACAGCGCTCAACGCCTCCGCATAGCGGCTCCAGCCATTGCCGGTTTTCGGCTTTTCGCTTCGGTAGAATCCGAGCACGAGGGCGGCATTCTCGCCGGCGCGCATCGCCTTTTCGGCGTTCCGGCGCATGGTCGTCTCGCCGGGCCAGTCCTCATTATAGTTCAGGAACTGGGCATATTGCGCGAAGCTGTAATTGCCGCCCTGCCGAAGGCGCCGCCAGTCGGCGATGGAATAGTTGATGTTGTCGGCGACAGCAGATGCCGCCTGCGTCGCTTCCGAAAGGATGCTGGAGGGGATCTGCGCCGAGGCCGAAGCCGAGCACGCCAGCAGGATTGGAATGATGAATGCCGCTCTGCCCATGCTGGACATACTATTGCCCCGCTCCTTATCAGACCCTGAATGGGGTCGGGATTCTTCCCCTCGGACAACTCGCAAGTGAAGGAAAAGGCCATGTTTTTTGGCTCCATACCGGCCCTGGTGACGCCTTTTTCCGGGAACTGTGTCGATGAGGACTCACTTCGCGCGTTCGTGGAGTGGCAGGTGGAGCAGGGATCGAACGGCCTGGTTCCGTGCGGAACCACCGGGGAGAGCGCGACGATGAGCGCCGCCGAGCAGCGGCGAGTCATCGAGATCACGGTCGAGGCGGCCGCCGGACGCGTCCCGGTGATTGCGGGCTGCGGCAGCAACAATGTCGCGGCGGCAATCGAGCATCTGCACGCGGCCAAGGAAGCCGGCGCCGATGCGGCACTCATCGTGACGGGCTATTACAACAAGCCGAGCCAGGCCGGGCTGCTGGCCACCTATCGCGCGCTGAGCGAAGCCAGCGCCCTTCCGATCATCGTCTACAACATCCCGTCGCGCGCGGTCGTCGACATCTCGGTCGAAACGATGGCCGAGATCGCCAAGCTGCCGAACATTGCCGGGGTCAAGGACGCCACGGGCGTGCTCGGGCGCGTAACCGCCCAGCGGCTCGCCTGCGGGCCGGATTTCGTTCAGCTCTCAGGGAACGACGAGACCGCGCTCGGCTTCAACGCCATGGGCGGTGTCGGCTGCATCTCCGTCACGGCCAACGTGGCGCCCAAGCTGTGCTCGAATTTCCAGAAGGCGATGCGCGAAGGCCGCTGGGACGAAGCGCTCGACCTCCAGGACCGGCTGTTCCCGCTGCATACGGCCTTGTTCACCGATGCATCGCCCGGACCGGTGAAATATGCGCTGTCGCGGGTCCGGCAGGATTTCCCGACCGAGATCCGGCTCCCGCTGGTCGAGGCGTCCGACGCGTCGAAGCGAGCAGTCGACGCGGCCTTGGAACACGCTGGCCTTATTTAGTTATCAGATGGCCAAGCCGCTGCCCCCACCCTTCGACAAGCAGAAGATCGTCGCCGAGAACCGTCGCGCGCGCTTCGACTATTTCATCGAGGACAAGTTCGAGGCGGGGATCGCGCTCGCCGGGACCGAAGTGAAGGCGCTGCGTCACGGCGAAGGCTCGATCGCCGAAAGCTACGCCACCGTGGACGGCGACGAGATCTGGCTCATCAACAGCCACATCCCCGAATACAGCCACGGGAATCGCCTGAATCACGAGCCGCGGCGGCAGCGAAAGCTGCTGCTGAGCAAGCGCGAGATCGGGAGGCTGAACGGAGCGATCACGCGGCAGGGACTGACGCTTGTCCCGCTTTCCATCTACTTCAACGGCCGGGGTCGGGCGAAAGTCGAGCTTGCGCTGGCACGGGGCAAGAAGGTGCACGACAAGCGCGAGACGGTGAAGGAACGCGACTGGAAGCGCGAGCAGCAGCGCCTGCTTCGCCGCAGCGCCTGAAGGAAATGACTGGAGCTGTCGCCTGGGTTCGCCGCCACATGCCGCGGCGCGAAACTCTTCACCAAAACCGCATGCTGCGGCCTTTCGCACAGCAGCTTGGCAAGCCGGAGCTGTGGCGGATGCACCGGCGCTCGGTTCCGCGCGCGGTCGCGGTCGGGCTGGGCGTGGGAATCCTGATTCCGTTCATGCACATCGTACTGGCAGCGCTCCTCGCGATCCCCACTCGCGCCAATGTCGCGATCGCTGCGGCCGTAACCTTGGTCGTGAACCCGCTGACGATCCCGCCGCTCTATTACCTCGCCTATCGTACCGGGGAGTGGGAGCTTCATGCGGATGCGGCACTCGCCAATCCGGCGGCCGCGCAGCATTTCACGAGCGAGCTCGGGCGAATCCTGTTCTGGATCCACGAAGCCTCCGGCGCCATTGCGCTGGGGATCGTCACGATCGCGATCGCCGCGGCCGCGATCGGCTATGGCCTTACCGCGCTTGCGTGGCGGATGTGGCTGGCGAGCAAGCTTCGGCGCAAACGCAAGACGCGGCTACCGGCCTGACCCGGGCCGCAGCGGCGCCCCGATCTGAGCCGCGACCGCCTCGATCCATTGCACCACCATCGCCAGCTCTTCGGCGTTCGCCCCGGATACCGCGGCATGCTCCTTGTCGCGCTCCTCCGGATTGTAGCCGCGATCCGAAAACTTGCTGTGCCGCGTGAACACCGGACCGGCGGCGATTGAAGCGATCTCGGATTCGCTCAACCCAAGACCGAGCAGGGACTGCGCGTTGGCGAGAGCAGCGACAGGATCGGCAAGCAAGGCCGCCGAGTCGAGGACAAGCAGCCGGGATGCAAACGCCCTCGCCAGCCCGTCGAAATGGCGGATCTGTACCAGCCATGCCAGCGCGGCGACCTGCACGTCGGTGAGCTCGAACAGCTCGTTGGGGCCGAAGCCGAAGTCCATTGCGTTCCAGCCGCTCAACTGGCGGAAGAGCTTGCGGCCGAGAATACGCCCCCACATCCCGCGCTTGAGGAGCGAGCGCAGGAACGTCCCGACGTCGGAATAGAGGAGGACCGCCCGCGCCTCAGGCCGGCTCGCAAGCATCAGGTCCGCGAGCCGATTGGCGAAATTGGTGGGCTTTACGATGACCGTCTCGCCCGGCGCCAACGGTCTTTCCAGGAGACGCAGGACGAGCTCCAGGCGCTGGCGGTTCGCGTTGTCGTCGCTGCTGATGATGCGGTTCGCGAGGTTGATGAGGACGTCGGGTTCCTTGAGCGCGGTCGTCTTGCCGGGGATCGCGAGAGCGTTCGCCAGCAGCGTCGAGCAGCAGAAGGACGTGTGGAAAATGAAGTGGACGGGTGCGCGGTCGGCGTTTGCAGCCTCGGCTGCAACGGCCGCGGCGGGGAAGGTGGCTTTGCGGAAATTGCCAGCGAAATGCTCGTCGGACAGGAACATCAACTCCGCCCGCGCGGGTCTCGGCACGAACACGGATGTGAGGTCGGTGCCGCCGACATCATACGTGTGGGGAAGCCACTCGGGGTCGAGCGCGACATCGCGAACGGTGGGGGAGCTCATTTCGCCTTTCTGTGTGCGGGCGGGTGGCTTCTGCAAGCGGCTTTGACGCTGTTCGTTCCGCAACACTATAGGTGCGCGGTACTTTGGGGAGTCCAGTCGATGCGTAACCTGCTCGTCGTCCTTGCAGCCGGGACAATTCTCGGCGGCTGCGCCACCCGTCCGGCAGACCTTCCACCGCCGCCCGTCGCGGCTGCCGAAGTCGCCGTGCCTGTCGCCCCACCCGCGCCGAAGCCCGCCTACGGCACCTTCGGTTTCGATACGGCTGGAATGGATACCAGCGTCGCCCCGGGTAACGACTTCTTCGGCTACGCCAGCGGCAACTGGGAACGGACCACGCAGATCCCGGCCGACAAGGCCCGCTACGGCATGTTCAACGTCCTCGACGATTTGTCGAAGGAGCGTACGCGCACGATCATCGAGGAGCAGGCCAAGCAGCCGGGCAGCAAGATCGGCGCCGCCTACAGCAGCTTCATGAACCAGGCCGCGATCGAGGCGAAGGGCCTGGCGCCGCTGGCGCCGTGGCTCAACGAGGTGCGCGCGATCAAGAGCAAGTCCGCGCTCGACGAGATCTACGCAAAGGCCGACGAGATCGGCATCCCCGGCCCGTTCCGCATGTTCGTGGGGCAGGATGACAAGGCGCCCGAAAACTACATCCTGACGATGCTTCAGGGCGGCCTCGGGATGCCCGACCGCGATTATTATCTGTCGCAGGACGCCAAGCTGGCGGACGCGCGCGCGAAATATCTCACGCACCTCACCAACGTGCTGACGCTTGCCGGCGAGCCGAACGCGGCGGCGCGCGCAAAGGCGATCTTCGATTACGAGATGAAGGTCGCGAAGGCGCACTGGACGCGCACCGAGAGCAGGGACGCCGTCAAGACCTACAACAAGTTCACGGTCGCCGAGCTGCAGAAGAAGGCGCCGGGCTTCGATTTCGCCGGCTTCGTCAAGGCGGTTGCGCCCAGCGCGACGTCGGTGCTGGTGGCGCAGCCGAGCGCCTTCACCGGCGAGGCGGCCGCGATGGCCAAGGCGCCGCTATCGGTCCTGAAGGACCAGCTTCTGGTCCGCTCGATCGACAGCTACGCGGCCTACCTGCCGAAAGCGTTCGATGACGAGCGCTTCAACTTCTACGGAACCGTCCTTTCCGGCGTCCCTGAGCAGGAGCCGCGCTGGAAGCGGGCCGTGAACTTCACGGTCGGAGCGCTCGGAGACGACGTCAGCCAGCTCTATGTCGCGCGCTACTTCCCGCCGGAGACGAAGGCGGCGGCCGACGAGCTCGTCAAGAACGTCATCGCCGCGATGGGCCGCCGCATCGAGGGTCTCGAGTGGATGAGCGCGGAGACCAAGGCGAAGGCCCGGCAGAAGCTCGCCGCCT
This sequence comes from Pseudomonadota bacterium, assembly GCA_023436615.1. Taxonomy (GTDB): domain Bacteria; phylum Pseudomonadota; class Alphaproteobacteria; order Sphingomonadales; family Sphingomonadaceae; genus Sphingomicrobium. The sequence continues at coordinate 4,810 of JAEZIO010000015.1, read as the reverse complement.
TCACCCCGAAGATCGGCTATCCGAGCCAATGGCGCGACATGAGCGGGCTCGTCATCGATCCGAACGACCCGCTGGGCAATGCGATGCGCGCCAACCAGTTCAACAACGCTTATGAACTGGGCAAGCTCGGCGGGCCGATCCGGCGCTGGGAGTGGGGCATGACCCCGATGACGATCAACGCTTATGCCAATTCGGGCCTGGTGGAGATCGTGTTCCCGGCGGCGATCCTGCAGCCGCCGTTCTTCGATCCCAACGCCGACGATGCGATCAACTACGGCGGCATCGGCGCGGTTATCGGCCACGAGATCAGCCACCATTTCGACGACCAGGGCGCCAAATACGATTCGACCGGCAAGCTGATCGACTGGTGGACCCCGGGCGATTCCAAGGAGTTCACCGCGCGCCTCGACAAGTTCGAGAAGCAGGTGAACGCCTACGAGCCGATCCCCGGTCTTCACGTGAACGGCAAGCTGACGATGGGCGAGAACGTGGCCGATCTCGCCGGCCTCACGGTCGCGCACGACGCCTATATTGCGTCCCTGAATGGCGCGCCGCCGCCGGTCATCGACGGCACCACCGCCGACCAGCGTTTCTACATGGGCTGGGCGCAGGTGTGGCGCTGCAAGAGCCGCGAGCCCGCGCTCCGGCAGCAGCTGCTGACGGATCCGCACTCGCCGTGCCCGGTACGGACCAACGTCGTTCGCAACCTCGATCCGTGGTATTCGGCGTTCGATGTGCAGTCCGGACAGAAGCTTTACCTCGCGCCCGCCGATCGCGTTCGCATCTGGTAAGGCTTTGATCGCCTGATGCTGCAGCAGGAGCTCCCGCTCCTGGACTCGCGGCCGGTGCACGGCGCATCGCGCTGGCTCATGCCGGCGATCGCCTCGGCGGCAGCGCTGACCGGGGCGGGGCTGCTGTGGATCGCCGGCGCCAGCGGGGCAGCATTGGCTTTCCTCGCGATCGCCGCGATCGGGCTGGCTGCGCTGGCCGTGGTCCGCCGGCGGCCGGCTGCGCAAGTGCCGCAGGTCGAGCAGCTGGTCGGCGCGCCCGACTTCTCGCTTGTCGGCTCGATGCTTGCGCTCACCGGCGATGCCGCCGCGCTGACGGATGCCGAGGGCAATCTGCTGACGGCGAACACGGCTTATAGAGATCGTTTCCACGCCCGTCGGCCCGACACCCTCGCGCTCGATCCGGATTCCGGACAGGCTTTGGGGACCGCCCGCACAATGGCTTGGCGCGACGGCGGCGGCTGCGCAGCGGGCATCGAGACCGAGGCGGGATGCTATGCGCTCGAGGTCGAGCGCGTCGGCGGCAGAAGCGATCTGCTGCTGTGGCGCTTCCTGAAGCCAGCGCCGAGCGATCCGATCGCGTCCTCGGCCCAACGCCTTCGCGGAGCGGCTGGCGAGGCGCTCTCCGCTGCAGGCGTGCTCGCCGCCTTCGTCGACGCGGATGGGAAGCTCCTCGCCTGGAACTCCCTCTTTGGAAGCCGTGCACTTGGCAGTCACGACATCAGCGAGCCGCCGAGGTTGGCGCAAGTCGTCCAGCCCGAGGACGACGGCCAGTTCAGGCTCGTCGCGGAGGGAGAGATCGGCCGCGCGCTCCGCGCCGTGCACATCCCGTTGGAGACGCCTGGCGCGGAAAACTACGCCAATTTCTATTTGTTCGACAGCCCCGACACCCTGCCGCTGTCCAGTTCGCAGCATTTGCAGGCCATGCTCGACATCCTGCCGATCGGGCTCGCACTGGTCGATCGAGACGGCCGCTTTCTCACGATGAACGATGCGTTCCGAACGGCTGCCGGCATCAGGGCCGCGCGTCCGGTCTATCCCGGCGACCTTGTCGTCAAGGAGGACAAGGCGGCGGTCGCGGATGCGGTTCGGCGCCACGCCCGAGGCCCCGCGATGTCCGGCGACATCGCGGTCCGGCTCGCGCGCAATCCCAAGGAGCCGGTCGCGCTGACTGTGGCCGGCCTTCGCGGGCTCGGCGACGCGGCGGTGCTGCTGCTGCTCAAGGACAATAGCGAGGAAGCCAAGCTCAAGCGGCAGGTGGCGCAAGCGACGAAGATGCAGGCGGTCGGCCAGCTTGCCGGCGGCGTGGCGCATGACTTCAACAACATCCTCACCGCGATCATCGGCCATTGCGACCTGATGCTGATGCGGCACACGCCCGGCGACAGCGATTATGACGATCTGCAGCAGATCAAGTCGAACTCGAACCGTGCCGCGGGCCTTACTCGACAATTGCTCGCTTTTTCACGCCAGCAGACGCTCCGGCCGCAGATCCTTCAGCTGACGGACGTGGTCGCGGAAGTGTCGCATCTCCTGAAACGGCTGCTTGGCGAAACCGTCAGGTTGGTCGTCAAGCATGGCCGCAACCTGGGCCCGATCCGTGCCGACCCCGGCCAGCTCGAGCAGGTGATCATCAACCTTGCGGTCAATGCCCGCGACGCCATGGCGGGGAAGGGCGGCGGCACGCTTACGATCCAGACCTATGCCGTGCGCGCCGACCAGGTTGCGGAGCTAGGTTCGGATATTCTCCCCGTCGCCGATTACAGTGCGCTTTCCGTCACCGACACCGGAAGCGGAATCCCCGCGAGCGTGCTCGGCAAGATCTTCGAGCCGTTCTTCACGACCAAGGAGGTGGGCAAGGGTACCGGGCTCGGGCTCTCGACCGTTTACGGGATCGTCAAGCAATCGGGCGGCTTCATCTTCGCGGACTCCAAGGTCGGCGAGGGCACGCGCTTCGTCATCTACGTGCCCGTGCACCGGGTCGAGGCGGAGACTGGCAAGGCTCGGCGCGACGCCAAGCCCAAAGAGCATGAGCTGTGGGGGACCGGCACCGTGCTTCTGGTCGAGGACGAGCCGATGGTGAGGGCCGTCGCGGAGCGCGCACTGACCCGCCACGGCTACAGCGTCATCACCGCGAACAACGGCGAAGAGGCGCTCGACGTCATTAACAGGGGCGACGAGATCGCGCTGCTGATCAGCGACGTCGTTATGCCGGCGATGGACGGGCCGACGATGGTTCGCGAAGCGCGCAAGAGCCGGCCCGAGCTGCCGATCCTCTTCATGTCGGGCTATGCCGAGGAGCAGCTCAGGAAGTCGATCGACCTCGACAAGGTGGCCTTCCTGCCAAAACCCTTCTCGGTTCAGGAGCTTGCCGAGGCCGCCCGGCGAGCGATCGAAGTCAAATAAGTCTTTGACGGGCGGAACCGTCGCGATATGCGCACGATGATGTCCGGGCGTTCCATCCTAGTAGTCGAAGACGAGCCGCTGATCGCGATGATGCTCGAAGATTTCCTCGAGACACTCGGGCACACGGTCCACGCAAGCTGCGACAGCGTCGGCGAAGCCATCGACGAGGCTGAGAAAGGCGGGTTCGACGTCGCGATCCTCGACGTCAATCTCAACGGCGAGAATGCGTGGCCCGTCGCCCGCAAGCTTCGCGAGAAGGATATTCCGTTCGTGATCGCCACGGGCGGCCATGTCGAGCCGCCGCCACCCGAGTTCGCCGACGTCCCGCTGATCGAGAAGCCGTACACGGTGGATCGCGTGACTCCCGCGATCGAGGCTGCGCTCGCCTCCTAAGCGGCTTTTGTTCCCCTCTTGTTCTTATAGAACAAACGCGGTACAGACGCTCCTCCACAGGGCGGGGCTCGGCCGCCATTGACGAAGGGGTGAACAGCATGGCAGCGCAGCTCAAAGTCATCGCAAACGGATTGGAAGCTCCAAGCATGGACCGGCAGAAGGCGCTCGAGGCGGCACTGGCGCAGATCGACCGTGCATTCGGCAAGGGCTCCGCGATGAAGCTGGGCAGCCGCGAGAAGATCGAGATCGAGACGATCTCCACCGGCAGCCTCGGCCTCGATATCGCGCTTGGCGTCGGCGGGCTCCCTCGCGGCCGGGTCGTCGAGATCTACGGCCCGGAAAGCTCGGGCAAAACGACCCTCGCGCTCCATGCGATCGCGGAAGCGCAAAAGAGCGGCGGGACCGCCGCTTTCGTGGATGCCGAGCACGCGCTCGACCCGGTCTATGCGCGCAAGCTCGGCGTCAACATCGACGAGCTGATCGTGTCGCAGCCGGACACGGGCGAACAGGCCCTCGAGATCGTCGATACGCTCGTGCGCTCGAACGCGGTCGACGTGCTCGTCGTCGACTCGGTGGCCGCGCTGGTCCCGCGCGCCGAAATCGAAGGGGAGATGGGCGACAGCCACGTGGGCCTGCAGGCGCGTCTCATGAGCCAGGCGCTGCGCAAGCTCACCGGCTCCATCAGCCGGTCGCGCTGCCTCGTCATCTTCATCAACCAGGTGCGGATGAAGATCGGCGTGATGTACGGCAATCCCGAGACGACGACGGGCGGCAACGCGCTGAAATTCTATGCGTCGGTGCGTCTCGACATCCGCCGGACCGGCCAGATCAAGGACCGCGACGATATCGTCGGCAATTCGACTCGCGTGAAGGTGGTGAAGAACAAGGTCGCGCCGCCCTTCAAGCAGGTCGAGTTCGACATCATGTTCGGCGAGGGCATCTCGAAGGTCGGCGAACTGGTCGATCTCGGCGTCAAGGCTGGCATGGTCGAGAAGTCCGGCGCCTGGGTCTCCTTCGACAGCCAGCGCCTCGGCCAGGGGCGCGAGAACGCCAAGACCTTCCTCAAGAACAACCCCGACCTGGCCGCGAAGATCGAGGCCACGATCCGCCAGAACTCCGGCCTGGTCGCCGATCGCATCCTCGACGAGGCGAACCCGACCGAGGACGACCTCGACGAAGGCGAGGCCTGAGCCCGGCGACTCCGACCTGGAACGATGCAAGGG
>JAEZIO010000013.1 GCA_023436615.1 Pseudomonadota bacterium | reverse complement strand
GCCAGACTCAGGAGCGCCTGACCCACCTCGCCAACATGGACGTGCTTTCCGGCCTTCCGAACCGCGGCCGGGTGCGCCAGCTTCTCGGCGAGGCGCTTCGCTCGGCGACCGCGGAAAGCTATTCCTGTGCGATCCTGTTCCTCGACCTCGACGGCTTCAAGCCGGTCAACGACACCTTCGGGCACCCGAAGGGCGACGCGGTGCTTCGCGCCGTCGCCAAGCGGCTCGTGCAGGAGGTCGCGTCAGCGGGCCATGTCGGGCGAATGGGCGGTGACGAGTTCGCCATCGTCATTCCTGACGCGCAGAGCCGCAAGAAGATCGAGCAGCTCGCGCAGAAGATCATCGATTCGATCAAGGAGCCCTATGACGTCGACGGCACGCAGATCCGCATCGGCGTGTCGATCGGCTGCGCGTTCGGTCCTGTCGACGGCGCAACCGTCGACGACCTCATTCTGAAAGCCGACCTCGCGCTTTACGAAGCCAAGGGCGCGGGCCGCGGCATCGCCCGCTATTTCTCGTCCGAGCTGCAGTCGGAGAAGGAAGACCGGCTTCGGCTCGAGCAGGACCTGCGCGCAGCGCTCGCGGCGAAGCAGTTCTACCTCGTGTTCCAGCCGCTCGTCGCCGCCAAGACCCAGAAGCTGACCGGCTTCGAGGCGCTGATCCGCTGGAACCACCCCAAGCGCGGGACGGTCCCGCCCAACCTGTTCATCCCGGTGGTCGAGGAAATCGGCCTGATGCCGGCGATCGGCGAGTGGGTGATCGAGGAAGCGTGCCGCGCCGCGGCGACCTGGCCCGACCATATCAGCGTCGCGCTCAACGTCAGTCCGAAGCAGATCGTGCTTCCGTCGCTCCCGAACGTGGTCAGCGAGGCGCTCGGCCGCTACCGCCTCGCCGGCAATCGCATCGAGCTCGAGGTGACCGAGGGCGTGTTCCTCGGTGACAACGGCCCGACGCTCGACGTGCTCAAGCGCCTTCGCGCGCTCGGCGTCGGCATCGCGCTCGACGATTTCGGCACAGGCTATTCGTCGATCGGCTATCTGAACAAGGCGATCTTCCACAAGCTGAAGATCGACGGCAGCTTCGTTCGCGAAGCGGGCACGCGCGCCGAGAACGTCGCCATCATCCAGTCGATCGTCCAGCTCGCGCAGAGCTTCCGCATGTCCGTGACCGCTGAGGGCGTCGAGACTCCCGAGGATTTCGAGCGGATGCGCGAGCTCGGCTGCGACACGATCCAGGGCTATCTGTTCGGCAAGCCGCTCAGCTACGAGCGCGCCAACGAGATGGTTGTCGGCCTCGCCAGCAAGCGGCTCGCGAGCTGAGCCTCCGGCCGCCGCGTCGGCCGCAAGGGATATTGTCGCTTACCCGAGTGTTGTTCCTCCAAACGTCAGTAGTTTGGAGTATCCCCCTTGCGTCTTCCCCTTCTTTTCGCGTCGGCCGCGGCGCTTGCGCTTGCCGCCTGCGGCAGCAACGGCCCCTTCGGCTCGGGCGACGGCAATTCCCAGGCCGCCGATGCCGCCAATGTCGAGGACAAGAGCCTCGAAAAGCAGGTCCTGGCGGCGCTCGGCGAGGCACCGAAGCACGGCCTCACCAAGGACCTGTTCCTCAAGGGCGACCTGCCGTCCGACAAGGGCCAGCGGCGCCAGGCGCTGCTCCAGCTCGCCACCGACTATGCGTCCGCTCTCGCGATGGGCAAGACCGACCCGACCAAGCTTCGCGACGTGTACACCGTGCCGCGGCCCAAGGTCGACGTCCGGGACGGCGTCACCAAGGCGCTGACGGAGAACAAGTACCAGGAGTGGGTGAATTCGCTGGCTCCGCAGACGGACGAATATCGCGCGCTGTCGAACGCGTTCGTCCGCCTCGTGCAGCGGGCGCCGAACCTTCCGGACACGACGATCGCGAACGGCGACGTGCTCAAGCCCGGAGCGAAGGATCCGCGGGTTCCGGTGATCGCGGCGAACCTTCGCGCGCAGGGCTATCTCGCCGATCCTGCGCAGCAGGAATCGAAGGGCAGGCCGAGTCAGGGCGCGCAGCCGAAGCAGCCGGCGCAGCAGGCCGGCGACGTCTACGGCAGCGACATCGTCGCCGGGGTCAAGCGCTGGCAGGCGGATTCGGGCCTCAAGGTCGACGGAGTCATCGGCAACGACACCATTGCCGCGCTCAACGCGTCCCCGCGCGACCGCGCCCGAACGCTCGCGGTGGCGATGGAGCGGCTTCGCTGGCTCGACCGCAATCCCGCCGCGACGCGGATCGACGTCAACACCGCCGGCACCTATCTCGATTACTGGCGCGACGGTCAGCACCAGGAACGGCGCAACGTCGTCGTGGGTCAGCCGGGCTGGGAAACGCCGCAGCTCGGCTCGCCGATCTTCCAGCTCGTCGCCAACCCGAGCTGGAACGTGCCCGAGTCGATCGAGACGAAGGAGCTCGCGCAAAAGGGCGCCGCCTATCTCGCCTCGCAGAACATCGTGCGCAAGAATGGGCGCCTGGTGCAGGAGCCGGGGCCGAAGAATGCCCTCGGCCAGGTCAAGTTCGACATGAAGAACGACGAGGCCATCTACCTCCACGACACGCCGGCCAAGGCGCTGTTCACCCAGCCCGAGCGCCACGAGAGCCACGGCTGCGTCCGGGTCCAGAATGCGGTCGATTTCGCGCGCACGCTCGCGCAGGCCGACGGGGTCCTCGACAAGTTCGACGAGGCGCTGGCGAGCGGCGAGGAGACGTCGGTGGACCTCAAGTCCGATATCCCGGTGCGGCTGATGTACCACACGGCCTTCCTCGGGGCGGACGGCAGGCTGCACTTCGCGACCGACGTCTACGGCTGGGACAATGACGTCGCCGCCGCGCTCGGCTACCCGACCAAGGCGCGCTCGCAGTTCAAGTCGCGCGGTGGAGATGTCGGTCCGTAACTGAGCGGGCGGAGCAACGCAGCGAATTCGCCAAGTCCGTACTCCCCCGCATTGACGCGGGCGCGGCAAACTTGCTTATTGCCGCCACGCATCAAACAGGGGGTGCGACTTGGCTGATTCGTCCTACCCGGCGGGCGCTCACGATTACGAGAGCGACGGTGCGGAGCTCGAAGCGATCGACGCCGCAATGGGCGAAGCGCCGCGCGGCGCCGTCGTCATTGCCGGCATCGCTGTCGGGCTCCTGCTGCTCTGCTGGCTTCTCATTTATCTTTTGATCTTCATCCCGCGCGGGACGGTCGGCTGATGGCGGTCAGCGAACGCGCGATCCTGAAATCGGAGCTGCGCTGGGCGTGGGTGGTCGGCGCAATCGTCGGCATCATCCTGCTCGCGATCCTGTTCGCGGCCATCTCGATGGGCATGAACCCGCCGAGCAACCGCGAATTTGTCGATCCCAAGACGCTGCATCTTTCGCCGGAGTTCACCGAGGCGAACCTCGGCACCAGCGTCGACCCGAACGGCCGCATCGTCGCGCGGATGATCACCACCCAGTTCGAGTTCGTGCCGAGCTGCATCCTGCTTCCGGCGAACCGCGACGTCACGCTTCGCTTCGCATCGCCCGACGTCATCCACGGCATCCTCATCACCGGAACCAACGTCAACACGATGGTCGTCCCGGGCTATGTCGCGCAGGTCCACACGCGCCTGACCAAGACCGGCGATCTGTTGATGCCGTGCCACGAATATTGCGGACTCGGCCACAGCCAGATGCTCGCTACGGTGCGCGTCGTTCCGCCCGAGCAGTTCAGGCCGGATGCAACGGGGAGGGCAAGCTGTGGCGACCGCCGCTAAAGCCGCGCCGGCATCGCGGCCGCGCCGCCGCGCGGGCGCCGCCGAGCTCCAGACCGGCCGCTTGGTAACCGCTCATATCTGGGTCGCGGTCGCGGCCTTCGCTGTCGCCTGCATTTTGGGGGTCTGGCAGATGTGGGCGCGAAGCCCGATCGCCGCGCCATACCACACCGCCGCCAATTACTTCCGGTCGGTGACCCTCCACGGCGTGTCGATGGCGTTCGTGCTGACGACCTTCTTCATCATGGGCTTCGGCTATTATGTCGCCGAGACCTCGCTCAAGCGCCCGCTTCCGGGGCTGACGCTCGCCTGGGGCGCATTCGCCGCCGGGATCCTCGGCGTCGTGATGGCGGCGCTGTCGGTGATCAGCGGCAACGCCTCGGTCCTCTACACCTTCTACCCGCCGATGACGGCGACGCCTTGGTTCTACATCGGGCTGGTCCTGGTCGTCGTCGCCTCCTGGGTATGGTGCATCCTGATGATCGTCGCGATGCGCCAGTGGAAGGCCGCCAATCCGGGCGAGCCGGTTCCGCTGGTGATGTACGCGACTGTCGCCAATGCCGTGATGTGGCTGTGGACCACCGCGGGCGTCGCGGTCGAGCTGTTGTTCCAGGTCATCCCGGCGGCGTTCGGCTGGAACGCGATGCTCGACGTCGGCCTGTCGCGGACCCTGTTCAGCTGGACGCTCCACGCGATCGTCTATTTCTGGCTCTTCCCGAGCTACATCGCTTTCTACACGATGTTCCCGCGCGCCGCCGGCGGGCGGCTCTATTCCGACACGATGGGCCGACTAGCGTTCGTCCTGTTCCTTCTCTACTCGCTGCCCGTCGGCCTCCATCACCTGATGATGGATCCGGAGCATTCGAACGGCTTCAAGTTCATCCAGATGTTCCTCACCGCGCTGGTGACGGTGCCGACTCTGCTCACCATCTTCACCATCACCGCGTCGGCGGAGGTGGCGGCGCGGATGCGTGGAGGAACCGGACTTCTCGGCTGGGTCCGCGCCCTTCCGTGGGAACGGCCGATGGTCCTCGCGACCGGACTCGCTTTCTTCATGCTCTTCTTCGGCGGCGGCGGCGGGCTCATCAACATGAGCTACGGAATGAACGCGATGGTCCACAACACGAGCTGGGTGACCGCGCACTTTCACCTGATCTTCGGCGGCACCGTGGTCATCATGTATTTCGCGATCTGCTACGCGATCTGGCCGACTCTGACCGGCCGTTATTTCGAGGACCTCCGGCCGCTTCGAATCCAGCTGTGGATGTGGTTCGTCGGAATGATGGTGATGACGCTGCCGTGGCACTGGACAGGGCTCCAGGGCCAGTGGCGACGGGTCGCCGCCTTCGATTATTCGAACCCGATGATCGCGGCCTGGGGCCCGTGGGTGATCGTGTCGCTGATCGGCGGGATCATCCTTGCGCTCAGCGCAATCCTGTTCGTCTACAACCTCGCGCTCAACCATCGCGCCGGAATCGCCGGAGCGCCGCGCACCATCGACTATGCGCGCGCGATCCATCCGCCCGAGCGCGTGCCGGCCTCGCTCAACGGCTTCGGGCTGTGGAACCTCCTCGTCGCGCTTCTGATGCTGATCGCCTACGGCTATCCGATCGCGCAATTCTTCGTCGATCCCCCGCCACAGGCGGTCGTCCACCGGCTGGCTGAGTAACGATGGCGCGCAAGTCCTCCCCCACCGGCAAGCGCGCCCCGGCGAAAGACCGCTCCCCGGCAGGGACTCCGCCGGCGCCGCAAACCGTCGACCGTCCGTGGCGCGTATGGGCTAGCGTCATCGTCGTCGTCGCCTTGAGCGTTGCGGCGCTTCTCGGGTTCGTCATCGTCCCCGCCGGCCAGCGCGAGAATGCCGGGCTCAGCATGGGCCATGCGATGCAGCGAGCGGCGGGTCTCGCGCCCGGCTCCCCCGCCGTTCGCCAGCCGGTCAGCACCGCGAGCGCCATTCCCGTCTCGACGGTCAGCTGGACGCCCGAGATCATGCGCATCCTGGCGTCGACCGACACCCGGCGCGGGTCCGCGCTCGCCTCCCAGGTCTGCGCCGCCTGCCACGGCGACAAGGGCCTGTCGCCCGCGCCCGATATCCCGAGCCACGCCGGCCAGAGCGCTTATGCGATCTACAAGCAGCTTCACGACTATCGCTCGGGCGCGCGCGTGCACCCGCAGATGACTCCGGTCGCCAAGCAGCTCTCCGAAGCCGACCTTGCCAGCATCGCTGCATATTATGCCGCGGCATCGAAGGAATATGCCGCGCTCGGCACCCGCGACCTCGTCGGCGAGCCGGAGATCGACCGGCTGGCGAAGGAAGGCGACAGCAGCCGCGCGATCCCGGCGTGCCTTGCATGCCATATCAACGGCGCCGGCGGCCCGATCGAAACGCCGGTGATCACCGGCCAGAGCCGCCAGTACATGATCAAGCAGATGAACGACTTCGCGTCGGGCGCGCGCAGGAACGACGTCTACGGGCGCATGCGCAGCATCTCCGCCAGGCTCAGCCCGCAGGAACGCGAGGCCCTCGCGCGATATTTCGAGGGGACTATCTGAGCCGCCGAGCGCAGCGCGGCGATTGCCTGCAATCGCAAGCTGCGGGAGAGACGGCGAAGATCGGCCAGCGGGTCGGCGAAGCCGAGCCCGACTGACGTCACGAATTCATTTCGTGACGGCGTGCCTGGCAACAGAGTGCGAAATTCGGACGGCGCGCTAGCGAGCGGTCTAGAATTAAGCCCCCGCACGCCGAGCTGCTACCCAGCATGTCGGAACGGCAGCCCGACCACATCACGCCCACATTCGGCTCGCGCGCGTCGACCCGATAGGCTAGCTCGTTAACTCGGCGCAGTAACAAGTGTTGAGTCGTCGTCAGGCAGGTGATTTGTGTGGCTTAGTTTTTCGCGTTCGGTTGCTGCGCCTGTCGCCGCTATCGTGAATCCGGCCGCTCGCCGATGAAACGCCTGCGCGGCATTGCGGGCCACGAGGCGCGGTACTGGCGCAGCGTGTGGGGTCCGACCATCGCGCGAACGCGTGGATGGCTCCGGCACGAGGCACGTCACTCCGGCGGTTTCTGGCTCATCGTCCTGGCGCTCGTGGCCGTAGGCGTGGCCTTCCTGATCTTCTACCGGCCTTGAGCGCCGCGACGCGGCTGCGGCCTACCTCGCCGCCGCCTGCGTCGGCTCGACCGACCAGCGCGCCACGACGAAGTCCCTCGCCGAACGGAATTCCGTCGGCGTTACCCGGCCGTCGCTGTCGCCGTCGGCAATGCGCTTGAACTCGATGGCCGCCTTGTCCGCCTCGAAGATCGACAAGTGCCCGTCTCTGTCGGCATCGAACGCGCGCAGCGCCCATGCCATCAGTCGTCCATCCGCCTCGAACAGCTCGATCGCCCGGGGGTTGACGAGCTGATAGCCGCCGCCCGTTCCGGCGGGCGAGCCGGCCGCGAGGATTGCGAGGAAAAGCCACTCCATGGCGCTTCAACGCACGTGCGGCGATGGCGCTGCGTCCGAACGGTAAAATTCACGCCAGGGCGTTGCGCACTGCCTTGCCCAGGGCTTCGGAGCGGAACGGCTTGGCGAGCAGCGGCGAATTGGGCGCGACGCTCTTGATCGCGTCGGTCTCGCTATAGCCCGAGACGAACAGGATTTTCTGGTCGGGTATCGTCTCCAGCATCCGGCTGGCGACCTCGGCGCCCGACATGGACGGCATGACGAAATCGAGGATCACCAGGTCGGGGCGGTCCGTCGCGAAGGCTTCGAGACCCGACGCCCCGTCCGCGCAATCGCGCACTCGATACCCCTCTTCCGCGAGCGCCTCGGCGATGAAGCCGCGAACGTCGGGGTCGTCGTCGATGATCAGGATCGAGGCAGCGGCACGCTCGGCCTTGCCGCTTTCCTCCTCCTCGCTCGCGATCAGCGACTCCGGGATCGCTTCGGCGGCCTTGAACAGCAGCTTGATCGACGTGCCCTTGCCGGGCTGCGTGTCGATGCGGGCGGTTCCCCCGGACTGGCGCGCCATGCCGTACACCATCGACAGGCCGAGCCCGGTGCCCTTGCCGATGTCCTTCGTGGTGAAGAAAGGTTCGAACGCGCGGCTCGCGACCTCGTCCGTCATCCCGCTTCCGGTGTCGCTGATGCACAGCTCGACATAGTCGCCGTCCTCGAGCTCCGCGTCGCCTTCGACCCGCGTCGCACGGGTGACGAACTTCAGCACTCCGCCCTCGGGCATGGCGTCGCGGGCATTGATCGCGAGATTGAGCACCGCCACTTCGAGCTGGGTCGGGTCGGCGATCACCGGGACCGCAGTCTCCTCCAGCTCGAATTCCTTGGTGATCCCCGGGCCGAGCACGTTCCTCAACAGCGGGCGCATGTTGTGGATGAGCGGGCCGACATGGACCGGCCGCACCTCGAGCCGCTGTACTCGGCTGAAGGCGAGCAGCTGGCCCGTGAGCCGCGCGCCGCGCTCAGCCGCGGTCAGCGCGTTGACCGCATAGCGCTTGAGCTTTGCGTCCTCGACGCGCTTGGCGACGAGGTCGAGCCCGCCGACGACGACCGTCAGCAGGTTGTTGAAGTCGTGCGCGATGCCGCCCGTGAGCTGGCCGAGCGCTTCCATCTTCTGGCTCTGGCGGAGCTGCTCTTGCGCGGTCTTGAGCTCGGTGATGTCGCGCGCTTCGAACAGCAGATAGATGACCTTGCCGTCGGGGCCGTTCACCGGCTGGACCGCGACGTCCAGGTAGGCGGTCGGAGAGCCGGGCCGCTCCATCGTCACCTGCGTCGTGAACGGCTTGCCCTTCGCGGCCGTGCGCACCGCGCGCTTGATGAGCTCCTTGTGCTGCGGATAGGCGGACAGCGTCGGCGCGTCCCAGATCTTCGAGCCGATGCCCTCGCGCGCGTTCGCCGCACGCCACGACGCTTCCTTCCTGTTCAGCTCGATCACCGTGCCGTCCGGATCGAGCAGGACGAGCACCTCGAGCACAGCGTCGAACACCGCCCGGAACCGCGCCTCGCTCTTCGCCAGCTCCGCGGTCCGCGCCTCGACCTGCGCCTTGAGCTCGAGCTCCGCTTCCTTCGCCAGGGTGATGTCGGTGGCGACGCCGATGAAGCCGACCAGCTCGCCGTCCGGGCCGAAGCGCGGCGACGACACGCTCTTGAGCCACCGATACTCGCCGTCCCCGCGCCGGAACCGCCCCTCCAGCGCGAACGTCTTGAGCGTCGCCTCGCCGGCGATGCTCTCCGCCGTCACCCGCTCGACGTCGTCGGGGTGGATGCCCTGGCGCCAGTCGTAGGTCCGCGCATGTTCGCGGTCGTCGGTGCCGAGATATTCCATGTAGGCGTCGTTGACGAAGTCGCGCGTCCTATCGAGCCTCGTCACCCACATCAGCGCCGGCGCCTGGTTGGCGATCCGCCGGAACCGCGCCTCGCTCTCCCGGAGCGCGCGCTCCGCCGTCCTTTGCTCGGTGACGTCGTCGACGAGGATGACGACGCCGTCGACGCGTCCGCCCGGCCCCTTCCACGGCACGTACTGCACCTGCACCGCGACATGGCCGCGGGTCTCGTGATCCATCTCCGACACGAAGAACTGCCGCTCGCCCGCCAGAGTTGCCTTGAGCATCGGCTCGCGGTGCGCCCACGCCTTCTCGCCGAGAAGCTCGCGCATCGTCCGCCCGAGGATCTCGTCGCGCGTCCGGTCGAACCAGTCGGCCATGCTCTTGTTGAGGAAGCGGTAGGCGAAGCCGCTGTCGACGTAGGCGCACATGATCGGCAGCAAATCGGCGATCGCCAGCATGCCGGGCGCGGTGAACATCTCCGCCGGCATTCCGGGCGGAAGCTGCTCGGGCGGAAGCGTGGCGAGCGTCGCTTCGTTCGCCGGCGTACCCTGCTTCTTAGCCCCCGTCGCCATAAGCCCATGATTAAGCGCAATTCATGAAGAGTCGATGCACTTCCGTTAGGATGGCCGGATGATCCGCGCCGCCCTCGCACTCGCCTTGCTCGCGCCCGCCGCGGCCGGCTGCACGTCGATGGCGCCGATCCA
>JAEZIO010000079.1 GCA_023436615.1 Pseudomonadota bacterium | reverse complement strand
GGACAGCGCGCGCCGCGACACGCCGGCGGACTTCGGCGGGTCCGCGCGGATCGTAGACGATCTCATTGCCCAATTGCCGGACCTGCGCGTCCCATTCGATGCGGGCGGCCCACTCGAGCGCTTCATCGGCCTCGGCAAGGTGCCCGGCGCTCCGCGCAACGCTTTCAGCATCGATCCAGTCGGCTGCCCGGAGACCAGCGCGGATGCGCACGCGCTCGAATCTGTCCTCTGCGTTGCTTGGGTCGGCAAAAGGCCGAATGCCTGCCGTCGAGCAAATCTCCTCCAGCTCCGCTCGCCGCCAGCCGAGCAGCGGCCGAAGAAGCGGCAGATTCGAGCCTGGGACCACGGCCACGGGCCGCATCCCCGCCAAGCCGCGCACGCCGGCGCCGCGGTTGAGCCGCATCAGAATCGTCTCGGCCTGGTCGTCCACTTGGTGGGCGGTCGCGATCGCCGACAGTCCGCGCTGCTCGGCCCACAAGCCCAGGAGCCGGTAACGCTCGCTTCTGGCGCGGTCCTGGATGGCGACAGTCGGTTGGTCCGCCCACTCGGCCGTCAGCGTGGCGTGCGCAATCCCGAGCGACTTGCAAAGCTCGCTTACCATCGATGCCTCCGACGCGGCTTCGGGCCGAAGCGCGTGATCGACCGTCGCCGCTTCGACTGCACCCGGTCTGGATGCCGAAGCCAGGAGCAGCAGCGCGCAGCTGTCAGGCCCGCCCGAGACCGCGATCCCGAGGCGGGCATCAGGCCCGATCAGCCGGTCGAGATCCGCAGCGAAGCGGTTGAGCAGGTCGGTATCAGGAGCAGCCGGCGTCGGCCTTGCCCTTCGTCACCAACGACTTGAGGTCCGCGCGGAGCGACGCGCCATAGACGTCCTCGAGCTCCGCATAGGCTTTGCACGCCTGGCCCGCCTGATTGAGCTTCATTAGCGCCTGCCCGAGATAATAGAGGCTGTCGGCCGCCCGTTCGCCCTTGGGATTGGCGCGGTAGTTCGCGAGCAGCGCCTCGGCGGCGGCGCGCGGCTGGCCTTTCTCGATCAGCGCGCGGCCGATCAGGTTGTTGGCGAAGCTGACCCGGCGGTGTTTCGGGAAGGCAGAAGTGAACGACCGCAAGCTGGTGATCGCCTGATCGTACTTGCCGCCGTCCCAAAGGTGGAAGCCTTCCGAGTAAGCATCCTCGGCCGGGTCTGATTGCGCAGCCTCGCGGACGGAGCTCTTCGGCGGGATGGGCGGAAGAGACGCCGACGCCATCGCCGGTTTCGGCGCCTCGATCGTCTGCTCGGCGGGAACTGCCGCTCCGGCAAGCTTTTCCGGCGCCGACGGGAGCGGGGCCGCAATCGAGCGGGCATTCATGTCGTTACGGAGGTTCGCGACCGCGGATTCCAGCTGGCTGACGCGGTGAATGCTCACCTCCCCCTGGTTGACCAGCTGCTGAAGCTGACGCTCAAGCGCGTCGAGCCGCTGCTCGAGGCGAAGTGCAGTCGCCTGGCTCGCGGCGAGTTGCTGCTGGAGCAGGATCATCTGCTGGTCGGGCGGCAGCATGGTCCCCTGCTGGGCCACGGCCGGAGTGACCGCGATTCCAGACGCTGCCAGTGCGAGAACGGCGGTGCGCCATTGCGCCAATTTCATGAGACCCCCCAAGACCTTCATTCGATTGGAAACTTTGCCGACGGGGAGATTACGCCGCGATGAATCCTACTGTCCAGTAGGGTTTTGCGGCGCATTTTGCGGCTGGGGCGCCGGTGCGCCCGGGGTTGCCGGCCGCTGCGGCCCGCTCATGATATCGGCAGCCTTCAGGCTGACGTTGGACGCGACCTGGCCAGCCGGCCCCACCGGCGGCGCAACCTGATTGCCGACCGAAATCCGAAGGGCCTCGGGAGCGCCGGCGCGCAGGATCGGCGCGACGGCCGTCGGCGGCACCTGGTAGGTCTGGCCCGCATTCATCATGCCTTCGAACAGCGTCTTTCCCTGGTCCTTCACCTGGATCCACGCAGGAGCGGTCGCGGTTAGGACAACGGGGCCGCTTGCAGCCGGCTGCTGCGCGGGCTGCGCCGCCGGCCTGGAGGCTTGCTGGGCGGGTTGCTCGGCGACGGTCGGCGCCGGCTCCTCCTCGTTCAGCGAGCGGTTCCGAATCCAGCTGAAGAGCAGGACGACGAGGAGTATCGCGGCAATGGCCGAGATGACGAGCCATTTGGGCATCGTGCGGGCCGGATCGACCGGCTCGAAATGTTCGACGGTGGATGTGTCGGCGCGCTCGCGCCCCATTTCCGCGCGCAGCTGGTCGCCGATTTCGGCGCGGTCGAGGCCGACGGCGTTAGCATAGTTGCGCGCAAAGCCGATCGTGTAGGTGGGGGCCGGGAGCCGTTCCCAGTCGGCCGCTTCCAGACTTTCCAGGTGGCGCAGCGGAATCCGCGTCTCGGCTGCAATATCCTCGAGGCTGAAGCCCTTTTCCTCGCGCGCGGCGCGAAGGCGCTCGCCGACCGATGGATATGTGCCGGTTTCAGTCTCTTCGTCCATTCCTCACCCTTTCCCGCGGAACCGTTGTCCAAGCCGCTCGGCGGCCTGTCAACCGCGGATCTGGGCCATTTCAGCCGACAGCGACCCGATGCCGCCGCGCCCACTCGGAGACGGCCTTTCGCAGGTCCTGCGGCGGGCGGGCGAGCCATTGGTCCATCCTCGCGCGGATCGCGGCCGCGTCGAGCGAGCGAACCATGGCCTTGATCGGGCCGACCGCGGCGGGAGTGATAGAAAATTTCTCGGCTCCGACGCCGATCAGAGCCATGCACTCGAGCGGCCGGCCGCTCATTTCTCCACAGATACGGACCGGCTTGCCGGCCGCGCGCGCCGAATCCAGGACGCGCTTCAGGAACCTCAGGATGGCGGGGCTGAGCCAGTCGTAGCGTTCGGCGAGCCGCGGGTCGCCGCGGTCGGCCGCGAACAGGAACTGCGTGAGATCGTTGGTGCCGATCGAGAGGAAATCGAGGCGGGGCAAGAGCTGGTCGAGCATCTCGGCGAGACTTGGAACTTCCAGCATTGCGCCGAA
>JAEZIO010000063.1 GCA_023436615.1 Pseudomonadota bacterium | reverse complement strand
TCGGCTCATCACATCCTGGGGCTGGAGCAGGTCCCAAGGGTTTGGCTGTTCGCCAATTAAAGTGGTACGTGAGCTGGGTTCAGAACGTCGCGAGACAGTTTGGTCCCTATCTGCCGTGGGCGTCGATATTTGAGAGGAGTTGCCCCTAGTACGAGAGGACCGGGGTGAACATGCCTCTGGTGGACCTGTCGTGGCGCCAGCCGCGCAGCAGGGTAGCTATGCATGGACGGGATAACCGCTGAAAGCATCTAAGCGGGAAGCCTCCCTCAAGATAAGATATCTCAGAGCCGTCGGAGACCACGACGTTGATAGGCCGGGTGTGGAAGCGCAGTAATGCGTGGAGCTAACCGGTCCTAATGCTCTATTCGCGCTTGATGAATCTGCACCATCATCGACAGTCCTGCTGTTCGATGGTCGATTGATCTTGGCTAGATGTCCAAAACGACCAGTGCACGGTTTCTAGAACTTCGATTTTCGCCGGCTTCATAGCTTGGTGACCATAGCGTCCGTGACCCACCCGATCCCATCCCGAACTCGGCCGTGAAACCGGACAGCGCCGATGGTACTACTGCCTAAGCAGTGGAAGAGTAGGTCGTCGCCAGGCTTTGCAGCCGGCGAAAGTCGAAGAACCCATTCGCAATGTTTTTCATTCTGGCTGCGAGGCCAACGCCGCTTAGCCAACTTGGCGCGGGGTGGAGCAGTCCGGTAGCTCGTCAGGCTCATAACCTGAAGGTCGCAGGTTCAAATCCTGCCCCCGCAACCAGCCTCGCGAAACGCAAAAGCAGTCCCTCGACGATCCACCAGTCCCCCGGATTGGCGGCTGCGCCTCACCTCGTCAGGCTCATAACCTGAAGGATCGGCCGCATGCCGGCCGTCCCCCAGACGGCCGGACCGGCCGATGGTTCAAATCCTGCCCTGCAACCACCCGATCAGCCCCGCCTTGAGCGGGGCTTTTTTTTTGCATGTCGCCAGCGACGTGATCCCGTCCTGAGGATCCCGACACGGCACCGCACCGGCGTTCGCGCGTCTTTTCTCCACCAGCGGCAATGGAGGAGATCGCCATGGCTTCGGTTCGGCTCAGGTGGAGATTGCTGCGCGACCTCGAGGAGTGGCTCGACGCGCCCATGGTAATCCTCAGCCTGATCTGGCTGGCCATCGTCGTCTACGAGTTGGTGTCGGGTTCAACCGCGCTGCTGGAGACGGTCGGAACCGTCATCTGGATCATCTTCATTCTCGAATTCCTGCTTCGGTTCGCTCTGGCGCCGGACAAGCTCGGATTCCTCAGGCGCAGCTGGCTGACCGTGATCGCGCTTGCCGTGCCCGCGCTCCGCGTCTTCCGCGCCTTGCGGTTGTTTCGGGCTGCCCGCGCGCTGCGCGGCGCCAGGCTCCTCCGTATCGTCGGCACGGCAAACCGCAGCATGAACGCGCTGCGAAACGCGTTGCAGCGCCGCGGTTTCGGATATGTCACGGGACTCAGCCTGCTCGTGCTGTTCCTCGGAGCCGCGGGCATGCTGAACTTCGAGAATGCTTCGGAGATCGAGGGAGGCTTCGGGAGTTATTGGGATGCCTTGTGGTGGACGGGCATGATGCTCACGACCATCGGCAGCGCCTATTGGCCAGTCACCACCGAGGGCCGAGTCCTGACGCTGCTTCTCTCGCTCTACTCCCTTGGTGTCCTGGGCTATGTCACGGCCACGCTGGCGAGCTTCTTCGTGGGGCGGGACGCCGAGCAGCCGGCCGGTCCGGTGGCGGGGAACAAGGATCTTCGGATTCTGCTGAAGGAAATCCAGGATCTTCGCGCCGAGCTGCGCTCCCGCGGCGCGGAACGCGCGGTGCAGACAGGCGCTTGAGCAGCAATGGTGAAGGTCCGGACTCCGGCGCCGATGGAAGCGTTGCTCGCCGGTGAGCTGCCGGAGGGCGACGGCTGGCAGTACGAGCCCAAGTGGGATGGCTTTCGCTGCCTCGCCAGCCGCGAGCGCGACGACGTCCGCCTCATCTCCAAGAGCGGCAAGCCGCTAGGCCGCTATTTCCCCGAGATGCTCGATGTGCTCGCCGGCCTGAAGCAGGACCGTTTCCTCCTCGACGGTGAGCTCATCATCACCGTCGGCGACGCGCTGTCGTTCGATGCGCTGCAACTCAGGCTTCATCCCGCCGAGAGCCGCGTGCGCAAGCTCGCGGCGGAAAGCCCTGCCGAGTTGATGCTGTTCGACCTGCTGTCGCTCGGCGGCACTGACTATTCCGATGCGCCTCTGTCGGAACGGCGCGCGGCGCTCGAGCAATTCCATGCCTCCATCGACGCTCCGGCGCTGAAGCTGTCCCCGGCCACCACCGACCGCGCCACCGCGCTCGCGTGGCTGGAACGGAGCGGCGGCGCCCTCGACGGCGTCATCGCGAAGCGGCTCGACCAGCCGTACAAGTCGGGCGAGCGCGCAATGGTGAAGGTGAAGCCGGAGCGCACGGCCGACTGCGTGGTCGGCGGTTTCCGTTATGCCGAGAAGAACGATCTCGTCGGCTCGCTCCTGCTCGGCCTGTACGACGAGCAAGGTCTGCTCCACCACGTGGGCTTCACGTCAGGGATACCGGCGAAGGAGCGCGAGCAGCTGACGAAGGAGCTGGAGGCGCTCGTGGACCCGCCGGGCTTCACCGGAAGCGCGCCTGGCGGCCCAAGCCGCTGGCGCACGGCGCGGTCGGGACAATGGCAGCCGCTGAAGGCCAAGCTCGTCGTCGAGGTGAAATACGACCAGGTCACCGCGGGGCGCTTCCGCCATGGCACGTCGATCGTTCGCTGGCGTCCCGACAAGGATCCCAAGCAATGCACCTTCGACCAGCTCAAGCCCGAACTCCGGCCCTCGGAGCTTAGGGAAATCTTCGGGCAATGACCGCCGATTTGTTCGGCGAACCGCTGATCGCTGGCCTCGACTACCGGCCGGACTTCATCAGCGCGGCGGCCGAACAGGAGCTGATCGAACATTTCTCCGCAGCCGAGCTTTCGCCGTTCAAGTTCCACGGCTGGACAGGCAAGCGCCTCACCCGAACCTTCGGCTGGCGCTACGATTTCGACGACGCAAGCTTCGCGCCTGCGGAACCCATTCCCGACTGGCTGCAGCCGCTCCGCGCGCGAGCCGCGGTTTTCGCGCGCGTTGCTCCTGACGACTTCGTGCACGTCCTGCTGGCCCGCTACGACCCGGGCGCCGGCATCGGCTGGCACCGCGACCGCTCCGTATTCGACACGGTCGTCGGGATCTCCCTCGGAGCTCCCGCTGTGCTGCGCTTCCGCCGTCGCCGCCCAGGCGGCTTCGACCGCGCCGGGCTCGATGTCGAGCCGCGCTCCGCTTATCTGCTGTCCGGGCCTGCCCGGCACGAGTGGGAGCATCGCCTTACGCCCGGCGAGACCCTGCGCTTTTCGATCACTTTCCGCACGCTCTCTGAGAAGGGCAAGCGCATCGCCCGCTCGCATTGCTGAACGGAACGCCAAAACAGCGGGAAGGTTGTGTGGCCATGCGGTGCGTGTGGCTTTTCCTGTTGCTTGCCGGTTGCTCGAAAGGGCCGCAGGCCGACCTTCGATATATCGGCGAAGCGCGTTCGGCCGCGGCCGAATGGGCGGCGGTCAACGAACAGGCGAGCCGAGGGCAATTGACCCATGCCTATGTCCACTCGATGCGGCAGTCGGCTCGCGAGCAGATCGAAACTGCCCGGTCGTCGCTGACTCAGGCGGACAGCGATTACATGCGGGAGATTTCCGCGCTGGCCCGCGAGCCGGACGACGCCTCTCCGGCCTCCCTCCGGGCGCATTCGGACAAGCTCAAGACGATTGAAGACAGCCTTGAATCCGCTTGA
This sequence comes from Pseudomonadota bacterium, assembly GCA_023436615.1. Taxonomy (GTDB): domain Bacteria; phylum Pseudomonadota; class Alphaproteobacteria; order Sphingomonadales; family Sphingomonadaceae; genus Sphingomicrobium. Next base: position 11,450 of record JAEZIO010000063.1, on the reverse strand, counting down.
GCTGACGCTTGGGATCATGACCGCGGTCGGCGGCTTCGTCGACATCAGCGAGCTGGTGTTCGCGGCCCAGGCGGGCTCGAAATTTCTCTATGCGCTGATCTGGGTTTTCGCCTTTTCGACGGTCGGGATCATGGTGTTCGGCGAGATGAGCGGCCGTGTCGCCGCCGTCGCGAAGCAGCCGGTGTTCAACCTGATGCGGCACCGTCTGGGCCTCAAGCTCGGCCTGGTGACTCTAGCCGCTTCGCTGATCAGCAATCTCATCACCTGCGCGGCCGAGGTGGGCGGAGTCGCACTCGTCCTCAACTACCTGTTCGGGTCGCCCTACATCCTCAACGCGGTCGCAATGGTCGCGGCAATGATCCTTTCGATCTGGGTTCTGCCATTCAAATGGATCGAGCGCGCCTACGGCCTTCTCGGCCTGTTCATGGTCGTGTTCGCGGTCGCTCTCGTCGCGATTCACCCGCCATGGGACGCGATCGCCGGCGGCTTCGTCCCTCAGGTGCCATCGGGGTTGAGCACGAAGGAGATGCTGACCTTCGGCTATTTCGCGGTCGCGATCATCAGCGCGGTCATGTTCCCGTATGAGGTCTATTTCTATTCGTCCGGCGGCATCGAAGAGGAATGGGGACCCAAGGACCTGCTGACGAACCGAGTGACGTGCATCGTCGGCTTCGGGCTCGGATCGCTGCTCGCGCTTTCGATCCTGTCGAGCTCCGCCCAACTGTTCGGACCGGCCAACATCGATCCGGTCATCCCGGGCAGTGCGGCGCTCGAGGCGGCGATTCCGTTCGGGCGATGGGGACTTGTTCTCGCACTGCTCGGAATGCTGTTCGCGGTCGCGGGGGCGGCGGTGGAAACCTGCCTCGCCAACGCCTACTCGGTTGCACAATTCTTCGGCTGGAACTGGGGGCGCCACAAAAAGCCGTGGGAGGCGCCGCGCTTCACCATCGCCTGGATCGCCGTGTTCGTGCTGGCTCTCGGGATCGTGCTCACCGGAATCGATCCGATGACGCTCGTCGAATATGCCGTTGTCTTCTCGATTCTGGTGCTCCCGTTGACCTACCTGCCGCTGCTGCTGCTGGCGGGCGACAAGGGCTACATGCGCGAACATGCGAACGGCCCGCTCGCGAAGAGTCTCGGCTGGCTCTATTTCGTGGTCATCGTCGTCGCGGCGCTGGCCGCCCTTCCGCTATTCTTCCTGACTTCGGGAGGGCAGGGATGAAGCCCGATGGCCGCATCAAGCTGGTTAGCGAGCTGCTCGACCTTCCGCTGCTGGACTCGAACGGAAAATATTGCGGCGTGGTCGACGACGTGGAGTTCAGCGGCGGTCCGGGCAAAGCGCTGAAGCTCAAAGCCTTGCTGGTCGGTCCCGGTGCTTATGAAGGGCGGCTTCCGGGATGGGCGATGCGCATGGTCCGGAAGCTCGTGGGTGACCGGATCAACCGGGTGCCGATCGGCAAGGTACGAAGCGTCAGCGCGGTGGTCCACCTCGATTGTCCGGGCTCCGAGCTCGGGCTTCTCCGAAGCGAGGACAGGGCCGCACGCCTGATCCCGCAGCGGGGAGCGTTGTGATGCGGCTCACCGATCTTCGCGACAAACAGGTGCGGACGCTCGACGGAGAGCGCCTGGGGCGGGTTCACGAGGTTCATTGCGACAAGGGCGTCGTCGTTGCGCTGATGGTCGGAGCGGCCAGCCTGGTCGAGCGGATGACTGCGAGGCGCCATGGGCGGCGCATCGCCTGGGAATGCGTTCGCAAGGTAGAGAAGGATCGCATCGTGGTGACGCCCGATGCGCCTCGCCAGACCAGAAGGAAGCGCTAGCGGCTCTCGAACCCCGCGATGCACTCGGCAACCCACCGAGCCGCGGTCAGGGCGCTGAGGTCGGTCGGGTCGAGCGGCGGGTCCCATTCGGTGAGGTCGATGACGCGAACCGTCGGGATAGCAGCCAGCGTCCGTACTGCCGTGAAGAAGTCGTTGACGTCCATGCCTCCGGGGCGTGCTCCGGGAGCGCCGGGCATCTGGCTTCGGTCGATCACGTCGATGTCGCAGTCAACCACGACCGCCTCGCAGGCCGAAACGTGCGCGATCGCGCGCTCGACGGCCGCACTGATCCCCTCTCTGCGAACCTGCTCCATCGTCACGACGAGATTGCCGGCAAAGATAGCGTCCCGGTGCATCTCGGCCGTGTTCGCGAAGCTCGCGAGGCCGATCTGCGCAATGTTGCGCCCCGGCAGCCCGTCTTCCATCAGCGCGCGCACGGGATTGCCGTTGCTGAGCCCGTCGCCGAGATCGCGCATGTCGAAATGCGCGTCGAGCGTGATCAGCCCGACCCTGTCGAGCGGCAGGCCCAGGGCCAGCGCCGCCGGCCGCGTGACCGCATTGTTGCCGCCGGCGACGAGCGTCAGCGCGTGACCGGCGACGCTTTGCGCCACGGCCTCGCGGATCGGCGCCGTCGCCTGCTCGATCGATAGGCCGGCGATGGCGACATCGCCGTGGTCCCGCACTTGCGCGGACAGGGAAGTGCTTGTTTCGACATCATATCGGCCGATCCGCCTCAGCGTCTGCCGAAGAAGCTGCGGCGCCTGGTCGCACGAACCCGGCGTCACCGACCCAGCTGCCAGCGGCGCGCCCACGAGCCCGATCGGCGCGTCGGCGTCACCGTCGACCAGCAGCTCGGACAGGTTGGGCCAGCCACTCATGTCTTTGCCCTAACAGGGGCACTCGCCTAAGGGCAAACGCATGTGGGACCGCCTGCTTACCGATTGCCGGATCGCCACGATGGAGCCGCGGCCCGGCAACCCGCTTGGCATCGTCGAAAATGGCGCGATCGGAATCCAGGACGGCCGGATCGTGCGGGCGGGTCCCCGCACCGAGCTGGCCGGCAATCGCGCCCGCGAGGTCCTTCCGCTAGGCGGCGCCTGGGTGACTCCCGGCCTTATCGATTGCCATACGCATTTGATCTTCGGCGGCAACCGCGCCGATGAGCATGCGATGCGCCGGGCGGGGAAAAGCTACGAGGAGATTGCAAAGGCCGGCGGCGGCATCGCATCGACGGTCGAACGCACCCGGGCCGCCTCGGAAGCGCAGCTGCTCGCTGACGCCGCGATGCGGCTCGACGCCCTGATGAAGGGCGGCGTGACGACCGTCGAGATCAAGTCTGGCTACGGCCTCGACGTCGATGGAGAGCTTCGGCTGCTCCGCTGCGCGAAGGCGCTCGCCGCGAGCGAGGCTGTCCGAATCGTGCCGACGCTGCTCGCGCTTCACGCACTGCCCGGGGAGTGGAAGGACCGTCGCATCGGCTATGTGTCGATGATCGTCGACGAGCTCATTCCCGCTGCGGCCGAGGCCGATCTCGCCGATGCCGTGGACGCCTTTTGCGAGAGCATCGCTTTCACGCCCGAGGAAGTCGAACGCGTTTTCAAGGCAGCCGAAGAGCACGGGCTTCCCGTCAAGCTCCATGCGGAGCAATTGTCGAACCGGCGCGGCGCTGCCCTCGCCGCGAAATTTGGGGCACTTTCGGCCGATCACCTTGAACATCTCGACGAGCCGGGCGCGAAAGCCATGGCCGCCGCCGGTACGGTCGCCGTCCTGCTGCCCGGCGCGTTCTACGCGTTGCAGGAAGAGCGAAAGCCCCCCGTCCGAATGCTCCGCGAGTACGGCGTCCCGCTCGCCATCGCCACCGACTGCAACCCCGGCACTTCGCCTTTGTTGTCGCCCACGCTGGCAATGAACATGGCGTGCACCTTGTTCGGCCTGACTCCCGAAGAGGCGCTCGCGGGCATGACGAGCAACGCTGCGCGTGCTCTGGGCCTGCAGGACAACATCGGCACTATTGCCCCGGGCAAGGCGGCGGACCTGTGCGTATGGCGGCTCGAAAGCCTGGCGGAGCTTGGCTACTGGATCGGCCTTCCGGGGCCGGAGCGGCGGATATACGCGGGGGAAGATACGTAAACGCATGACCGACCGACGCGACAACAGCCGCCACATCCGCGCGCGCCGCGGAAGCGACATCAAGGCAAAGCAGTGGGCCACCGAAGCCGCCGTACGGATGCTCCAGAACAACCTCGACGACGAAGTCGCGGAGGACCCGCAGAGCCTGGTCGTCTATGGCGGAATCGGCCGGGCCGCACGCAACTGGGCCTGCTTCGACAAGATCGTCGAGACGCTGGAGCGGCTGGAGGAGGACCAGACCTTGCTCGTCCAGTCGGGCAAGCCGGTTGGCGTCTTCCGCACGCACAAAGATGCGCCGCGAGTCCTGATCGCCAACTCCAACATCGTGCCGAAATGGGCGAACTGGGAGACCTTCAACCAGCTCGATCGGGCGGGGCTGATGATGTACGGCCAGATGACCGCCGGCAGCTGGATCTACATCGGCACGCAGGGCATCGTCCAAGGCACCTACGAGACCTTCGTCGAGATGGGACGCCAGCATTATGGCGGCGACCTTTCCGGCAAGTGGATCCTGACGGCTGGCTTGGGCGGAATGGGCGGCGCCCAGCCGCTCGCCGCCGTGATGGCGGGCGCTCACTGCATCGCCATCGAGGTGCAGGAAAGCCGCATCGAGAAACGGCTCGAAACGCGCTACCTTGACCGCCGCGCCACCAGCATCGACGAGGCGCTCGGGATCATCCGAACGGCGTCGGAGCCGACCAGCGTCGGCCTGCTCGGCAACGCCGCTGAGATCCTTCCCGAGATGCTCGCGCGGGGCATTCGCCCCGATGCGCTGACCGATCAAACTAGCGCGCACGATCCCGCCAACGGCTATTGCCCGATGGGCTGGAGCGTCGCCAAATGGCAGGACATGCGCGAGCGCGACCCCGCAGCTGTGGCCGAAGCCGCGCGCGTCTCGATCGCGCGCCACGTCGAAGCCATGCTTTCCTATCGCGACATGGGTGTCCCGACCTTCGACTATGGGAACAACATCCGCCAGGAAGCCAAGGACATGGGCGTCGAACATGCGTTCGATTTCCCCGGATTCGTTCCGGCTTACGTCCGGCCGCTTTTCTGCCGGGGGATCGGGCCGTTCCGATGGGCGGCGCTCTCGGGCGATCCCGAGGACATCTACCGCACGGACGAGAAGGTGAAGGAGCTCATCCCCGATGACCCGCACCTTCATCGCTGGCTCGACATGGCGCGCGAGCGGATTGCATTCCAGGGACTGCCGGCACGTATCTGCTGGGTCGGGCTTGGGCAGCGGCACCGCCTCGGCCTCGCCTTCAACGAGATGGTCAGGAACGGCGAGGTTTCCGCCCCCCTCGTCATCGGCCGCGATCATCTCGACAGCGGCAGCGTCGCCTCTCCCAACCGGGAGACCGAAAGCATGAAGGACGGCAGCGACGTCGTGTCCGACTGGCCCTTGCTCAACGCCTTGCTCAATACCGCGAGCGGCGCGACCTGGGTGTCGCTCCACCACGGCGGCGGCGTCGGCATGGGCTATTCGCAGCACGCCGGGATGGTGATCGTCGCCGACGGCAGCGACGATGCCGCTCGCCGGCTCGAGCGGGTGCTGTGGAATGACCCTGCTACCGGCGTGATGCGCCACGCCGACGCCGGCTATGACATCGCGATCGACTGCGCGCGCGAGCAGGGCCTCGACCTGCCGATGATTTGACCCGGCTGGCATTGCGCGCCGCTGTCGGACGCGTCAAAGCCGGCGGGTCGGCCGCCTGGAGCGGCCATAGGCGGAGGCACTCCCATGCGTTGGCTGCTCGTTGCGTTAGTGTTGGTAGGGGGATGCGCGGTGACGCCGCCCAACCAAGGGTTGCGTACCACCCATTTCGTCTGCGGGCAGGCGGTGCGTGTCGACATCAACCTGGATGGCCGTACTGCGGTGCTGCACGATACGACCGGCGAACGGGTCGTGCTGAAGCGCACGGAATCGAACCTGGGCATTCGCTACGAAAGCGGCGGCGTGTCGATCCTCCGCAGCGGCGATCATTATGTCTATTACACGCGCGACGGGCTTGCCCTGACTTGCGAGCCGCTGCGGCGTTAGCGAGCGCAGTGGGAAGTCCGCCGCTAATCTGCGACACGCGGGATTGATGACGATCAGCCTCGACCCGACGGCCATTTCGCTCGCCACGCTCCGGCAGCTCTGGAGCGGCGCAAGCGCGAGGCTGGACGATTCCGCGATGCGACGCGTGGCGGACGCTGCGGCAGCGGTCGAGCGAATCGTCGCAGGCGGGGAGACTGTCTACGGCGTCAACACCGGCTTCGGCCTGCTCGCCAACACGCGCATCCCCGATGACCGGCTCGCCGAGCTCCAGACCAACCTGATCCTCTCGCACAGCGCCGGCCTCGGCGAGCCGCTTGCGCGCCACGTCACGCGTCTCATGATCCTATTGAAGCTGCTGGGCCTCGGGCGAGGTCACTCGGGCGTTCGGGTCGAGGTGATCGAAGCGCTGCAGGCGCTGCTCGACCGCGACGCCATGCCGGTCATACCGGCGCAGGGGAGTGTCGGCGCGTCGGGCGACCTGGCGCCGCTCGCGCACATGACGGCCGCGCTGATGGGCCACGGCCGGATCGACATCGCCGGTGAGCCGCTGCCGGCGTCGGCCGCGCTCGAGACGCTCGGCATGCAGCCGCTTCAGCTTGGGCCGAAGGAGGGGCTCGCGCTGATCAACGGTACCCAGGCGTCCACGGCGATCGCGCTCGACGCGCTGTTCGCCGGCGAGCGCGCCTTCGCCGCCGCCATTGCCGCCGGAGCGCTTTCGGTCGATGCGCTCAAAGGGTCGGTGAAGCCGTTCGATCCGCGCATTTCCGAACTTCGCGGGCAGCCGGGCCAGATCCGCGTCGCCGGTGCAATCGCGGACCTCCTCGACGGCAGCGACATCGTCGCCAGCCACGCGCGCTGCGGCAAGGTGCAGGACCCCTACAGCTTCCGCTGCCAGCCGCAGGTGATGGGCGCCGCGCTCGACCTTCTCGTCAATGCAGCCCGGACCCTCACCATCGAGTCCGCGGCGGTGACCGACAACCCGATCCTGTTCGGGGAGGAGGCGATCAGCGGTGGTAACTTCCACGCCCAGCCGGTCGCGTTCGCGGCGGACACGATCGCTTTGGCGCTGTGCGAGGTCGGCTCGATTTCCGAGCGGCGGACGAGCGTTCTCGTCGACCCGAAGATGAGCGGTCTTCCCCCCTTCCTGGTCGAGGATTCGGGAGTGAATTCCGGTTTGATGATCCCGCAGGTCGCGGCCGCGGCCTTGGTCAGCGAAAACAAGTCGCTCGCTTTTCCGGCGAGCGTCGATTCGATCCCGACCTCGGCGGGCCAGGAGGACCATGTCTCGATGGCGCCGATCGCCGCGCGCAAGGCGGGCCAGGTCGCCCGCAACACGGCCGGAGTCATCGCGGTCGAACTGATCGCGGCCGCCCAGGGCATCGATTTCCACGCGCCGCTCAAGACGTCGGCGAAGCTCCAGCAGGTCCATGCGAAGGTGCGGGCGGTCACACCGCGCTTCACGTCGGACCGTTATTGGGCAGACGACATGGCGGCGCTTCAGGCAGCGGTGCTTGCGGGCGAGATCGGCGCCGGAGAGGCGTTCCTCGATTAGCGCACCCGGTCCCAGGTCTTCGACTTGCAGATCACGGCAAGCACGCAACCGCGGACCTTGAGCTGGTTGTTCGAAATCTGGTTGATCGTGCCGCGCGCGTGCATGTTGCGGTCGGCGAGGAAGACCGTGGCCTTGTAAGTTCGCGGCCCCGTCTTTTCGATATCCTTGATCAGCCGAGCGCCGATCAGGTCGGTGTCGCTTCCGCGCTCGGCTTTGGCCTGCTGCGCCGGAGACGCCTTGACCACGGTACCGCAAAGGTCGCCGCCGCACGGCGCGATGACCACTTCCATCCGGCCGTTCTTCCAGCGGCCCTCGAGCGGGCTCTTGGCCGAAGCGGCGGCCGTCCCCGAAAGCAGGCCGATGGCCGCTAGGCTGAGAAGAAAATGTCTCATGGGCTGCGTCCTAGCCAATCTTTGTGGCAGCAATGGTTCACCAAAATTGCTGCCACATGAATGGCTTAGTGGAAATCGCGGCTTTTCGGAATGATCTCGACATTGCGCGGGTGGCGGCTTTGCGGACGGCCCCAGCTTCCCGCATGGTCGGGTTTTTCCAGGCTGGAGGGAAGCAGCGGATCGTCGCTCAGGCGACTCAGCATGCCGCTATGGTCCTCGAGCCGGCCGGCGACGACATGGATCACCTCGCTATCGGGGTCGCGCTGGATCATTCCATGAACCGCCATCAGACGCGCGCCCATAACGATCTTGCGCTGTTTTTCGAACAGATCGGGCCAGATGACGAGGTTCGCGACCCCGGTCTCGTCCTCAATGGTGATGAACACGACGCCTTTGGACGTTCCCGGCCGCTGGCGGATCAGAACGACCCCTGCGATCGACAGTCGCTTTCCGTCGCGAAGCGAGCGCAATTGTTCTGCGGTGACAAATTTTTGCGCCGAATAATATTCGCGCAGGAAGCGCATCGGATGCGCCTTCAGGCTCAGCCGCACCGTCTGGTAATCGCTGATCACATGCTCGGCGAGCGGCATGGCCGGAAGCCTGGCGGGCATGGCTTCCGCCCCTTCGTCGCGAGCGTCGGCGAATGCAAACAAGGGCAGGTCGGGCGCTTGGCGGAGCGCGCGCGAATCCCAGAGCGCCGCGCGTCGGTCGAGCCCCATCGATCGGAACGCGTCCGCTGCAGCCAAGCGCTGGATCGCATGCACCGGCACGCGTCCGCGCGATTGCAGCTCTTCGACCGTCGCGTAGGGCCGTTTCGCAACCACCCGTTCGGCAGCTTCGCGATGCAGCCCGTCGACCTGGCGAAGGCCAAGCCGCAACGCTTCACGCTCCAAAGTGCAATCCCAATCGCTGCGGTTGACGTCCACCTCGAGCACCTCGACCCCGTGCTCCTTGGCGTCGCGGACGATCTGCGCGGGCGCGTAGAAGCCCATCGGCTGCGAATTCAAAAGCGCCGCCGCGAAGGCCGCCGGATATTTCCACCTGAGCCAGCTCGACACATAGACGAGGTGCGCGAAGCTCGCCGCGTGGCTTTCGGGGAAGCCATATTCGCCGAAGCCCTTGATCTGGTCGAAGCAGCGCTGCGCGAAATCCGGATCGTAGCCGCGGCCGACCATCCGGCCGACCATCTTGTCCTGGAGCGTCTCGATCTTCCCCTTGGAGCGGAAGGTCGCCATCGCCTTCCTCAGCTGGTTGGCTTCCTCGGCGGAGAAGTTCGCGGCATCGATCGCGATCTTCATCGCCTGCTCCTGGAAGATCGGCACACCGAGCGTCCGGCCGAGGATCTTCTCGAGCTCGTCGGGCGGCCCGTGCTCGGGCGCGGGGCAGGGGAAGGTGATCGGGTCCTTGCCCGACCGGCGCTTCAGATAGGGATGGACCATGTCGCCCTGGATCGGACCCGGCCGGACGATCGCGACTTCGATGACGAGGTCGTAGAAACAGCGCGGCTTGAGCCTCGGGAGCATGTTCATCTGCGCCCGGCTTTCGACCTGGAACACGCCCAAGGAATCCCCGCGGCACAGCATGTCGTAGACCGCCGGTTCCTCCTGCGGGATGGTCGCCAGCTCCCATCGCTCGCCGTGATGCTGTTCGACCAGGTCGAAGCATTTGCGGATGCAGGTGAGCATCCCCAGCGCGAGCACGTCGATCTTGAGGATCCCGAGCTCGTCGATGTCGTCCTTGTCCCATTCGATGAAGGTGCGGTCGTCCATGGCGCCATTGCCGACCGGCACCGTTTCGGTCAGCGGCCGCTCGGTCAGGATGAAGCCGCCGACATGCTGCGACAAATGGCGCGGCATCCCGATCATCTGTTCGGCGAGCTTGATCGTGCGCTTCAGATGCGGATCGTTCAGGTCGAGCCCGGCGTCCTTGGCGCGCGCTTCCTCCATCTCGCCTTCCATATGGCCCCAAATGGTCGAGGCGAGCGCCCCGCACACGTCTTCGCTCAGCCCCATGACCTTGCCGACCTCGCGGATCGCCGAACGCGGGCGGTAGTGGATCACGGTCGCGGCGATTCCGGCGCGCTCGCGCCCGTATTTCTCGTAGATGTGCTGGATCACCTCCTCGCGCCGTTCGTGTTCGAAATCGACGTCGATGTCGGGCGGCTCGCGGCGCTCTTCGGAGATGAATCGCTCGAACAGGAGGTCGCTGGTGGCCGGGTCGACCGCGGTGATCCCGAGGCAATAGCAGACGGCGCTGTTCGCCGCGCTCCCGCGGCCCTGGCACAGGATCGGCGGGTCGAGCCCGCGCGCGAAAGCGACAATGTCGTGGACGGTCAGGAAATAGCGCGCGAAGTCGAGCCGCTCGATCAATTTCAGCTCGTGGTTGAGCTGCGTCAGCACCTTGTACGGGATTCGCTTGCCCCAGCGATTGTGCGCGCCTTCCCACGTCAGTTGCTCGAGATGCTGCTGCGGAGTCCGCCCGTCGGGCACCGTCTCGCGCGGATATTCGTAGCGCAGCTCGTCGAGGCTGAAGTTCAGCGCATCGGCGAAGTCGCGGGTCGCTGAAATCGCATGCGGCCAGCGCGCGAACAGCCGCGCCATCTCTTCCGGCGATTTGAGGTGCCGCTCCGCGTTCGGATTGAGAAGGAAGCCGGCTTGGCCGATCGTCGTCTTCTCGCGGATGCAGGTCATCACGTCCTGCAACGGCCGCTTGTCGGGCGCGTGATAGTGAACGTCGTTGGTCGCGAGGATCGTGCAGCCGTTCGCCCGCGCCATCCGGTCGAGCCGCTCGATCCGCGCCACATCGGCGCCGCGATAGACATATGACGCCGCGACGTGGCGAAGCGACGGAATGGCGTCACGAAGCCGCCGCAGCTCGGCTTCGAAGGCGTCGAGATCGTCGGTCGGCCAGGCGATGACGGCAAGGCCGTCGGCATGTGCGGCGACGTCGCTTAGCGACAGTTCGCACTCGCCTTTGGCGGCGCGCATCTTGCCCAGGCTCAGCAGCCGGGACAACCGCCCATAGCCGCCGCGGTCGATCGGATAAGCGAGCAATGATGGCGAGTCCGTTAGATCGAGCCGGCAGCCGATCAGCGGCTTGAGGCCCGCCCCCTTGCAGGCGCTGTGCATCCGCACGACACCGGCGAGCGTGTTGCGGTCGGCGATTCCGATCGCGTCCATCCCCAGCTCGAGCGCCCGCAGCACCAGCTCGATCGAGTCCGACGCACCGCGCAGGAAGGAGAAAGGCGAGGTCACGCCGAGCTCGACATAAGGCGCGCTCGCCGTCGGCGCCGGCGGCATGTCGCCGGTGCGGACGAGCTTCAGACGCGCGAAACCTTCCTTCTCGGGCATCAGCCGAGCGCCTTCTTTTCGTCATTGCGAGCGAAGCGAAGCAATCCAGGCTCCTGGATTGCTTCGTCGCTGTCGCTTCTCGCAATGACGGAATTGTTCATCCGAACACGCCGTGCATGTACCAGCCCGGCGCGCCGCCGCGGCCGTCGCCGAACAGGCCTT